>NZ_JBFAMM010000004.1:0-397735 GCF_040656535.1 Streptomyces sp. NPDC049887 | reverse complement strand
CCACCCCCCAGGTCATCCGTTCGACAGGGGGCAACAGTCATGCCGGGCCCGGAGGCCAGCGGCCCTCTTGCAGGACCGCGAAGAAGATAACGGGGTGAGGGGGGTTGCGGGGGTGGGGGCGGTGTGGCGGGGCATGCCGAGCAGGGCTGTGGCGGGGTAGTCGGCGAGGGTGGCGCGGACGGTGTCGGGGGTGAGGGTGTGGAGGAAGGTCCGTAGGGAGTGGATGTCGAGGTGGTCGTGTCCGGCGGTGTGGTCGTCGGCGGTGAAGTCGACGAGGGCGCGGGTGGAGGCGGGGTTGTCGAGGTCTTCGAGGCCGGTGGTGCGGTAGGTGTCGATCTCCTGGGAGGTGGGGCCGTGCTGGGAGAGGGTGCGCAGGGTGGTGTCGAGGGTGGTGGCGGCTGTGGTGGCGCCGCGTTCGTCGGTGGTGGCGGTGATGAGGGCGATGGTGCGGCCGTCTCCGGTGAGGTCGGTGCGGACGCCGAGGTCGCCGAGGCTGCCGTCGCCGGTGTGTTGTTCTCGTGCGATGCGGTCGAGGGCGATCGTGAGGGCGGGGCGGTGGTGTGTGGTGGGCATGACGAAGGAGAGGGAGAGGGTGTGGCCCGCTTCGTGGGAGTGTTCGAACCATTGGCCGCCGATGGAGGGGGCGTGCTGCTGGGGCGGGCGGGTGTGGCGGGGGCCGTCCGGGAGGGGCAGGTGGAGGTTCCGGGGCGGGGGGCCGGTGAGGGAGAGGGCGGCGTTGCCGCGGACGAAGTGGCGGGCGGCCCAGGCGCGTATGTCGTCGGGGGTGTACTGGGCGAGGTGGGGCCGGTCGAATGCCGTTCTGCCGTAGCCGCGGAAGCCGTGGCGGATGTGGTGGTGTTCGGCGGCGGGGTGGGGGGCGGCGCAGTCGAGGGCGGCTTGGAGGCGGCGGGCGACGCGGGGCAGGGCGTCGAGGGGTGGGTCGGCGAGGGTGCGGCACACGCTGGTGAGGAGGGCGGCGACGCGGTCGGGTTCGCCTTCGGCCCAGAAGGCGGTGTCGGTGAGTTCGACGGCGGAGCCCCACTGGAGGCGTGGTGCGGTGTCGGGTGAGGTGAGGGCGTCGACGACGAGGCCGTGGACGAGTTCGGTGAGGCCGCGTCGCGGGAGGGGTTCGTCGGCGTGGCCGGTGTGGAAGGTGATGCGACCCGCGAAGGGGGGCGGTCCTTGGGCCCAGAAGGCGGCTGTGCCGTCGATCTCGGTGCGTTGCATGGCGGCACTGTACGGGGGGTGATCGTCGGGTGGCGGGCTGGTGGCGTGGGTGAGGCGGCGCGGGTGGGGGCGGGGGTGTTCTTGATCGTCGGTGATCGGTAGCGATGATTCAATTGACAATCGTTTCCACATTTGTTGAAAATGACTGTCATGAACGTACGCCGCCTGATACCCACCACCGCCCTCGCGGGAGCGACCGCGCTGGGCCTCGTCACACTCTCGGCCTGCTCGGGTGCGTCCTCGGCCGGAGGCGACAGGGCCGACGGCAAGCTGGACGTGGTGGCGTCGTTCTACCCGATGCAGTATCTGGCCGAGGAGATCGGCGGTGACCACGTGGAGGTCACGACGCTGACGAAGCCGGGTGTGGAGCCGCATGACCTGGAGCTGAAGCCCAGGCAGGTGTCGGAGCTCCGGCAGGCCGACTACGTCCTCTATCTGAAGGGCGTGCAGCCCGCCGTCGACGAGGCGATCGCGCAGTCCGGCGTCGAGCACACGGTGGACGCCACGACCCTGACCGAGCTCGAGGACCACGGCACCGAGGTCGGTCACGACCACGGTCACGAGGGCGAGGAGCACGGGGACGAGGAGCCCGCGGGCGAGGAGCACGGCGCCGGTGCCGGTGCCGATCCTCACGTCTGGCTGGACCCGGTGAAGTACGCCGAGGTCGCCGAGGGCGTCGGGGACTCCCTGGCGAAGGCCGACCCCGCGCATGCCGCGGACTACCGGAAGAACACCGAGACGCTGGTCGGCAAGTTGAAGGCGCTGGACGCGAAGTTCACCGACGGCCTGAGGAACAGCACCACCAGGACCTTCATCACCACTCATTCCGCCTTCGGCTACCTCGCCGAACGGTACGGGCTGGATCAGCACGGCATCGCCGGGCTCGACCCGGAGTCGGAGCCGAGCCCGGCCCGGATCAGGGAGCTCCAGTCGGTCGCGAAGCAGGAGAAGGTGTCCACGGTCTTCTTCGAGACGCTGGCCAGTGACCGCACGGCGAAGACGCTGGCGAAGGACTCGGGGCTGCGGACGGACGTCCTGGACCCGCTGGAGGGCATCACGGACAGGTCCGAGGGCGACGACTACCTGTCGGTGATGGAGTCCAACCTCGCCGCGCTGCAGCAGGCGCTCGGCGCGAAGTGACACTCGTTTCACCGGCCGTTTCGGCCGGATCAGCATCGGAGGTGAAGCCCATGGAGCCCGTCGCAGAGCCCGTCATATCCGTCCGCGGGGCCCGGGCCACGCTGGGTTCGCGTCCCGTGCTGCGCGGCGTCGACCTCACCGTGGAGCGCGGTGAGGTCGTGGCGCTGCTCGGCGCGAACGGCTCCGGGAAGTCGACGGCCGTGCGGTCGGTGATCGGCCAGGTGCCGCTCACCGGTGGTTCGGTGTCGTTGTTCGGTACGGAGCTGCGCCGTTTCCGTGCGTGGTCGCGGGTGGGTTACGTACCGCAGCGCACGACCGCGGTGAGCGGGGTACCGGCGACGGTCCGTGAGGTGGTGGCGTCGGGGCGGCTGTCGCGTACGAGGCTGGGGTGGCCGTCGAAGGGCGACCGTGCGGCGGTGCGGCGGGCGATCGAGCTGGTCGGGCTCGCCGACCGGTCGAGGGATTCGGTGAGCGCGCTGTCCGGCGGGCAGCACCAGCGGGTGCTGATCGCCCGTGCGCTGGCCGCGGAGCCGGAGCTGCTCATCATGGACGAGCCGATGGCGGGTGTGGACCTGGCCAGTCAGGAGGTCCTCGCCGGAACGCTGCGGGAGCAGGTGGCGGCGGGGACGACGGTGCTGCTGGTGCTGCACGAGCTGGGCCCGCTGGAGCCGCTGATCGACCGGGCGGTGGTGCTGCGGGACGGCTGCGTCGTCCATGACGGACCGCCTCCGCGTGCCGTGGGCCAGCATGCGCTGCCCGGTCACGACCACGTTCATCCGCATGCGGCCGACGAGCCGCTCCGCACGGGACTGCTGAGTTGATCATGGAATTTCTCCAGGACCCCTTCATGCAGCGGGCGCTGCTGGCCGCCGTGCTGGTGGGCGTCACGGCTCCGGCCGTGGGCATTCATCTGGTGCAGCGCCGGCAGGCGCTGATGGGCGACGGCATCGGCCATGTGGCGTTGACCGGTGTCGGTCTCGGTTTTCTGCTGTCCACGAACCCGGTGTGGATGGCGGCGCTGGTCGCGGTGGCCGGGTCGGTGGCGATGGAGCTGATCCGGGCGTACGGGCGCACGCGTGGTGACATCGCGCTGGCGATGCTGTTCTACGGCGGTATGGCGGGCGGCGTGATGCTGATGAATCTCAGCGGCACCGGGTCGAACGCCAATCTCACGTCGTATCTGTTCGGTTCGCTGTCCACCGTCTCGGACGAGGACGTCGTCGCGATCTGTCTGCTGGCGGGCTTCGTGCTGCTGGTGACGGTTGGGCTGCGGCGGCAGCTGTTCGCGATCAGCCAGGACGAGGAGTTCGCGCGGGTCACGGGGCTGCCGGTGCGGGCGCTGAATCTGCTGGTGGCGGTGACGGCCGCGGTGACGGTGACGGTCGCGATGCGGGTGGTCGGGCTGCTGCTGGTGAGCGCGCTGATGGTGGTGCCGGTGGCGGCGGCGCAGCAGGTCACGCGTTCGTTCGCGGTGACGTTCGTGGTGGCGGTGGCGATCGGGGTGGCGGTGACGCTGGCCGGTACGGTCACCACGTACTACCGGGACGTGCCGCCGGGTGCGACGATCGTGCTGCTGGCGATCGCGGTGTTCGTGCTGTTCACGGTACTGGCGAAGCCGCTGGCGCGGCGGCGGTCGCGGGCGGTCGAGGCGTTGGCCGGGGTCGCGGGGGCGGAGTGCGACGTGGACGTTCCGGCGACCCGCCGCCCGGCGGGTGACGCCGCGGTCTGACCGGTGCCCGTGCCGGGCCTGGCAGAATGGCCGTCGAGGAGCGGCGGAACGTAAGGAGGCACCTGTGGCGACGGCTGGACCCCCCGTGCGCGGCCGGTCGACCCGTCAGCGGGCCGCGGTGGCGGCGGCGCTGGACGAGGTGGACGAGTTCCGCAGTGCGCAGGAGCTGCACGACATGCTCAAGCACCGCGGCGATTCGGTCGGCCTGACGACGGTCTACCGGACGCTGCAGTCGCTCGCCGAGGCCGGTGAGGTCGATGTGCTGCGCACGAGCGACGGCGAGTCGGTGTACCGGCGTTGTGAGTCGGGCGAGCACCACCATCATCTGGTGTGCCGGGTGTGCGGCAAGGCGGTCGAGGTCGAGGGCCCTGCTGTGGAGCAGTGGGCGGAGACGATCGCGGCGCAGCACGGCTATGTGAACGTGGCGCACACGGTCGAGGTATTCGGTACATGTGCGGAGTGCGCGAAGAAGTGATCCCGTCCGCGTCCCCGTGACCGCGGGGTGCGGTGGGGTGGGTGGAGGGCCCGCACCGGCTGCTCGGGTTACGGGAGCCGGTGCGGGCCCTTCGGCCGTGGGGCCGGCCGGGGCGGCTTCTTCCTCGTTGTGCTCTCGGCCGTACGGTCCCGGCCGGACGTCCGCCCCGTACGGCTGTGGCCGTGTGTGTTTCCTCGTGGGGTGTGTGCCGGTTACGCCTTGTCGAGTTCCTTCTCGATGCGGGCGAGTTCCTCGTTCGGGACGGCGCCGCCGAAGCGGCGGTCGCGCTGGGCGTACTCCAGGCAGGCCCGCCACAGGTCGCGGCGGTCGAAGTCGGGCCAGAGCACGTCCTGGAAGACCATCTCGGCGTAACTGCTCTGCCAGATGAGGTAGTTGGAGGTGCGCTGCTCGCCGCTGGGGCGCAGGAAGAGGTCGACGTCCGGCATGTCCGGGTAGTACAGGTACTTCTGGAACGTCTTCTCGTTGACCTTGGCGGGGTCCAGCCGGCCGGCGGCGACATCCTCGGCGATCTTCTTCGCGGCGTCGGCGATCTCGGCGCGCCCGCCGTAGTTGACGCAGAAGTACAGCGTCATGGCGTCGTTGCCCTTGGTCTGTTCCTGGGCCACCTGGAGTTCCTGGACGACGGACTTCCACATCTTGGGCATTCGGCCGACCCAGCGGATGCGGATGCCGAGTTCGTCCATCTCGTCGCGGCGGCGGCGGATCACGTCCCGGTTGAAGTTCATCAGGAAGCGCACCTCCTCCGGGGAGCGCTTCCAGTTCTCGGTGGAGAAGGCGTACAGGGAGAGGTTCCTGACGCCCATCTCCAGGCAGCCCTTGAGCACGTCGAGGACGACGCCCTCGCCGACCTTGTGTCCCTCGGTGCGCGGCAGTCCGCGTTCCTTGGCCCAGCGCCCGTTGCCGTCCATGACGACGGCGACGTGGTCCGGCACGAGCTCGCCGGGGATCCTCGGCGGTTGCGCTCCGGACGGGTGCGGCTCGGGGACCTTGTACTCGCGGCGGGAACGTCCCAGGATTCCGCGTCGTGCCATGGGGGTCACACTCACTTCTTCTCGACGTGCTTCTCTACGTACCGCAGCGAGCGCAGGCCGCGCTCCAGGTGCCAGTGCAGATAGGCGGACACCAGTCCGCTGCCCTCCCTGACGTGGCGTTCCTCGCACGCCCGTGCCGTGTCCCAGTCTCCGGTCAGCAGCGCGCTGAGCAGGCCGATCGCCTCAGCAGAGGGTACGACGCTGCCGGGGACACGGCAGTCGGCGCAGATGACGCCGCCGGCGGCGACGGAGAAGAACCGGTTCGGCCCGGGCATGCCGCATTTCGCGCAGTCGGAGAACGACGGCGCGTAGCCGTTGACGGCGAGGGAGCGCAGCAGGAACGCGTCGAGGACGAGGTGCGGCGGGTGCTCGCCGCGGGCGAGGGTGCGGAGTCCGCCGACGAGCAGCAGGTACTGCTGGACGGACGGTTCGCCCTCGTGGTCGGTGAACCGTTCCGCGGTCTCCAGCATGGCGGTGCCGGAGGTGTAGCGGGCGTAGTCGGTGACGATGCCGCTGCCGTAGGGGGCAATCGTCTCGCTCTGGGTGCACAGCGGAAGGCCGCGGCCGACGAGGTCGCCGCCGCGGGCGAAGAACTGCACGTCGACGTGTGAGAACGGTTCGAGGCGGGCGCCGAACTTCGATTTGGTGCGGCGTACTCCGCGGGCGACGGCCCGGACGCGTCCGTGTCCGCGGGTGAGGATCGTGATGATGCGGTCCGCTTCACCCAGCTTCTGGGTGCGCAGCACGATGCCGTCGTCGCGGAACAGGGTCATGGGGCCATTCTCTCGCACCGGCCGGGCGGCTCCGGGGCGGGTTCGGTCGGTCCGTCCCGGGGGCGTGCCGGGGGCGGTCCCGGGGACGTCTCACACGTCGGCCTGGCGGAGTTCCTGGAGGAGTTCGTTCTGTCCGACGAGGAGTTCGGTGAGGATGCGGCGGGCGGCGCGGAGCAGTTCCGCGACGTCGCCGCCGGCGAGGGCGTAGCTGACGGTGGAGCCGTCGCGGATCGACACGACGATGCCGGAGCGGCGCAGCACGGCCAGTTGCTGGGAGAGGTTGGACGGTTCGATCTCGATCGCGGTGAGCAGGTCGCGCACCGGTACCGGACCGTTCTGCAGGAGCTCCAGCACCCGGATGCGGACGGGGTGCCCGAGCATGCGGAAGAACTCCGCCTTGGCCTGGTACAGCGGTACCTGCATGTGATCGCTCCCGGTGACTCGACGACTACGGTCCGATCCTCCCCTCTCCGGCTGCCCGCCTCCCAGGGGGTTGATCCCATCGGGATCTGGCGAATTGAAGAAATTTTCAATTCATGGGCAGCCGGAGACGAGGGGACCGTCACGGCACTAGAGCTCGAGATCCACCTCGATGCGCCGCAGCTGGTGGCGGGCCATGGCCAGGTTGGCGTTGCCCTTGTCGAGGACGAGGTAGAGGAAGAGGCCGTTGCCTCCGCGGCCCTTGAGCAGCCGGATCAGGTGGTACTGGGTGCCGAGGGTGATCAGGATGTCGTCGATGTCGTCGGTGAGCCCGAGGTGCTCCATGGTGCGGGTCTTGGCGCGGATCACGTCCGTGTTGCCGGCCGCCGCCACCGCCAGGTCGAGGTCCTTGCCGCCGCCCAGGGTGCCCAGAGCCATCCCGCTGGTGTAGTCCACGAGCGCCACCCCCAGCGCCCCCTCTATCGACGTCATGGACTCTTTCAGGGAGGTCTCCACATTGGCCATCGCTGCGCTCACTCCTCATCAGTGCGTGCTGTCGGATGCCGGCTCGGGCGCGAACGGACTGATCGCACGGCCGACATGTGACGAGGAGGCTACCCACCGTGAAGGGACCGTGGAGGAGTATCGGCGGAATATGCCAACAGCAGGCCGGAAACGGACCCTTGTCCGTAGGATGCGCGCGGCGGATGCCCGGGCGCGCGGGCTACGGCACCTCGCCACGGCTGCGGGCGTTCGCGTAGGCGGTCGCGGGGTCGCGGCACCGAGGCGTCCGGCGGCGGTGGCGGTGCGCGGGTCGTCGGGGGCGCAGACCCGTTCGCGTCCACCGCCGACCGGTCCGTGGCGGACGGTGCGGTCCCGTGCGGTCCCGTGCGGCCGAGGATCCGCCCGCCGCCGGTGCTCGTGTCGACGCCGTCCGCGCCCACGGGCGGCGGCGACCATCGGCCCGTCTCCCTCCGCCGGCGCCGCCGCGGCCGTCGGCCGTGCGGTCCCCGAGTGGATACCGGGTCCGGGGTGCGGTCCGAAGCGGACGGCCGTACTCGGCGGCGTTCGGGGCGGCGGGCGGCCGGTCCCGGGCCGGTCGGCCCGGGACCGTGGATCCGGTGCGGGTCAGGCCGCGAGGGCGCCCCTGCCGCTCGCGAGCGGCCATTCGCGGTGGAGGCTGCCCAGCGGGATCCGGTGCTGGAGGACGGGCGTGCCGAACACCGCCAGCTGGAGCTGGAGGTGTCCGCTCAGGCCGAAGCCGCCGTGCAGCGCCCATGTGCCGGTGAGCGACGCGGCGCCGTCCGTGGCGGCGTCGGCGCGGGCCTGGGCCTCGGCGCGCAGATAGGGCGCGAAGTCGGCGGTGAGGCCGACCATGCCGTACAGACCGACGGACGCCTCGGCGCCGAGGGCCGCCCTGGCCTGGCCCGCGGCGGTGACGGTGGTGCGGACCGGGGTGCTCCTGACGTCGGAGGCGCTGACCGGGGTCCAGCCGTTCCCGGGGGCGTAGCTGCCTCCGACGCGGAAGTCGCCGCGTACGTCCTGCTGTACGTCGAGGGTGATGCGGCCGTCGGCCTCGACCTGGAGGTAGCAGGTGAGGTCGAGGTTGACGACCACGGGGACGGGGCCGACCTGGATCACGGGGTCGGCGTGGAGCTTGGCGAACGGGATGCGCTGGGTGGCCTTGGCCGAGGCGCGGCCCCTGACTGCCCACCGGGCGGTCCAGTCGCCGGTCATGCCGAGGAACGCGGAGCCGGGCCCGGGGCGTCCGGCCTGGCCGTTGGCGCTGCCGTCGTAGGAGAACTCGACCTGGGGGGAGAGCTGCACGAAGCCGGAGAGGGAGGCGGCGGCGGCTGGGGCGTCGTCCGCGGTGGCCAGGGCCGCGCCGACGTCGAGGCGCAGGCTGCCGAGGGGCAGCTTGCTGCCGCTGGGGCCGAAGGTGGCGCCTCCGGTGCGCGCCCAGGAGACCTTGACGCCCTCGACGAGTGGCTCGACGTCGACGGTGGAGGGGTCGACGGGGACCTGCCCGTCGGCCTTGTCGTCGGCGAGGAGGGTGCTGAGGGTGGTGGGTGCGGTGCGGACCTCGGTGCCCCGGTCGGTGGTGCCGAGGACCTCGGTGACCTCGGCGAGGAGACCGTCGGGGGCGCCGGGTGCGGGGGCGCTGGCGATGACGTCGCCGGTCTTGACGGGGGTGTCCGCGGCGGGGCCGGTGGTGGGGGCGGTCGGGCTGCCGGAGCCTGGCGGGTTCGGTTCGGCGGGCGGGGCGGCGATGACGGCGCGCCGGGTGCGTTTGTCGTAGGCGGCGACCTTCAGCGCGCTCTTGGCGGCGGTGGTGGTTCCCTTGGTGGTGCGGCGGGCGACGGCGGTCGGGGCGGTCTCGCCGCGGGGGGTGGCTTCGACGTCGAGCTGCTCGGTTCCGTCGGCCGCCGCGGCGGACGCGTCGGGGGTGGGCCCGGTTCCGGGACGGTCTGAGCTGTCGGGGGCGGCCGAGCATCCGCTCGCGGCGAGCGCGAGGGCGGTCAGCGCGGGGACCAGGAGTCTCCTGGTGGCATGGCGCACGGGGGTGTCCTCCGGCGGGGGAACGTGAGGGGGGTGGTTGCCGAGACCCGCACTTACCGGCGAGTAACAGCGGGGGAATCATGGCATGCACACGCGCCGCCCGCACAATCCCGGTGCGCCCAACACCCGTACGGCGAAGGGTGGTTGTGCTTTGACAGGGCCCGCGAGGCGGCGGGCGGCGGCCCGACTGACCCCGCCTGCCGGTCCTGCGTCCCGTCGCTCCCGCGCGGGGCCCCGACCACCGCGCTCAGCCACCAAGTTTGCGGCGCACCTCGGCCTCACGGACCCGGTCGCCCAGCAGCCGGTGGACGGCGGCGGCCCTGCGGTACTGCTCCTCCGCGCCGAACTGGTCACCCCGCACGAGCAGGTTGTCGCCCACCGCCTCCGCGGCCGCCGCCACCCCCGCGCCGAGGCCCGCGCGTTCGAAGGCGGCGAGCGCTGCGCGGTGCAGCTCCACGCCCTCGCCGTAGGAGCCGCGCCGCTCCTCCAGACGCCCCAGCTCGCAGAGGGTCCAGCCCTCCCCCGTCACGAGGCCGTCGCGGCGGTAGAGGGCGAGGGCGGACCGCAGATGGCGCTCGGCGGGCACGAAACCGCCGGCCTGGGCGTAGGCCGTGCCGAGATGGCGCCGGACGTCGGCGGGGCCGGCCGTGTCACCGATGTGCCGGGCGAGCACGGGCAGCGCGCGCTCCAGGCAGTCGATCGCCTCGTCGGGACGGCGCCGGTCCAGGTGCAGGACGCCGAGGCCGTGCAGGACCTCCGCCTCGCCCACGGTGTCGTTCGCCGTCCGGCAGCCCTCCAGCGCGAACCGCAGCTCCCGCAGGGCCTCCTCGTACCGGCCGGCGCCCCGCAGGACGGAGCCCAGCAGCCTTCGGGTGGTGGTCTGTTCGGCGCGGGCGGCGGCATGCCGCTGGAGGGCGACGGCCATGCCCAGATGGTCCACGGCCCGGTCGAGCCGCCCTTCGTGCGCGTACGCGGAGCCGAGGCCGCGCATGGCGTGCGCCGTCCAGCCCTGTTCGCCGGAGCGGCGTGCCACGTCGAGGACGGCGGTCCACATGGCGACGCGTGGGGACTGCCCGGGCCGCCCCTCCAGCCAGGGATCGGCGGCGAGGGCGAGCGCGTGGGCGTGGGCGTGCAGTCCCTCGCGCACGGCGGTGCGGACGAGACGGGGCACGGCGTGCTGTTCCGTGGCACCCCATGCCCCGCCGCCATGGGCGGAGGCGTCCTCGGTGTAGGCGGTGAGGATCCGTTCGAGGACCGCGCGGCGGTCGTCGGGTGCCGTCTCCTGGTCGAGGCGTTCGGCGGCGAGCAGACGGACCAGGTCGTGCAGCCCGTAGGCGTCGGGGCCCGCCGGCCGGGCTAGTTGGGCGTCGGCGAGCCGGTCGAGGCCGCCTCGGGCCGTTACGGGGTCGTCGGCCGCCGCGGCGGCGGCGATCCGTACGGTCACCCGGGCCGCGGGGCAGGCGCCGAGGACGCGCAGCAGTGCACGGTCGTCGGCGCCGAGTGCGGCGTAGGCGGCTTCGAAGGCCGCGCGGACCGCGAGGTCGTCCATGCGCAGATGGTGGAGACGGTCGCGCTCGGCGGCGAGACGGCCCGCGAGAACCGGTATCCGCCCGGTGGGACGGGAGCGCTGCCCGCCGGCCGCGACACGGACGGCGAGCGGCAGCAGTTCGCAGGAGTGGACGGCGGACCGCGCGTGGTCGGGCTCGGCCGTGGTGTGCCCGGGCCCGGCGACGGCCGAGAGAAGGGCGAGGGCGTCGGGCTCGGTGAGCGGGCCGAGGGCGACGGGCGCGGCCTCGGGCAGGTCCCGGAGCGCGTCGCGGCTGGTGATCAGGGTCAGGCAGTGCTCGCCGGCCGGCAGCAGCGCGCGGACCTGTGCGGCGTCCACCGCGTCGTCGAGGAGCAGCAGGATCCGCCGGCCGGCGGTGCGGCCGCGGAAACGGGCGGCCAGGGCGGCGCCCGTGCCCGACCGCTCCTCGGCCGGGGCCCCGAGGGCGGCGAGCAGTTCGGACAGTACTGCGGAGGGGGCGGACGGTTCGCCGCGGCCGCCGCCGAGGTCGGCGTACAGCCGTCCGTCGGGGAAGAGCGGCAGAAGTTCGTGGGCGAGCCGGACGGCGAGCGCCGACTTGCCGGTGCCCGGCGCGCCGGTCACGGCGATGGCGCGGTGGCCGACGCGGACCATGCGCAGCACCGTCTCCGTCTCGACGGCCCGTCCGGTGAAGTGGTCGGCTGCGGCGGGCAGTTCCGCCGGGTCCGGCGGGACGGGGGCGGGGGGCGGCGGTACGGCGACGGTTCGCCCTGTGCGTGCGCGACGGACGACGGTGTACGCGGCGCCCGCCGCCACGGCGGCGGCGAGCGGCCAGAGGAGCGGGGCGAACGGGACGAGTGGGGCGAGGGCCGGGGGGAGGGTGCCGCAGGCCGCGGTGTGCAGGGCGAGCGCAAGCGGCACCGACAGCAGTGCCGAGCCCGTGACCAGCACGGCAGTCGCATGAGTGCGCAGCACGGTCCCCCCGTCCCGGTCCCGGTTGCCCGTCCCGTCCTGTCCTGTCCGGCGCCCTGGTCCGTGCCCACGCCGTACGTTCGTCACATTCTGGCCCCCTCCGCTTCCGATGCGCCCGATCGGGAGGGGGATTTCGGGAACGGCTGCGTGGGTACGCCCCCGGGGGCTCAGCCGAGCGCGTCGGCGAGCAGTTCCGCGGTCCGTGCGACGAGCCGGTTGTCCACGGCGTCGTCGGGGTGCTGCCGGGTCGTCAGGACGGCCAGGACGACGGGGGTCCCGTCGGGGGTCCAGGCGACGCCGACGTCGTTGTTGGTGCCGTACTCGCCGCCGCCGGTCTTGTCCGCCAGGGTCCAGTCGTCGGGCAGTCCGGCGCGGAAGCGTTCCGTGCTGGTGGTGTTCTTCAGCAGCCAGCCGGTGAGCCGCTGCCTGTCCGGGCGGGAGAGCGCGTCGCCGAGGACGAGCCGGGTGTAGGTCCGTGCGATGTGGCGCGGGTCGGTGGTGTCCTCGACTCGCCAGGGCTCGGCCGAGTTCAGGTGGGGCTCCCACCGGTCGAGCCGGGTGACGCCGTCGCCGACGGAGCGGCAGAAGCGGGTGACGGCGGTGGGGCCGCCGAGCCGGCGCAGCAGGAGGTTGGCCGCGGCGTTGTCGCTGTGGCGGATGGCGGCGTCGCAGAGCTCGGCCACGGTCATGCCGTGGGCGAGGTTCTCCTCCCGGCCGGTGATGACGGCGTAGCCCGACTCCTCGGTGTCCTTCTGGGTGTAGCGGATGCGCTCGGCGAGGAACTCGCCCTTGCGGTCGAGGTCCCTGAGGACGGCCGCGACGGCGAGGGTCTTGAACACCGAGCACATGGGGAAGAGTTCGCCGGCGCGGTGGGCGACGGTCCGGCCCGTCCTCATGTTCCGGGCGAAGACACCGAGCCGGGCGCTGTGCGTCCGTTCGAGCTCGCTCAGGCTGCGGGAGATCCCGTCCGGCCGGGGTGTGCCACGCGGGGCGGCGCCGCGCGGGCCGCCACCGGCGGGCGGGTCGCCGCGGTGCCGCTCCGGGGTCGCCGCCGCGCTCGACGGCAGCCCCGCGGCCAGTGCGGCCCCCGCGCCGGCGGCCAGCAGTGTGCGACGGGTCCGGTGTGCTCGTGACGATTCCAAGGCCGTGCTTCCCTTCCTCTGTGGTGCCCCGGCCCGGGTACGGCCGCGGCGTGTTCGCGGTACGTGTGCGGCAGCGGCGTGTTCGTCGTCCGTGGCGTCCTGGCGGGTCCGGCGCCTCCGCCTGCTCCGGGGCCCGCGCCGTCCGTGTGCGAGCGTGTCCCGCGCTGCGCGTTCCGGTGAGCGTGTACCCGCCCCGCCCATGTGTGCACGAGCGTGCGTCCGCCCGCGCCGAGCGTGGTCGTGGGAGCGTGGGCCTTCCGTGGTCGCGTCCGTCCGGTCCCGCCGGTGCCCGCGGGTACTCCGCCGGACCTGCCGGTGCCCGCTCCGCCCGTCGCCACCGTGCCCCCGACGGTCGTGTCCCCGACCGTGCCCCGGGCGTCTCCGTCCGCCCTCGCTCCGCGGTGTCCCGCCTGCTGCGCCGGTGGTCCTCCCGCCACGGCGATCACTGTTCAGGATGACGGAACGGCCCGATCGGTTCCGGGGCCCGCCGGCTCGCGGGTCGGCCACCGGGCACCTCCCGGCCGGACTCGCAGGCGACGATGACGAGTCGGGGCCGGTCCCGGCCGCGGAGCCGCCCTGTGATCCGGCCGATGTGCGTCTTCGCCGCGAGTGGGCCGGGCCCGGGGTCCCGTCGAGCCTGGCGTCGTCGGTGCCCGCGTTCTCGCCGCGGCCGGGCGACGGCCGGTTCCGTGGTTCCGTGGTGGTCGTGTCCCCGTCTCGGGCCTCCCTCCGGTGAGGTGGTCGGGACGGATCCGGACTCGCGGCGGGAGGAGGGCGGGACGTCGGAGTGGAGATCGTGCAGGGCGCCACTGTCCGGGTGGACTCCGGCGGCGGCTCTCCCCGGGTGTCGGTGGAGCCTCGACGTGGAGGCCGCCGCCGCGCGAGTCCGTCCGGCGCCCGTCAGGCGCGCGAGGCGCGCCAAGAGCACCCGGGGGGCGCGGCGGGTGACGCGCACGCCGCCGCACCACGGCGCGCGGCGGTCTCGGGGAGCGGCGCGCCCCGGGCCGGCTGCGGCTCGCGGCATCGGCATCGGCATCGGCTTCGCACCGTCCGCGGGGCGCCCGCCCTGCCGCTCCGCCTACGGGGACGGGGTGCGTGCCGCGGCGAGCAGACGTGCCGTGTCGTCGGCGCACAGTTGCAGTGCGTTCCCCACCGTGGTCAGCACATCGCGTTCCGCCGGGATGTAAGGCCCGTCGGCGAGGGCGATGCCGGCGCCCTGCAGCAGGATCGATTCGCGCCCGGCCGGGGCGAGATGCGGGGTGAGCGGTTCCAGCGCCTCGTGGAGTTCGATGGCGAGGGCGGCTCCGCAGGGTCCGGCGTCGGTGAGGAAGCGCCCGGTGTCGGCGGCGAGTGCCTCCACCATGGCCGTCAGCTGGTCCTCGGTGCAGTCGCTGATCCCGGCGGCGCGGACGGTGGCGACCGCGGTCCGGCGGACCGTGCGGGAGGAGGTGCCGCCGGCGGCGAGGACGGCGAGCGCGACCGTGTGCACGCCGTCGCGGAGCATCGCGGAGAAGCGGCCCGTGGTGGGGTGGTCCAGCGCCTCGGTGCCGAAGTGGCCGTGGCAGGCTGCGCATTCGACGACCGGTCCGGCCTGGCCGCGCGGGAGGACGGGGACGCCGAGGACGGTGAGGCGGCGGCGGCCGGTACGGCGGCGGTAGTTGCGGTCGCCTCCGCAGTCGGGGCAGAAGAACTCGCCGTCGCCGACGGTGCTCCACGACGTGCGTACCCCGAAGACACGAAGACCACGGCGACCGTGGATGTGCGGTTTTCGGCCGCTCTGTCCGCGGGTTGGCAGCACGTCGCACCTCCGTGACCCTTCGGCAACATTGCCGCTTTGACGTGATGTTAGCCACACGGCGGAGGCCGCGTCAGTACCCGGGCGTCACATCGCCCGGACATGGCCGAACCCCGCCCCTGTGCCGGGGCGGGGTCCGTGGCCGCGGGTGGTGGCGGGCGTCAGCGGGAGGCGCGGTTGACGGCCGACACGACCGCCTTCAGCGAGGCGCGGGTGGTGTTGGCGTCGATGCCGATGCCCCACAGGACCTTTCCGTCGATGGCGCATTCGATGTAGGAGGCGGCCTGCGCGGACGCGCCCTCGCTCATCGTGTGCTCCTGGTAGTCCAGGACGCGCGCGTCGACGCCGATGCCGTTCAGGGCGTCGACGAACGCGGAGATGGGGCCGTTGCCGCTGCCGGTCAGCACGGTGTCGGCGCCGTCCACGACCGCCTCCACCGTCAGGGTGTCGGTGCCGTCGGTGTCCGAGGTGGACTGGCCGGAACGCAGCTGGACGCGGCCCCACGGGTCGACGGGGTTGGGCAGGTACTCGTCCTGGAAGACGGACCAGATCTCCTTCGGCGTGACCTCGCCGCCCTCGGCGTCGGTCTTGGCCTGAATGATGCGGGAGAACTCGATCTGCATCCGGCGCGGCAGGTCCAGCTTGTGGTCGTTCTTCAGGACGTAGGCGATACCGCCCTTGCCGGACTGGGAGTTGACGCGGATGACCGCCTCGTAGGAGCGGCCCACGTCCTTCGGGTCGATGGGCAGGTACGGGACGGCCCACTCGATGTCGTCGGTCGTCACGCCGCGGGCGGCCGCGTCGGCCTCCATGGCGTCGAAGCCCTTCTTGATGGCGTCCTGATGGGAGCCGGAGAAGGCGGTGTAGACGAGGTCGCCCGCGTAGGGGTGGCGCGGGTGGATCTGCATCTGGTTGCAGTACTCGCTGGTGCGGCGGATCTCGTCGATCTGCGAGAAGTCGATCTGCGGGTCGACGCCCTGGGAGAACAGGTTCATGCCCAGCGTGACCAGGTCGACGTTGCCGGTTCGCTCGCCCTGGCCGAACAGGCAGCCCTCGATACGGTCGGCGCCCGCCATGATCGCCAGCTCGGCGGCGGCCACGGCGGTGCCGCGGTCGTTGTGCGGGTGCACGGACAGGCAGACGTGCTCGCGGCGGGTCAGGTGGCGGGACATCCACTCGAAGCGGTCCGCGTGGGTGGAGGGCGTCGAACGCTCCACGGTGGCGGGCAGGTTCAGGATGATCTCGCGGCCGGGGCCGGGCTGCCAGACGTCGCAGACCGCCTCGCAGACCTCCAGGGCGAAGTCGAGTTCGGTGTCGGTGAAGATCTCCGGGCTGTACTGGTAGCCGAAGACGGTCTCGTCGCCCAGCAGCTTCTCGGCGTACTCCATCACCAGCCGGGTGCCGTCGACGGCGATCTGCTTGACGTCGTCCCTCGAGCCGCGGAAGACGACTCGGCGGAACGTCGGCGCCGTCGCGTTGTACAGGTGGACGGTGGCACGCCCGGCGCCGACGATCGACTCGACGGTGCGCTCGATCAGGTCCTCGCGGGCCTGGGTCAGTACGGAGATCGTCACGTCGTCCGGGATCGCGCCCTCTTCGATGATCGAGCGCACGAAGGCGAAGTCCGTCTCGCCGGACGAGGGGAAGCCGACCTCGATCTCCTTGTAGCCGAGGCGGACCAGCAGGTCGAACATCTCGCGCTTGCGGGCCGGCGACATCGGGTCGATCAGCGCCTGGTTGCCGTCCCGCAGGTCGGTGGACAGCCAGCGCGGGGCCTTGGTGATCCGCTTCTCGGGCCAGGTGCGGTCCGGGATGTCCACGGCCTCGTACCGGCCGTACTTGTGGATCGGCATACCGGACGGCTTCTGGGTGTGCGTGGTGTTGGTGATCGGCGTGGGGCGGCCGTTCCACTGCGACTGTGACATTGCGTCGGGCTCCTCGGGGTCCTGCGGGCTGGGGTCCTCCCACGCCCTGGGGCGGTGGGGGAGGCCGACTGTCAACGCAGCACCAGACTCCGCGGGGAGGGGGTCGGCCTACGACTACAGGCCCTCGCCGCGGCGGCTAAGAAGAAGCAGCCCGAAACGCATGATGTGGACGAGCCTAGCCGAGCTTCGGCGCGGGCGCCGGTCCCGTTTCAGTATGCGGGACGACCGATCAGTAACGGTCAAATGTGACAGATCACTCCATTTCACTAATCGTCGTCGCATCCAGTGACAGCCCGAGGACGTAGTGCCACATTGCCAGACATGGACTCCTTCACGCCTGTCTTCTGCGGCATCGTGCCGCCGCATCTGCTCGACAAGCTGGCGCGTGCCGGTGATCCGGCCGTCGCCGCCGCGGCCCGCCGCACCCTCGTCGCGGACGCCGCGCACCGCACGGGCCGCCGGCTGACCACCCTCACCGGCGCCCCGGCCCCGTCCCAGGAGGTCGTCCCCGGCCCACAGCGCACCCTCCACGACGCCGGGAACGGGACTTCGCTGCCCGGCACGAAGGTGCGCTCCGAGGGCGAGGAGCCCGTCCAGGACGCCACCGTCAATCGCGCCTACGCCGGCCTCGGCGCGACGTTCGACCTGCTTCTGACGGCCTACGGACACGACTCGATCGACGGCGCGGGCCTGCCGCTCGACGCGACCGTCCACTACGACGAGAAGTACGGCAACGCCTTCTGGAACGGTGAGCGGATGGTGTTCGGCGACGGTGACGGCGAGATCTTCCTCGACTTCACCGGTCCGGTCGACGTCATCGCCCACGAACTGGCGCACGGCTTCACCCAGTACTCGGCGAACTTCACCTACTTCGGCCAGCCCGGCGCGCTGAACGAGTCGGTGTCGGACGTCCTCGGCTCCCTGGTGAAGCAGCGCATGCTCGACCAGAGCGCGGACCGGGCCGACTGGCTCATCGGTGCCGGGCTGCTCGCGCCGCGGGTCAGCGGGGTGGCGCTGCGGTCGATGAAGGCGCCGGGCACGGCGTACGACGACGACGTGCTCGGCAAGGACCCCCAGCCGGCGACGATGGCCGACTACGTCCGCACGGGACGGGACAACGGGGGCGTCCACATCAACTCGGGCATCCCCAACCACGCCTTCTACCTGCTCGCGACCCAGCTGGGCGGCAAGGCGTGGGAGCGGGCCGGGCAGATCTGGTACGACACGATGACCTCGGGGAGGCTGCGGGTCGACGCGTCGTTCGCCGAGTTCGCCCGGGAGACGGTCGAGGCCGCCACCGCGCGCTACGGCAGGGGCGAGGAGCGCGAGGCCGTGGTGAAGGCGTGGTCCCGGGTCGGTGTGCCTGCCAACTGACCGGGATCCGTACTAGACAGGAGCCATGCGCATCCACGTACGACGCACGGGCGGGTTCGCCGGCATCGAGCGGGTCTCCGAGGTCGACACCGCCGGGCGGCCCGACGCCCAGGAGTGGCAGGCCCTGGCCGAGCAGGCGATGGGCGACGGCAGGGACACCCCGCCGGTGGGGGTACCGGACGGCTTCCAGTACCAGCTCACGGTGGACGGGACCACGGTGTACTGCGCGGACCCCAGGCTGACCGAGGCCCAGCGGAAGCTGATCACCCGGGTGCTGAAGGAAGGCTCCTGAGGCCCAGGCCCGCGCCTGGTACGTGCCTCGCCACGCGCCCCGGGCAGGTGCCGGGCCTGGCCCGCGTGCTCCCGGCGGCCGGCGCGGGCGGGCCGCCGTGCGGCCGGGACGGCGGCCGGCGCGCGGGACGGTGCGGCCGTGGCAGCGCGGCGCCGGACCGGAAGGGGGTCCGGAGTCGACCGGATCGGCCGGGGCCGTCAGAAGCCCAGCCTGCGCAGCTGCTTCGGGTCCCGCTGCCAGTCCTTGGCGACCTTCACGTGCAGATCGAGGAAGACGGGGGTGCCGAGCAGCGCCTCGATGTGCTTGCGGGACTTGGTGCCGACCTCCTTCAGGCGGCTGCCCTTGGGGCCGATGATGATGCCCTTCTGGCTGGGGCGCTCGATGTAGACGTTGGCGTGGATGTCGAGGAGCGGCCGGTCCGCCGGGCGTCCCTCGCGCGGCAGCATCTCCTCGACCACGACGGCGATCGAGTGGGGCAGCTCGTCCCGCACCCCCTCCAGGGCCGCCTCGCGGATCAGCTCGGCGACCATGACCTGCTCCGGCTCGTCCGTGAGGTCGCCCTCCGGGTAGAGCGGGGGGCTCTCCGGGAGCAGCGGGACGAGGAGGTCCCCGAGGAGGGTGACCTGCTTGTCACCGACGGCCGACACCGGGACGATCTCCGCCCACTCGATGCCGAGCTCGCTGCCGAGGCGGTCGACGGCGAGGAGCTGCTCGGCCAGGGTCTTGGAGTCGACCAGGTCGGTCTTGGTCACGATCGCGACCTTGGGGGTCTTCCTGATCCCGGCCAGTTCCTTGGCGATGAAGCGGTCGCCGGGGCCGAGCTTCTGGTCGGCCGGGAGGCAGAAGCCGATCACGTCGACCTCGGCCCAGGTGGTGCGTACGACGTCGTTGAGCCGCTCGCCGAGCAGGGTGCGCGGCTTGTGCAGGCCGGGGGTGTCCACGAGCACGAGCTGGGCGTTCAGATCGGGTCGGTGGACGATTCCACGGACGGTGTGGCGGGTGGTCTGCGGCCGGTTGGAGGTGATGGCCACCTTCTGGCCCACCAGAGCGTTCGTGAGGGTGGACTTGCCCGCGTTGGGGCGGCCGACGAAGCAGGCGAAGCCGGCGCGGTGCGGGGCCTCGGACCGGGGGGTGTGAACGCTCATGCGGGCCATTCTCCCCGATCCTCGGGGCGGTCACGTACCACGTGCCGGCGGGGCTGGACCGGGCGCCGGGCGCCGCATCGGGTCCGGGGCCCGTTGCGGCGGACCCGCGACTGACCCGTCCGGGCCGGGTGGGCGCCCGCCCGAAGGTCCCGCGGGTGGGGGCCGCCGCCGGGCGGGGCGCGGCCTCCTGGGGGGCGCGCTCCCGGCACGGGCGACGTGCCGGCCGGACGGGAGCGGCGCCGGCGTGAGGGGGCCGGTGTACGCGTCCGGGTGGGCGGCTCAGCTTCCGCGTACCGTCCGGCGTCGCGCCCGGAACCACACCAGCGCCCCGGCACCGGCCGCGAAGAGGACGGCCACGAACAGCCAGGGGACGGCGAGGAAGGACACCGCTGCGGATCCGCGGGCGTCGCGTGCGCTCGCCGTGAGGGTCACCTCGCCCCAGTCGAGCTGCGGGGCCCCGGTCCAGCTCGCGGTGAGCCGGATCCGCTGCCGGGGCAGCAGTTCGCCGGGGACACCGCCCAGGTCCCGGGCGAGGAGGGTGCGGCCGAAGAGGCCCTCGGCGCGGAGGGCGACCTTGGGGTCGAGGGTGACGTTGCCGCGGTTGTGCAGGGTGTACGAGACCAGGGCACTGCTGCCGCCGGTGCCCGGCACGAGGGGTTTGTCCGGCGTGTAGCGGACGTCCTCGACGGAGAGCGCGGGCATGGCCGGGCCGTTCACCCGAAGGTACACACGGGCGCCGACCGCCCGCTGGATGCCGACGGCCACCGCTGCCCCCGGCCCGGCGGCGACGCGTTCGTCGAGGGCGACCAGCGCGCCGGGATGGTCGCCGGGCTCCGCGTCGTCGGGGACCGTGAGGGTGTACGGGACGGTGACGGCCGAGCGGGCGGGCACGGTCACCCGCGTCAGGTCCGGCTTCGTCCAGGCACCGACGCCGCGCTGCCTCTCCTGGCGGGTGCGCACGGCGAAACCGCCGTCCCGCTCGGTGTTGTAGGCGTCCGCCCCGTACAGCAGGAACGCCAGCGGGGCGGCGGTCTTGTTGGTCACGGTGACGCTGTCGGTGAGCGTCGTGCCGGGGTCGGCGGAGAGGTAGAAGTACGGTCTCCGGCCCGGGCCGGAGGCCGTGGGCTCGACGGACCACTCGCCGTTGTCGGCTGCGTGCGCGGGCGGGACGGACCACAGCAGTGCCGCCAGCGCGAGGAGAGGAACGAGGAACGTCGCGAGAGGTGCGGGCAGCGGCGGGAGGGGTGCGGGCAGTCTTCGCACGGGTGCGGATCCCCCGGGTCGGGGCGGGCCGACCGGGTGCGCGCCCGGCCCGCCGTGGGTGTCAGGTGAGGGTGAGGGTCAGCACACCGGAGTAGGCGCCGGGTGCGGTGAACGCCGGTACGTCCAGCGTCACCTTCGCGCCCGCGGTGAACTCGCCGCCGGTGAGTGCCCCGTCGGGGGTGGACGCCAGGGTGGCGCCGGCGGTGCCGACGGCGCCTGCGGAGCCCGCCGCGCAGGTGCTGGGGCTGCCGGCCTTGGTGGTGCAGGCAGGGGTCCAGCTCAGCCGGCCGGCGTCGATCTTCCCGCCGGGACCGGTGAAGTCGGTGACCTTGCCGGTCAGGGACCAGCCCGCGGGGCCGCCGCGGAAGTCCTTGACGGTCACCGCGTGGAGGTCGCCGGTGGCGGCGCCGCCCTTGCCGAAGTCGACGGAGGTCAGCTGGACGGCGTCACCGGCTTGGGTCATGGACAGGGTGCCGGCCGCGACGGCCGTGGTGAGCTTCTGGCTGTTCGCGGGTACGGGGGTGTCGTCGACGACGGTGTACGCCGCGGGGCCGGCGCCCTTGTCGTCGCTCCAGGCGGTGCCCTCGTAGGCGACGACTCCGGTGGTGGCCTTGTCGGCGACCGTGAGCCGGGCGGTGAACGTGCCCGCCGCGCTCGCCTTCACGGTCACCTTGTCCGCGGTCTCGGCCGCGCCGGCGCGGCCGGCGACGGTGACGTCCGCGAGGGGGGTGAACTTCGCACCGGTGACGGTCACCTGGTCCCCCGGTTTGCCGGAGGCCGTGCCGAGTTGGACGGACCGTTCGTTGGCGCCGGGCTGTTCGGTGGCGACGATCGTCCGCGAGACGGGCGCGGGCGGGTTCGTCACCGTGCAGGGGGTGTCCAGCTCCATGATGTAGCTGGTGTGGATGTTGTAGTCGCCCGGCGAGAGGGTGATGGAGCCGGGCGCGGTGACCGTGAAGGTGCCGGTCATGGAGAACGCCGGGAACGGTGCCTTGCCGGGGACGGGCGGGTTCTTCTTCGGCCCGGCGACGGTGACGCTGCCGGGCTGTGCTCCCCCGAGGGTCACCTTGCCGGTCGGGGTCATGATGTCGGCGGGCAGCGCCAGGTCGACGGGGTTGCCGGCGGCGGGTTTGGTGACCGTGTAGGTGACGGTGACCGTGTCGCCCACCTTGGGTGCGGCGTTGTCGACGGTGATCTCGGCGCTGGTCGTGCCGTCGATGGGCGGGATGCCGGAGATCGGCGGTGGTACGCAGTGGGTCGGGAAGTCGACCGCCTGGGCCGTCGCGACCCGGGCCGCGGCGGAGGGCGCGAGGAACCCGCCGCCGGTGGCCACGAGCGCGCTCACCCCCAGTAGCGCCGCCCAGCGGCGTCTTCGTGGTGTGGATGGCAGGGACGCCATGCGCTTCCCCCTTCACTCGGCCTTCACTTCGGTGGCCGTCATTGACGGGGTGGGGGAGGGAGAAGTCAATGGAATCGAAAAGCACCGTCTGATGACCCATCAGATCATGTCAAGATCGAGGGCGTTCCCGACTCAAGATCGGCCTTTTCGCAGGTGGTCCCGGCTGACCGTGATGCGGTGCGGTACCGGCCGGCCGGTACCGCACCCGGCCCGGCCGACGAGGGTGCGGCCGAAGGCGGTCGCACGAGGAACGGCGCGCGAGCGGGCCACGGCGGACCGCCGGCGCCCGCCGTCAGGCCGGCGCCGAGCCGTTCGCGCGGCGCCGGGCGAGCAGGGCGACCGTGCCGACCACGGCGTAGAGCACGGTGAGGACGCCGAGGGTCAGGTCCAGCCAGTCGACCGGGGCGCCCGAGACCAGGTCGGCCGCCGCGGGGACGCCGACGGCGAAGCCGACGGTCAGCAGGACGACCGCCGCGGCCGTGCGCAGGGCGCGGCGGCGCGGCCCGGTGCTCAGCTCGGCGCCCGCCGCTGTGGCGAGGAACAGCGGGAACGCGTCGGACCAGGTCACTCGGCCCGATACGGCCCAGTCGACACCGCTGATGACGACGCCGACCAGACCGACCGCCAGGACGACCCGGCCCCAGGTGCGGGACACCTCAGCCCGCCGTCACGGTCGCTCGGAGCATGCCGTCGGGACCGGCGAGCAGCACCGGCGTGCCCGGGCCGCCCAGGTCCCGGACCGCGGCGCGGTCGGCGTCGGCGACCGAGTCGGTGTCGGCGACGACCGCAGCGGCCTCCAGGGAGGTGGCGCCGCTGGCCACGGCCATGGCGACGGCCGTCCGGAGGGCGCTCAGCCGCAGCGACTCGAGCGCCACCGTGCCCGCGACGTACGTCCGTCCGGTCTCGTCCCGCACCGCCGCACCCTCGGGCACCCCGTTGCGCGCACGGGCGCTGCGCGCCAGCGTGATGATCTTGCGGTCTTCGGGATCGAGTTCGGAGCTGTCAGTCATGGGACGAGCATAGTTCGCGACACGGGCCCGCCCGGCAGGCACCGGCTGCGGACCGTCGGGCGGCGGGGCGCCGTGCCCGGCGCGGGCGCAGGGGCTCACGGCCGGTCCAGGCGCAGCCGCTCCGCCTTCGGCAGGCCGGCGACGACGAGGTCGTAGGAGTCCTCGACGAGCTCCCGGATTGTACGGGCCGGGAGCTCCCCCACCGTGACCGTGTTCCAGTGCCGCTTGTTGAGGTGGTAGCCGGGGACGATCGCCGGGTACTCGGCGCGCAGCCGGACGGCTTCGTCCGGGTCGCACTTCAACGACACCTTCAGCGGGGTGGCCGCCAGGTCGGAGAGGGCGAACATCTTCCCGGCGACCTTGAAGACCGAGACCTCGGGGCCGAAGGGGAAGTCCTCCACCGCGGCGTTCTGCTCCAGGCAGAGCTCCTTCAGCCGGCGGGGCGTCAGCGGGCCGCTCACGCCGGCTCCACGAGCACGGTGACGATCTTGTTCCGCCGGCCGGCCGGGGACTCGGCGGTCAGCCGCAGGGCGCGGCCGTCCGGGAGCTCGACCCGGGCGCTGGCGCCGGCGATCGGCACCCGGCCGAGGGACTTGGCCAGCAGCCCGCCGACGGTCTCCACGTCCTCGTCGTCGTAGGCGTCGAGGCCGAACAGCTCACCGAGGTCGCCGATGTCGAGCCGGGCAGTGACCCGGTAGCGCGAGTCGCCGAGCTCCTGCACGGGCGGCAGCTCCCGGTCGTACTCGTCGGTGATCTCACCGACGATCTCCTCCAGGATGTCCTCGATCGTGACGATCCCGGCCGTGCCGCCGTACTCGTCGATGACGACGGCGACGTGGTTGCGCTCCTGCTGCATCTCGCGCAGCAGATCGCCCGCGTTCTTGGTGTCGGGCACGAAGGCGGCCGGGCGCATCGCGGTGGAGACCAGCTCGGCCTCCGCCTCCCGGTTGATGTGCGTCTTGCGGACCAGGTCCTTCAGATACACGATCCCGACGATGTCGTCCTCGTTCTCCCCGGTGACGGGGATACGGGAGAAGCCGGAGCGCAGCGCGAGCGTGAGGGCCTGGCGGATGGTCTTGTAGCGCTCGATGGCCACGAGGTCCGTCCGCGGGACCATCACCTCCCGCACCAGGGTGTCGCCGAGCTCGAAGACGGAGTGCACCATCCTGCGCTCCTCGGCCTCGATCAGCGACTCCTGCTCGGCGAGGTCGACCATGGCCCGCAGCTCGGCCTCGCTGGCGAACGGGCCCTTGCGGAAGCCCTTGCCCGGCGTCAGCGCGTTGCCGATGAGGATCAGCAGCTGCGGGATCGGGCCCATGATCCGGGCGAGCGGCAGCAGGACGTACGCGGCCGCCGTCGCCGTGTTGAGCGGGTGCTGGCGGCCGATGGTGCGCGGTGAGACGCCGACGGCGACGTACGAGACGAGGACCATCACACCGATGGCGACGGCCAGCGCCTGCCAGGTCTCCGCGAACTCCTGCAGACACGCGTAGGTGACGAGCGCTCCGGCCGCCATCTCGCAGGCGACCCGCACGAGCAGGGCGACGTTGAGATAGCGCGTCGGGTCGGACGCGACCTGGACCAGCCGGTCGGCTCCGCGCCGCCCGGAACGCAGCGCCTCGGCGGCGCGGAAGGCGGAGACCCGGGCGATGCCGGCCTCGGCACAGGCGGCGAGCCAGGCCACGACGACGAGGGCGACGGCGCCGATGACGAGCTGGGCGCTCATGAGACGGTCGGCGCCGGGGAAGGACCGGTCAGGCCCTTCTCCGCCCTCCAGCCGTCGACGATCGCCGCCTGCAGACCGAACATCTCCGCGCGCTCGTCGGCCTCCTCGTGGTCGTACCCGAGCAGGTGCAGCACCCCGTGGACGGTGAGCAGTTGGAGCTCCTCGTCCATGGAGTGCCGGGTCGGTGCTTCCTCGCCCTGCTTCTTCGCCACCTCGGGGCAGAGCACGATGTCGCCGAGGAGCCCCTGCGGGGGCTCCTCGTCGTCCTTGACGGGCGGACGCAGCTCGTCCATGGGAAAGGACATGACATCCGTGGGGCCGGGCAGGTCCATCCACTGGATGTGCAACTGCTCCATGGCCTCGGCGTCCACGACGATCACCGAGAGCTCGGAGAGCGGGTGGATGCGCATCCGCGCGAGTGCGTAGCGGGCGACGTCGAGGATCGCCTGCTCGTCGACCTCGGTGCCGGACTCGTTGTTGACGTCGATCGACATGGTGCTGACCGGATTCACTTCCCGTTGCTGCCGTTGCGGCTGTCGTACTTCTCGTAGGCGTCGACGATACGGCCCACGAGCTTGTGCCGGACGACATCCTGCGATGTCAGCAGGGAGAAGTGCACATCCGGGACGCCGTCCAGGATCTCCCGGACCTGGCGCAGACCGCTCCTGGTCCCGCCGGGCAGGTCGACCTGGGTGACGTCACCGGTGATCACGATCTTCGAGTCGAAGCCGAGACGCGTCAGGAACATCTTCATCTGCTCCGGATTCGTGTTCTGCGCCTCGTCGAGGATGATGAACGCGTCGTTGAGCGTACGGCCGCGCATGTACGCCAGCGGCGCCACCTCGATCGTGCCCGCGGCCATCAGGCGCGGGATCGAATCCGGGTCGATCATGTCGTGCAGGGCGTCGTACAGCGGCCGCAGATACGGATCGATCTTCTCGTAGAGCGTGCCGGGCAGGAAGCCCAGGCGTTCGCCCGCCTCGACCGCGGGCCGGGTGAGGATGATCCGGTTGACCTGCTTGGACTGCAGGGCCTGTACGGCCTTGGCCATCGCCAGGTACGTCTTGCCGGTGCCGGCGGGGCCGATGCCGAAGACGACCGTGTGCTTGTCGATGGCGTCGACGTAGCGCTTCTGGTTGAGCGTCTTGGGGCGGATGGTGCGGCCGCGGCTGGACAGGATGTTCTGGGTGAGGACCTCGGAAGGGGTCTCGGCCGCCGCTCCCCCGCCTTCCTCGCGAAGCATGGCGATCGAGCGTTCCACGGCGTCCTCCGTCATCGGCTGTCCGGTGCGGAGCACCAGCATCATCTCGTCGAAAAGGCGCTGGACCAGTGCGACTTGCGGCTCTTCGCCGACGGCACTGATCACATTGCCGCGGACGTGGATGTCCACGGTCGGGAACGCCTGCTCGATCACGCGCAGCAGGGAATCACCAGAACCGAGCACGGTCACCATCGGGTGCTTCGCGGGGACGGTGAAATGGGCTCGTGCCTGCCCCGGCGCGAGGGTCTGGTCTGTGGGTGTCTGAGTCATGGGCCGGCACTCTGGCCTGCGCATACCTCCCGTTGCAGGGTTCTCGCTGCTCGACAACCTCTGGGTTACCAGCGTACGACCCCGCACGGATGGTCCCGAAGCGGATTTCCCCACCGCTGGAGAACCCCCGCCCGGCCCGCCCCGAGACCCGGGCGGCAACGCAGGGGTGGGACGGGGAACGGCACCCGGCACGGGTGACGGGAGGGGGCGGAGGACGGCGGGCGCGGACCAGCGGCGAGGCAGGCACGGAGCCGCCGCGCGGGCCGGTGCGGGAGGGGTCCGGGACGCGTACGGGGTGTTCGGGAGGGGCTCCGGTCCGGGGGCGCGGCAGGGTGTCAGACCGGACGCCGGAAGCCGATCGTGGGCACCGCACGACGCAGCGGCCAGGGGCGGTCGGGGGCGGGGAGGAGACGGGCCAGGAAGGCGTAGCGCTCGAGCGCCTCGGGGTCCTGGTCCTCGCAGCCCTGGACGTACTGCCACCAGGCCGCCACCTCGGACCAGCCGGGCGCGGACAGCGAGCCGCCGAACTCCTGGACGGACAGCGCGGCCGTCAGTCCGGCGAAGGCGAGACGGTCCGCGAGGGGCCAACCGGCGAGGGTTCCGGTGACGAAGCCCGCCACGAAGACGTCACCGGCCCCCGTGGGGTCCAGCGCCTCGACGCCGATCGCCGGAACCTCGGCCGTCTCGCCCGTGGCGCCGTCCACGGCGTACGCGCCGTCCGCGCCGAGCGTGACGACGGCGAGCGGCACCCTCTCGGCCAGTACGCGGGCGGCCGCGCGCGGGCAGTCGGTGCGGGTGTAGCGCATCGCCTCCTCGGCGTTGGGCAGGAACGCCTCGCACAGTCCGAGGTCGTGCAGGGCACGCAGGTCCCAGCGCCCGGTGTCGTCCCAGCCGACATCGGCGAAGATCCGGGTGCCCTGCCCGGCCGCCTCCGCGATCCAGGGCTCGACGCGGCCGGGCACGAGGGAGGCCACCGCTGCCCGCGCCCGGGGGGCGGCCGCGGGGGCGGTCTCGGACAGCGGGGCCTCGTGCCCGTGGGAGACCATCGTGCGCTCGCCCTCGTACGCCATGGAGACCGTCACCGGGGAGTGCCAGCCGGGGACGGTCCGCGACGGGGAGAGATCGATGCCCTCTCCCTGCTCCAGGGCGTCCCAGCAGTAGTCGCCGTAGAAGTCGTCGCCGAACGCCGCGGCGAGGGAGGTGCGCAGGCCGAGCCGCGCCAGCGCGGTGGCCATGTTGGCCACGCCGCCCGGGCTCTGACCCATCCCGCGCGCCCAGGTCTCGGTGCCGCGCACCGGCGCGGTGTCCAGTCCGGTGAAGATGATGTCGAGGAAGACCGTGCCGGTGAGGAACACGTCGCACGCCGGGTCCCCTCCGGAGCGCAGGGCACCCAACGGGTCGACGTGCGCGCTGTGTTGCTGCTCTCCGTCGGTCGTGATCACGGTGGCTCCCGGATTGCCGTGCGGTGCGGTGCAAAGAGCGGTGCGAATCAGGCCAGTGTGCCTGATCCGGACTCCGGCACAGGGCCGGCGGACCGGGTCCGTGGCCGGCCCGGAACCGGGCCCGACCATGGAGAAGGCGCTCTGCTACCCGACCGGTCGCGACACAAACCAAATGTGTCCCGCATCACATCTTCCCGGCTTCTCCGCCGCCGGGGGCGCTTGATACAAATTGGCGCGCGTTCCCGTGCAGAAGACACCGGGCGCTCCTCCCTCCTCCTCGCCCCAGGGGCGTGGTGGATCCCCATGCCTTCACCCCATTGTTCCCGGGAACGCCCATGTCCTCGCGCCTGCGCGCCGCGTGGCCGATCGTCGCCGTCTTCGCGGTCGGCCACCTCGCCGCCTACCTCCTCCCCACCGTCGTCGGCCGGCTCTCCGCCGGGCTCGGCCTCGCCCCCACCCAGGCCGGACTCGTCGGCTCCGTCCTGCTGTTGGCGTCCTCCGCCGCCGGATTCGCGCTGGCGTCGCGGGTCGAGCGGTTCGGGCCGCGCCGCCTCGCCCGCGTCGGACTCCTCCTCGCCTTCACGGGCTACGGCGCGGTCGCGCTGACGTCCGCGGTGCCGGTGGCCGTCACCGGCGTCGCGCTCGGCGGCCTCGGTTCCGGCACGGCGACCGCTGTCGCGGCGGCGGGCATCGCCGCCCAGCACGACCCCCACCGGGTGACCGCGCTCGGGCTGCTCTCGGTGTCTGCCACCGCGGGCGCCCTGTACCTGACGATCCCGCGGCTCGGCGGCGGCCACGCCCTGCCGTTCGCGGCGCTCACGCTCGCGGCGCTCGCGGCATGGCCCGCGACCCGCCGCCTGGACTGCCCCGGCGCCCGGGTGAGGGTGCCGGGCGTCCAGGGCCTGCCGGGCCCCCACCCCTCCCGGAACCCGCTCCCCCACCGCCGCTCCGGGGCGGTCCTCGCGGCGGCCGTGCTCTGCTGGGCGATGGCGCAGAACGCGCTGTGGGGCGTGAGCGGCCGGATAGGCATTACGCAGGCCGGACTGAGCGAGGTCACCGTCGGCGCGGTCTTCGCCGTGGCGCTGGGCGCGGGACTCACCGGGGTCGTCGTCGCCGGGGCCGTGGGCGCGCGGTTCGGGCGGGCGGTCCCGATCGGCGTCGGCACGGCTCTCATCGCCTGCTGCGTCGTGGTCAGTTCGTCCGCGCGCGACCTGGTGGCCTTCGCCGTGGGCGAGATCCTGTGGAACACCTTCTACCCGGTGGTGCTCTCGTACCTGATCGGCCTCGCCGCCTCGCTCGACGCCCGCGGGCGCTGGGCCGTCCTCGTCGGCTCCGCCACCTCGCTGGGCGTGGCGTGCGGCCCGACGGCCGGGAGCCTGCTGTCGGCACACGCCGGCTACCCGGGCATGGGACTCGTGCTCAGCGCGGTCCTGCTGGTCGCGGCCGTACCGATGACCGCGGTCGCCCTGCACACCTCGGGCCGGCGCCTGGTGCCCGTGCCGCTGCCGGTACCCGCCGCGGTCCGGCGCCGCGGCGCGGCGGCACCCGCGGTGCTGGCGGAGATCCCGGTCCCGGTGCCCGACATCGCCCCTGCGGGCACGGCGAAGGTCCTGGCCTCCTGAGGGACCCCGGCGACCGGTGCCCCGTGCTCCGTCCGAAGGGCGCCGATCAGGCGTGGCGCTCCGCGCGGGTGCGCCGGGACCAGCACCCGCCGTGCAGCCCGACGCCGACTCGGCCCGGCCCCGTGGCGGGCCGGCGCAAGAGCCTGGTGGGACGACCGCTCGGGCGGGCCGTCGACCGCTGCCCGGACGGCCGCGGTCGCACCGGCCCGGCGACCGGCGAGTCCGGACCGCCGCCGATGCGCGGGCCCGGGCGCCGGGCAGCCCCGCGTCACTCCCGGTCGAAGTCGTAGCCGGCGACCTCGGCGAGGCAGCGCTCGCGGCGCGCCTCGTCGTGCTCCAGGAAGGCCGCACGGAAGGAATTGCGGGCCAGTTCCCGCAACTGCTCCTGGCTCAACCCGAGCGCCTCGCGCACCGCGTGGAAGGTGTCGCCGACGTAGCCGCCGAAGTAGGAGGGGTCGTCGGAGTTCACGGTGACGAGCAGACCGGCGTCCATCATGGCCCGCAGCGGATGGTCCTCCAGGGTGTCGACGGCACGCAGGCGGACGTTCGACAGCGGGCACAGCGTGAGCGGGACCTGCTCGCGGGCGAGCCGCTCGACCAGTTCGGGGTCCTCCACGGACCGCAGCCCGTGGTCGATCCGTTCGACGCCGAGCACGTCGAGCGCCTCGCGCACGTACGCGGGCGGCCCCTCCTCGCCGGCGTGGGCGACCTTCCGCAGGCCGAGTGACTCGGCCGCCGCGTACACCTCGCGGAACTTCGACGGCGGGTGCCCCACCTCGGCCGAGTCGAGACCCACACCGGTGATGTGGTGCAGATAGGGCTTCGCGGCGTCGAGCGTCTGCATCGCGGACTCCGCCGACCGGTCGCGCAGGAAGCACATGATCAACCGGGTCGAGACGCCGTACCGCTCCTCGGCGCGGTCCAGCGCGTGCGCGAGGCCCTCGATGACCGTGCCGATGGGGACGCCGCGTTCCGTGTGGGCCTGCGGGTCGAAGAAGATCTCGGCGTGCCGCACCCCCTGGGCCGCGGCTCGCGCCAGATACGCGTCGGCCAGTTCCGTGAAGTCGTCCGCGGTGTGCAGGACGGCCATCAGCCCGTAGTACAGGTCCAGGAAGGACTGCAGGTCGCTGAAGAGATAGGCCCTGCGCAGCTCCTCGGTGCCGGCGTACGGCAGGTCGACGCCGTTGCGTTCGGCCAGCGCGAAGGCCAGCTCGGGTTCGAGGGTGCCCTCGATGTGCAGATGCAGTTCGGCCTTGGGGATGAGTGACATCGGTGCTCGCTCGGACGTCGGCGGGTGGATCAGGCCGCGCGTTTGGGGACCGGGACCCGTACGAGGTCCTGGGCCACGGACAGTTCGCCCTCGAAGCCGGCCGCACGGGCCTGCCGCTCGAACTCGTCGGGTTCGCTGTAGCGCTGGGAGAAGTGTGTCAGCACCAGGTGCCGTACGCCCGCATCGCGCGCCAGGCGGGCCGCCTGTCCCGCCGTGAGATGGCCGTGGTCCTCGGCCAGCGAGACGTCCTCGTCGAGGAAAGTCGACTCGATCACCAGCATGTCGCAGCCCTCGGCCAGGTCCTGCGCGCCGTCGCAGAGCCGGGTGTCCATGACGAACGCGAACCGCTGTCCGCGCCGCACCTCGCTGACGTCCTCCAGCGCGACCCCGCCGAGGGCGCCCTCCCGCTGGATGCGGCCCACGTCGGGGCCCTCGATGCCGTGCGCGGCAAGGCGCCCGGGCAGCATGCGGCGGCCGTCGGGCTCGGTCAGCCGGTAGCCGAAGGACTCGACGGGATGGTCCAGGCGGCGCGCCTCCAGCGTGTACGAGGGCGTGGTGGCGAGCACTCCGCCGTCGGCGACCGGGGCCTCCGTGAGCCGGACCGTCTCGCGGTAGGCGGTCGCGTGGCGGAGCCGTTCGAAGAACCGCTGCCCGCTCGCCGGGTAGTGGGCCGTGACCGGGTGCGGCACCTGGTCCAGGTTGATGCGCTGGATCACCCCCGCAAGGCCGAGGGAGTGGTCGCCGTGGAAGTGGGTGACGCAGATCCTGTTGATGTCGTGCGCGGCCACCCCGGCCCTCAGCATCTGCCGCTGGGTGCCCTCACCCGGATCGAAGAGGATGCCCTCGCCGTCCCAGCGCAGCAGATAGCCGTTGTGGTTGCGGTGGCGGGTGGGGACCTGGCTGGCCGTGCCGAGCACGACCAGTTCGCGTACGGACAAGGTGGGCTCCGTGGCTGTCGGTGGCGCTCTACCCGGGCGGCCATTCGAGCCCACGGCCGCCGAGGACGTGGGCGTGCGTGTGGAAGACGGTCTGGCCGGCACCGGCGCCGGTGTTGAAGACGATGCGGAAGCCGGAGGCGTCGACCTTGTCCATCGCCGCGACCTCGGCGGCCTCGCGCAGTATGTCGGCGGCGACGCCGGGCTCGGCCGCGGCGAGCGTGGCGGCGTCCGGGTAGTGGACCTTGGGGATCACCAGCACGTGCGTCGGTGCCTGCGGGTTGATGTCCCGGAAGGCGACGGTCGTGTCCGTCTCCCGGACGACGGTGGCCGGTACCTCCCCCGCCACGATCTTGCAGAACAGGCAGTCGGCTTGCGGTTCTCCCGCCATGGTCCGGGCCCCTTCACGACTCCGACGATCAGTGGAACCGCATCGTATCGGTGCCGGGGTGCGCCTTGGCGGGGTGCTGCCGTGCGGACCGGGCCGCCACCGCTGCCCGGCGCGCCGGGGCACCGCCCGCGATCGGCGGAGGCGCGGGCCTGACCGGGCAAGGGCCCGGCCTCACCCGGCGAAAGGCGCGGCCGGGTCCCGCCCGTTCGGTGCCTGTGGCGGCCACGGGCGCTATGCCAGGGGGGTGCGGGTCTCGGTGACGGTCACGGTCACGGTCACGGTGGGGCGCGGTGCACCGCCGTCACCCGGGACGGGAGGCGGCGCCGGTGTCCTGGCGGGAGTGGGCAGAGGGGCGTTGCAGTCGCCGAGGACGTAGGCGCGGAAGACCCGGCGGCCGTCGGACTTCGCCGTGAGGTCGCCGTGCACGCACCGGCCGCCGATCTCCTGGGTGACCGTGCCGCCGATGGTGATCTTCCCGCCGTCGTCGGTCTCGCCCTCGCAGTCGACGCCGGCCGCCGCGCGGGCCGAAGGGGAGGCGCTCGCGGGGCTGTCGAGCCGCGCCGCGCAACTGAGCCAGCGGACGCGTACACCCTCGTTCTCCAGGGCCCGCGTTCCCGCGATGTCGGTGGTGTACGACACCGCCATGGCACTCAGTCCACCGGACGTACCGGGTTCGCACGCCACGAGGACGGACGCGGTCCCGGCCGCGCAGACGGCGGTGGCGAGCAGGCGGAGGGGGGCACGGAAAGGGGCCGTCATGGGCGGCAGCGTGCCAGGGGCGGGAGGGGCGCGGTAGTCCGTTTGCGGCCAACGGCCCCGTGCCGTGGGCCGTGTGGGTGACGCCCGCGGGCCTGGGCGGACCGGTCGTCCGCGGCCGCCGTCCGGTTCTGGTCATCGCGCGGCGACCGCACCGGGACGGCACCTGCCGCGATGCGGTGCCCCTCACCCGCGAGGGCGCCGGCACCCGGCTGCGGGCCGTCCTCGGGGCGGGTGACGCCGCTCCCGCGGCACGCCGGTGGCGGTAACCCGCCTTCGGGCCCGCGAGACGGGGAGGTGCCTTCGGGCCCGCGGGTCCGGACGCCGGTGGGGGCGTCGTGGCTCAGGACCAGCGGCCGGTGCGGCCGAGCAGCAGGGCGGTCGCCGCCGTGCCCGCGGTGGAGGTCCGCAGGACGCTCGGGCCCAGGCGGCAGGGCTTGGCGCCCGCCTCGGCGAAGGTGGCCAACTCCTCCGGGGAGACTCCCCCTTCCGGCCCCACGACCAGCACGATGTCCCCGGCGGACGGCAGTTGCGCGGTGGCGAGCGGTTCCGCGCCCTCCTCGTGCAGCACGACCGCGAGATCCGCCGTGGCGAGCAGCCCCGCGACCTGCTGCGTGGTGGCGGCCTCCGCGACCTCGGGGAAGCGGAGCCGGCGCGACTGCTTGCCCGCCTCACGGGCCGTGGAGCGCCACTTGGCGAGCGACTTGGCGCCGCGCTCGCCCCTCCACTGCGTGATGCAGCGGGCGGCCGCCCACGGCACGATCGCGTCGACGCCGGTCTCGGTCATCGTCTCGACGGCGAGTTCGCCGCGGTCGCCCTTGGGCAGGGCCTGTACGACCGTGATCCGGGGCGCGGGCTCCGCCTCCTCGCGCACTGCGGTGACCGTGACGTCGAGGCGGTCCTTGCCCTCGACGGCGGCGACGGTGCCGTAGCCTCCCGCGCCCCGGCCGTCGGTCAGGACGACCTCCTCGCCGACGCGCAGCCGGCGCACGGAGACGGCGTGCCGGCCCTCGGGCCCGTCCAGGGTGACGGTACCCGTGCGGACGTGCTCGACCAGGAAGACGGGGGCGGTCATGCGGGGTTCCGGAGCGCGAGGGCGGAGGCGGCCGCGGCCGTCTCGGCGGCGAGGGTCTCGACGAGCCGACCGGCGGGGAGGTCACGGGCCAGTCGGTGGCCCTGGCCGGCCCAGAGGGCCATGGCCTGCGGATCACCGGCCTTGGCGGCGGCCTTGCGGAGGCCGGAGGTGAGGTGGTGCACCTCGGGGTAGGCGGCGGGCGCGTACGGCCCGTGCTCCCTCATGAACCGGTTCACCAGGCCGCGGGCGGGGCGGCCGGAGAACGCCCTCGTCAGCTCGGTCCTGTTGAACAGCGGACTGGTCATGGCCTGTTTGTGCAGCACGTTCGCGCCGGACTCGGGGCAGACGAGGAAGGCGGTGCCGAGCTGTGCGGCCTCGGCCCCGGCGGCCAGGACGGCGGCGATCTGGCTCCCGCGCATGATGCCCCCGGCCGCGACCACCGGCAGCGGCACGACCTCGCGGACCTGCCCGATCAGCGCGAGCAGCCCGATGCCGGCGCCGTCGTTGGCGGGATCGTCACGGTGCGTGCCCTGGTGGCCGCCGGCCTCGACGCCCTGGACGCAGACGGCGTCGGCGCCCGCGTTCTGGGCCGCCAGCGCCTCCTCGGGCGTGGTGACGGTGACGACCGTGAGCGTCCCGGCCCGCTTCAGCCGGGTGACGGCGGCGGGGGTGGGACAGCCGAACGTGAACGACACCAGCGGCACGGGGTCGTCCCGCAGGATGGCCAGCTTGGCCTCGTAGCCGTCGTCCCTGCCCGAGTCGGGGTCCCCGAGCGGTGTGTCGTACCAGCCGGCCTCTCCGGCGAGCTGGTGCCGGTAGACGTCGACGGCCGCCGCGTCGGCGTAGGCGGGCTGCGGCATGAAAAGGTTCACGCCGAACGGCCGCCCGGTGAGACCGCGGAGCTGTTTGATCTCCTGGTACATCCCGTCCGCGGTCTTGTACCCGGCGGCCAGGAACCCGAGCCCTCCGGCCTCGGACACGGCGGCGGCCAGTTCCGGACAGGAGGCGCCACCCGCCATGGGGGCCTGCACGATCGGGTAACGGCAGAGATCGGTCAGCGCGGAGGACATGCCCGCATGGTGCCACGTCCGGCCGCCACGTCCGAATCCCGGCCTCCGCCCCTTCCGGGGGTTCTGCCACGCGCGCCGCGACGGACCGCGGGGACGGGCGAGCGGGGCCCCGGCCCGCCGGACCGCGGCCCCGCCCCGGATGCGGACGGGGCCCCACACCGCCCGGCCTCCGGGCGGGACGCGGCCCGCCGGGGCCGCTGCGCGGGGCACGCCCGGCTCACCTGCCGTTGAACGCGTCCTTGAGGCGGGAGAACAGCCCCTGCTGACCCGGCTGGAACTGGCCCGTCGGCCGCTCCTCGCCGCGCAGTTTCGCCAGCTCCCGCAGCAGGTGCTCCTGCTCCGGGTCGAGCTTCGAGGGGGTCTGCACCTCGACGTGGACGATCAGGTCGCCACGTCCTCCGCCGCGCAGATGCGTGACACCGCGGCCGTGCAGCGGGATCGACTGGCCGGACTGGGTGCCCGGGCGGATGTCGACCTCCTCCATGCCGTCGAGCGTCTCCAGCGGAACCTTCGTGCCGAGCGCACCCGCGGTCATGGGAATGGTCACCGTGCAGTGCAGATCGTCGCCGCGGCGCTGGAAGACCGGGTGCGGCAGTTCGTGGATCTCGACGTACAGGTCGCCGGCGGGGCCGCCGCCCGGGCCGACCTCGCCCTCCCCGGCGAGCTGGATGCGGGTGCCGTTGTCGACACCCGCCGGGATCTTCACGGTCAGGGTGCGACGCGACCGGACCCGCCCGTCGCCCGCGCACTCCGGGCACGGGGTCGGGACGACGGTTCCGAAGCCCTGGCACTGGGGGCACGGCCGCGAGGTCATGACCTGGCCCAGGAAGGACCGGGTGACCTGCGACACCTCACCGCGGCCGCGGCACATGTCGCACGTCTGAGCCGACGTGCCCGGTGCGGCGCCCTCGCCCGAGCAGGTCGTGCAGACGACGGCGGTGTCGACCTGGATGTCCTTCGTGGTGCCGAACGCCGCCTCGTTGAGTTCGACCTCCAGCCGGATCATGGCGTCCTGACCGCGCCGCGTCCGCGACCGCGGCCCGCGCTGGGAGGCGGTCCCGAAGAACGCGTCCATGATGTCGGAGAAGTTGCCGAAGCCACCGGCACCGAAGCCTCCCGCACCGCCGCCTCCGGCGCCGGACAGCGGGTCGCCGCCGAGGTCGTAGACCTGCTTCTTCTGCGGGTCCGACAGCACCTCGTAGGCGGCGTTGATCTCCTTGAAGCGCTCCTGCGTCTTCGGATCCGGATTCACGTCCGGGTGGAGTTCGCGTGCGAGCCGCCGGAATGCCTTCTTGATCTCGTCCTGCGACGCGTCGCGGCGTACGCCCAGTACGGCGTAGTAGTCCGTGGCCACTTACGACTCCGCCAGGATCTGTCCGACGTAACGTGCCACTGCGCGTACCGCTCCCATCGTTCCGGGGTAGTCCATGCGGGTCGGTCCGACCACGCCGAGTTTGGCGACTGCCTCGTCGCCCGAACCGTAGCCGACCGCGACGACGGATGTGGAAGTGAGTCCCTCATGGAGGTTCTCGTGCCCGATCCGTACGGTCATGCCCGAGTCCTTGGCCTCACCGAGCAGCTTCAGCAGCACGACCTGCTCCTCCAGCGCCTCCAGCACGGGCCGGATGGTGAGGGGGAAGTCGTGCGCGAAACGCGTCAGATTGGCGGTGCCGCCGATCATCAGCCGTTCCTCGGTGTCCTCGACCAGGGTCTCGAGGAGGGTCGAGAGCACGGTGGAGACCGTGCCGCGGTCCTCCAGGTCGAAGGACTCGGGAAGGTCCTGCACCAGTTGCGGCACATCGGTGAACCGCCGTCCGACGACGCGGCTGTTGAGTCGGGCCCGCAGGTCGGCGAGCGACGTGTCGGAGAAGGGCGCGGGGCAGTCGACGTGCCGCTGCTCGACCCGTCCGGTGTCCGTGATCAGCACCAGCATCAGCCGGGCCGGCGCGAGCGCCAGAAGCTCCACGTGCCGCACGGTGGAGCGGGTGAGCGACGGGTACTGGACGACGGCGACCTGCCGGGTCAGCTGCGCAAGCAGCCGCACCGTGCGGGCGACGACGTCGTCGAGGTCGACCGCGCCCTCGAGGAAGTTCTGGATCGCCCGGCGCTCCGGGGACGACAGCGGCTTGACGCCCGCGAGCCTGTCCACGAAGAGGCGGTAGCCCTTGTCCGTGGGAATGCGGCCCGCGCTGGTGTGGGGCTGGGCGATGAAGCCCTCCTCCTCCAGCACCGCCATGTCGTTGCGCACGGTCGCCGGCGAGACCCCGAGGCTGTGCCGCTCGGTGAGGGCCTTGGAGCCGACGGGCTCCTCGGTGCCCACGTAGTCCTGGACGATGGCGCGCAGCACCTCGAGTCTGCGTTCGCTGAGCATGGCGCACACCTCCAGCTGTGGTTCCTCGGCGGTCCTTCGGCCCTGGCCTGGCACTCGGCCTCACTGAGTGCCAGTTTTACCGGGCCCAGTGTACGGCCGGGAGGTACGTCCCTAGCAAGGGCGGCCGGGCACCCTACCCCGTCGCGACGAGCCATGACGCCACTGCTCGCTCCGGGATAGCGTCGCCGTATGGACGTCCGTTGGGAAGACTTCGGCTGGGAACGGCTCGGCGTCGGCGTCGGGCGGCGGCGCCTGCCCGGCTGGGACGCGACCGTGGGCCTGGTGGCCGGCGAGAGTGCGGTGCTCCTGTACGACACGGGCTCGACGCTCCGCGAGGGGGCGGAGCTCCGGACCCAGGCCGAGTCCCTCCTCGGCGGCCGGCGTGTGACGCATATCGCGCTCAGCCATCCCCATTTCGACCACGTGCTCGGCACGGCCGCGTTCCCCGGGGCCGAGGTGTACGGCGCGGTCGGCGTCGACAGCCAGCTGCTCCGGGACCGGGCCGTGCTGCGCGACGACGCGATCCGCCACGGGATGCCGCCGGAGGACGCGGCCCGTGCCACCGACGCCCTGGTCGTCCCGCGGCACGTCGTGTCCGGCGAGTGGACGCTCGACCTCGGCGGCCGCCAGGTGATGCTGGCGAACGTCGGGCCGGGCCACAGCCGTCACGACCTGGTGTTGCTGGTGCCCGGCGACCACGAGGTCGTCTTCTGCGGCGATCTGGTGGAGGAGTCCGGCGACCCGCAGGCCGGACCGGACGCCGTCCCGTCCCGCTGGCCGGCGGCGCTGGACCGGCTGCTCGCGCTGGGCGGGGAGGACGCGGTGTACGTCCCGGGGCACGGTGCGGCGGTGGACGCCGCGTTCGTACGCGCCCAACGCGATGAACTGGCCCGGCGGTTCGGGGTGTCGTAGCGCTTCGGGGTGTCGTAGCGTCTGGCGGATGCGCAGCTACAGTCCCGATCTGACGCCCCCGTGGAAGCGGTCAGCCCCGGTTCCTGAGGTACCCGCCGAGCCCGACCTGGTGGTCGAGGAGGTCTCCACGGGCTTCTGCGGTGCGGTGATCCGGTGCGAGGCGGGGACGGTGACGCTGGAGGACCGCTTCGGCAAGCATCGGGTGTTCCCGATGGAGCCGCGGGGCTTCCTGCTGGAGGGCAGGCTGGTCACCCTCGTGCGGCCCTCGTCCGGTACGCCCGCGCGGCCCACCCGCACGGCCTCCGGATCGGTCGCGGTGCCCGGCTCCCGGGCCCGGGTCGCCCGCGCGGGCCGCATCTACGTGGAGGGCCGCCACGACGCGGAGCTGGTGGAGAAGGTCTGGGGCGACGACCTGCGCATCGAGGGCGTGGTCGTCGAGTACCTGGAGGGCGTCGACGACCTGCCCGCCGTCGTCGCCGAGTTCGCACCGGCCGCAGACGCCAGGCTGGGTGTGCTCGTGGACCATCTGGTGCCGGGTTCCAAGGAGACCCGAATCGCGGAGTCGGTGACGGACCCGCACGTCCTGGTGGTCGGGCACCCGTACATCGACGTGTGGGAGGCCGTGAAACCGTCGTCGCTGGGCATCCCCGCCTGGCCGTCGGTGCCGCGGGGGCAGGACTGGAAGACGGGGGTCTGCCGAGCGCTCGGCTGGCCGCCGAACACGGGAGCGGCCTGGCAGCACATCCTGTCCCGGGTGAACAGCTACAAGGACCTGGAACCGGCGCTGCTGGGGCGGGTCGAGGAACTGATCGACTTCGTCACGGCCTGAGGGGCCGGACCGGGCCGCACCGGGCCGGACGCCGGGACACATGCCGGGAGCCGGGCCGGGCCGGGACACAGGCCGGGAGCCGGGCCGGGCCGGGGCACGCCCCAGGGCCGTGACGTACGCCGGGGCCGGTCAGTCCACCAGGTCCCGGACCACCGCGTCCGCCAGGAGCCGGCCGCGGAGCGTGAGCACCGCCCGGCCCGCCTCGTACGGCCCCGGCTCCAGCAGGCCGTCCTCCAGGGCCCGGCGTGCGGCCGTGAGGCCCGGCGGCCGCAGCAGGTCCAGCGGGCAGCCCTCGCGCAGCCGCAGTTCGAGGAGCACCCGCTCCACCCGCCGGTCCTCGCCCGGCAGGATCTCGCGCCCGGCACCCGGCGAACGGCCCTCCGCCAGTGCCGCCGCGTACGCGCCGGGGTGCTTGACGTTCCACCACCGCACCCCGCCGACGTGGCTGTGCGCACCCGGACCCGCCCCCCACCAGTCGGCACCGCGCCAGTACAGCTCGTTGTGCAGACAGCGGCCGGACTCCGAGCCGGCCCAGTTGGAGACCTCGTACCACTCGTACCCGGCGCCGGCCAGCACCTCGTCGGCGATCAGATAGCGGTCGGCGTGGACGTCGTCGTCCGTCATCGGCACCTCGCCCCGCCGGATCCGGCGGGCCAGCCGGGTGCCCTCCTCCACGATCAGGGCGTACGCGCTCACATGGTCGGGGCCCGCGCCGATGGCCGCGTCGAGGGAGGCGCGCCAGTCGTCGTCGCTCTCGCCGGGCGTGCCGTAGATGAGGTCGAGGTTCACGTGCTCGAAGCCGGCCGCCCGGGCCTCCGCGACACAGACCTCGGGCCGGCCGGGCGTGTGGGTGCGGTCGAGCACCTCCAGCACGTGCCTCCGGGCGCTCTGCATGCCGAAGGACACCCGGTTGAAGCCGCCGGCGCGCAGCTCCGCCAGGTAGGTCGGGTCGACGGACTCCGGGTTGGCTTCCGTGGTGATCTCCGCGTCGTCGGCGAGGCCGAACTCCTCGCGGACGACGCCCAGCATCCGGACGAGGTCGGCGGCGGGCAGCAGCGTGGGGGTCCCGCCGCCCACGAACACGGTCCTGACCTGCCTCGGGTCGTCGCCGAGGACCTTGCGGGCGAGCCGGATCTCCTCGGCGAGCGTGTCCGCGTAGTTGTCGCGGGAGGCCAGGACGCCGCCGGTGCCGCGCAGCTCGCTCGCCGTGTACGTGTTGAAGTCGCAGTAGCCGCAGCGCGTGGCGCAGTACGGGACGTGCAGGTAGAACCCGAGGGGCCGGCCGGCCGCGCCCGCGAGGGCATGCGGGGGCAGCGCCCCGTCGACGGGCATGGGCTCACCATCAGGCAGTGCGGAAGGCATGCATCCCATTGTCCGGTACGCGCGCGGTGGCCCGGCCGCGGCCGGCGATGCCCGGCTGTGGCCGCGGGCCGGGAGGTCAACGGGCCGGGAGGTCAACGGGCCGAAGGTCAACCGACCGGAGATCAACCGACGGAGGTCACCGGGCCGGGGATCAACGCGCCTGGAGCACCAGCAGCGCGAGGTCGTCGTCGGGCGGGGCCTCCGCGAACTCGTGCACCGCCCGGCGTATCCGGTCCGCCACTCCCTCCGCGGTGAGGCCGGTGCAGCCGGCGAGCGCCTGGGCGAGCCCGTCCGAGTCGTCGAACATCCGCTGTCCGGACCGTCGTTCCGTGACCCCGTCGGTGACGCACAGCAGGGTGTCGCCGGGCATGAGCTCGAAGGTCTGGCTCTCGTACGCGACGTCCTCGACGACACCGAGGAGGAGCTGCGACGCGGCGGCGGGGCGGACGGTGCCGTCGGGGCGCAGCAGCAGGGGAAGAGGGTGGCCGGCGCAGGCGAGGGCACAGCGGACCCCGCCCTCCGGCAACGGTGTCAGCTCGCCGTAGAGCAGTGACAAAAACCGGGACTGGGGACCCTCGTGGCCGGTGCCGGAGCCGGCACCGGCCGTACCGGCCACCGCAGGACCGGCCACCGCAGGACCGGCCACCGCAGGACCGGCCGCCATCAGCGCCGCCGCCTCGGCCGCCTCCAGCGCGTCGTCGAGGAGCAGGCCGTTCAGCCGGTCGAGGACGCCGGCGACCTGGTAGCCCTCACGGGCGAGCAGCCGCAGCCAGGGCCGGGCGAGGCCGGTCACGACGGCGGCCTCCGGCCCGCTGCCCTGGACGTCGCCGAGCATGAAGCACCAGCGCCCGCCGCTGCCCGCCGGGAAGATGTCGTAGAAGTCGCCCCCGGCCAGTCCCTCGTCGCTCGGCTCGTACACCAGGGAGCTGTCGACCCCGGGGATGCGGGCGACCTGGGCGGGCAGGAGACCGCGCTGCAGGACCCGGCTGATCGTGGCCTGCCGGCTGTACTGGCGGGCCGCGCCGATCGCGAGGCCGACGCGGCGGGCGAAGTCCTCCAGCAGCGCGACGGCCTCGTCGGGGACGCCCGGTGCCGCCTCACGGCCGAGCAGCAGGGTGCCGAGCGGCCGGGCGCCGACGGTCAGCCGGAACGCGACCGCGCTGCCCGCGCCGCCGGGCGGCCAGGCGACGGAAACCGGTACGGCGGCCCCTCGCGGCTCGACCGGTAACCGGGGCGGGTCGCCGGCCAGTGCCTCCCGCAGGCCCTCGATGGCGGACTCGTCCGCGTGCCAGACCCGGGCGGGCCGGGGCGCCGGGCCCGTCTCGCCGTCCAGCCAGACCGCGCACCAGTCGGCGAGCCTGGGCACCAGCAGCTGTCCGGCGAGGGCGGCGACCATGTCCTGATCGAGCTGCCCGGCGAGCAGGTCGGACGCCTCGGCGAGGAAGGAGAGCGCGCCGCGGCCGACCCACTCGCGGTCGTCGCGGACACCTCCGCGCGGGGAGGGGGCCAGGATCTCGGCCGCCCGGACCCCGCGCTGCCGGGGGGCCTCGACACCCTGAGGCGGGGCCGCACCGTCGAAGCCGTCGAGCGGAAGCCGCGCCCAGACCGTCTTGAGGCCCGGTCGGTAGGTGATCCCCCAGGACGCGGCGAGCGTGGCGACGAGATGGAGCCCTCGCCCGTGTTCCGGTTCCCCCGGGTCCGCGCCCTCCTGCTCGTGGCCGTCGCCGCGCACCGCCCGCGCCGGGTGGTGGTCGGAGACCTCGATCACCAGGGCCGCCGGGTCGTCGTCGGTGGCCGGGTCGAGCCGGGCGAGCACCTCGACTCCGGTTCCCGCGTGGACGAGGGCGTTGGTGGCGAGCTCGCTGACGACCAGTACGGCGTCGTCGGCGAGCCGGTCCGTACCGCGCGGGGTGACCGTACCGAGTCCGGTCCAGTCGGCCAGCGCGGCCCGGACGAAGCGGCGGGCGGCGGACGCGGCGAGGGGGTTCCCGGGCAGGCTGGTGCGGGCCACCAGGCGTACGTCGCCACGCCGCGGGAGCATCCGCACCGAACGGTGAGTGGTCTCCTGCTGCATCGGAACGGACCCCACGCGGCGACTCCTGTCCGGTCTGTCTGGCTGCCCGGTCTGTGCCCTCTGCCTTTCCGCCGCACCGCCCGACGGGCAGTGACGACACGGACAGCGTGACAGACCGGGCGCGCCCATAAGCGCGGAGTCACCGAAGTGGGACTGTTCGGGGGAGCGGGGAGCGGAAGCGGTCGCGAACATGCGGTGGACCGGAGGGGCCCGGCGCGGCCGCGAGCCGGCGGTGTGCGGGCCGTCGGGCCGTTACGGAGGCCGCGGAACGGCTCGGCGGCCCGTCGCGCGGCGCGGTGCCGGGCGACGGGCCGCCGAGCGGTGGTGTCACGCCTCGCGGGCGCCCTCGTACATGCCCTCGATCAGGTCCTTGTACTCGCGCTCGACCACCGGGCGCTTCAGCTTCAGGCTCGGCGTCAGCTCGCCGTGCTCGATGTCGAGGTCGCGCGGCAGCAGGCGGAACTTCTTGATGGTCTGCCAGCGCTGGAGCGTTCCGTTGAGCCGCTGCACATAGCCGTCGACGAGTCGCTCGGTCTGCGGTGCGGCGACGACCTCCGCGTACGACTTGCCCTCGAGGCCGTTCTCCTCGGCCCAGCCGAGGATGGCGGCCTCGTCGAGCGCGATGAGCGCCGTGCAGTAGTTGCGGTCGGCTCCGTGCACCAGGATGTTCGAGACGAACGGGCACACCGCCTTGAACTGGCCCTCGACCTCGGCCGGCGCGATGTACTTGCCGCCGGAGGTCTTGATCAGGTCCTTCTTGCGGTCCGTGATCTTGAGGTAGCCGTCGGGGGAGAGTTCGCCGATGTCGCCGGTGTGGAACCAGCCGTCGGACTCCAGGACCTCGGCGGTCTTCTCGGGCAGCCCGTGGTAGCCCTCCATGATGCCGGGACCGCGCAGCAGGATCTCGCCGTCGTCCGCGATGCGCACCTCGCAGCCGGGCAGCGGCTTGCCGACGGTGCCGGTGCGGTACGCCTCGCCGGGGTTCACGAAGGAGGCGGCGCTGGACTCCGTGAGGCCGTAGCCCTCCAGGATGTGGATGCCGGCGCCGGCGAAGAAGAAGCCGATCTCGGGCGAGAGGGCGGCGGATCCGGAGACGGCGGCGCGCAGTCGTCCGCCGAAGGCCTCGCGGAGCTTGGAGTAGACGAGCGCGTCGGCGACCTTGTGCTTCGCGGTGAGGCCGAAGGAGGCGGAGGCGGTGCCGGTGCGGCGGTAGTTGTCCTGGGACTCCTTGGCGTAGGCGCGCGCGACACCGGCGGCCCACTGGAAGATCTTGTACTTGGCCGCGCCGCCGGCCCGCGCCTTGGCGGCCACGCCGTTGTAGACCTTCTCGAAGATGCGGGGCACGGCCGCCATGTACGTCGGCTGGACCACCGGAAGGTTTTCGATGATCTTGTCGACCCGGCCGTCTACGGCCGTGACGTGCCCGACCTCGATCTGGCCGGAGGTCAGCACCTTGCCGAAGACGTGCGCGAGCGGCAGCCACAGGTACTGGACGTCCTCCTGGGTGACCAGACCCGTCGAGGCGATCGCCTTGGCCATGTAGGACCAGTTGTCGTGCGGCAGCCGGACGCCCTTGGGGCGGCCCGTGGTGCCCGAGGTGTAGATGAGGGTGGCGAGCTGGTCGGAGGTGATCGCCTCCACCCGTTCCTTGACCGCGGCGGGGTTCTTGGTGAGGTACTCGGCACCGCGCGCCTCGAGGGCGGAGAGCGAGAGGACCCAGCCGTCGGGGTCGCCCTCGGCCGGCTGGGCGCCCGCCTCGTCGATCACGATCACGTGCTTCAGATGCGGCAGCTCGGCGCGCCGCTCACGCGCCTTGGCCACCTGCGCGGCGTCCTCGGCGATCAGCACCCTGCTCTCGGAGTCGGCCAGGATGTACGCGGACTCCTCCGCGTTGGTCTGCGGGTACACCGTCGTCGTGGCGGCGCCCGCGCAGAGGATGCCGAGGTCCGCGAGGATCCACTCGACCCTGGTGGAGGAGGCGAGAGCCACCCGCTCCTCGGCACGCACACCCAGTTCGACCAGTCCGGCCGCGATGGCGTAGACCCGCTCGGCGGCCTCCTGCCAGCTCAGCGACTTCCAGTCGTCGGGCCCCTGCCCGGAGGCCGCGGGGACGGGGTAGCGGTAGGCCTCCGCGTCGGGAGTGGCCGCCACGCGCTGGACGAAGAGCGTCGCCACGGAGGGCGGTCGGTTCTCGATCAGGTTCTGTGTGTCGCTCACGACATCCTCCGGGCCTGCTGCGGCATTGCTGCATGACTGGCTGATTGCCCGACTGGTCACAGTTGTTTAACTCGCGAGTAACCATCGGGGCCTGATCAGGGTAGAGCGCCACGCTGCGCCACGTAAGGGGCCGCGGGCTGCCGCTTGATAACGAACAGGCCCGTGCACCGGAAGCGCACGGGCCTGTGGGACGCGGCAGGCGAACGGGGACGACTGGTGCGTTCGCGTGACCCTCCGGACTACTTCTTCGCCTTGCCGCCCGCGGAGTCGTCACTGGACAGCACGGCGATGAACGCCTCCTGCGGCACCTCCACCGAGCCGACCATCTTCATCCGCTTCTTGCCCTCCTTCTGCTTCTCCAGCAGCTTCCGCTTACGGGAGATGTCACCGCCGTAGCACTTGGCCAGCACGTCCTTGCGGATGGCCCGGATCGTCTCGCGGGCGATCACCCGGGAGCCGATGGCCGCCTGGACGGGCACCTCGAAGGCCTGCCGGGGGATGAGCTCCTTCAGCTTGGCGACGAGCCGCACGCCGTACGCGTAGGCCTGGTCCTTGTGGGTGATCGCCGAGAAGGCGTCGACCTTGTCGCCGTGGAGGAGGATGTCGACCTTCACCAGCTGGGCGCCCTGCTCGCCGGTGGGCTCGTAGTCGAGCGAGGCGTAGCCGCGGGTCTTGGACTTCAGCTGGTCGAAGAAGTCGAAGACGATCTCGGCGAGGGGCAGGGTGTAGCGGATCTCGACCCGGTCCTCGGAGAGGTAGTCCATGCCGAGGAGCACACCGCGGCGGTTCTGGCAGAGCTCCATGATCGAGCCGATGAACTCGCTCGGCGCGAGGATCGTCGCGCGCACGACCGGCTCGTACACTTCGGCGATCTTGCCCTCGGGGAACTCGCTGGGGTTGGTGACGGTGTGCTCGGTGCCGTCCTCCATGACCACCCGGTAGACCACGTTCGGGGCGGTCGCGATCAGGTCGAGGCCGAACTCGCGCTCAAGGCGCTCCCGGATCACGTCGAGGTGGAGCAGTCCGAGGAAACCGACGCGGAAGCCGAAGCCCAGGGCGGCGCTCGTCTCCGGCTCGTAGACCAGCGCGGCGTCGTTGAGCTGCAGCTTGTCGAGCGCGTCGCGCAGCTCGGGGTAGTCCGAGCCGTCGAGGGGGTACAGGCCGGAGAACACCATCGGCTTCGGGTCCTTGTAGCCGCCGAGCGGCTCCGTGGCGCCCTTGGTCTGCTGGGTGATCGTGTCACCCACCTTCGACTGACGGACGTCCTTCACACCCGTGATGAGATAGCCGACCTCGCCGACGCCGAGGCCGTCGGCCGCCAGCATCTCCGGGGAGTTGGTGCCGATCTCCAGCAGTTCGTGGGTCGCGCCGGTGGACATCATCCGGATGCGCTCGCGCTTGTTGAGCTGACCGTCGACGACGCGTACGTAGGTCACGACGCCGCGGTAGGAGTCGTAGACCGAGTCGAAGATCATCGCGCGGGCGGGGGCGTCCTTGACGCCGACCGGGGCCGGCACGTCCTTCACCACCCGGTCCAGCAGCGCCTCCACACCCAGGCCCGTCTTGGCCGACACCTTCAGGACGTCCGAGGGGTCGCAGCCGATGAGGTTGGCCAGCTCCTCGGAGAACTTCTCGGGCTGTGCGGCCGGCAGGTCGATCTTGTTGAGCACCGGGACGATGGTGAGGTCGTTCTCCATCGCCAGGTAGAGGTTGGCGAGGGTCTGCGCCTCGATGCCCTGGGCCGCGTCCACCAGGAGGACCGTGCCCTCGCACGCGGCGAGCGAACGGGAGACCTCGTAGGTGAAGTCGACATGGCCCGGGGTGTCGATCATGTTGAGGATGTGGGTCCGGCTCTGCCCCTCACCCGTGGTGGGCGCCCAGGGCAGACGCACGGCCTGGGACTTGATCGTGATACCGCGCTCACGCTCGATGTCCATGCGGTCGAGGTACTGGGCGCGCATCTGCCGCTGCTCGACCACGCCGGTCAGCTGGAGCATCCGGTCGGCAAGGGTGGACTTGCCGTGGTCGATGTGCGCGATGATGCAGAAGTTGCGGATCAGCGCCGGGTCGGTACGGCTCGGCTCGGGCACATTGGTAGGGGTCGCGGGCACGCAGGGTCCTGATTCTTGAGCGCCGAGCGCTCGTCTCGGGTCGATGTCGGATCGATACGCAGCCTCCATGCTCCCACGGCTGCGGGGCTTCGCTCGGTTTGGGCCGGTCGGAGAGGCTCTGGTAGTCTGGCCAGCTGTGTCTCGTGTGTCCTCTCCGGAGGCACCTCCCGTGCCCGGAAGGGTCATGCGCTCCGAAGAGTCGTGTCCTCGGAAGGGCCGTCCCCCGAAGGTCATGGGTGCGGGACACGCCTTCAAAGATCATCAATCCTGAAAAGGCTCTTTCGTGGCGAACATCAAGTCCCAGATCAAGCGGAACAAGACGAACGAGAAGGCGCGCCTGCGCAACAAGGCCGTCAAGTCCTCGCTCAAGACCGCGATCCGCAAGGCCCGCGAGGCTGTCGCCGCCGGCGACGTCGAGAAGGCCACCGTGGCCGCTCGTGAGGCGTCCCGCAAGCTCGACAAGGCCGTCTCGAAGGGTGTCATCCACAAGAACGCCGCCGCCAACAAGAAGTCGGCGCTGGCGTCCAAGGTTGCCTCCCTCCAGGGCTGAGCTCCCGCCCCGGGGATGACCCCGGGACCTCCGGCAGCGACCCCCTCGGGGTGACCCGCCGGACGACTTGATCGCCGGACCGGACCAGACGGGCCCTCTCTCATCCGTCCCCGGACCGGCACCCCGGATTCGCACGCGGCCTGCGTTCGCCACGCGGGTGCGAATCCACCGGCTTCCCGGCTCCGGCCGGACCCGAGGACCCCGCCTCCCCGTTCTTCCCCAGATCGGGAGGGCGGGGTTTTCGGCTTGGGGTGACGACGACCGGTCAGCCCGCCGACCGCCCGTCACTCAGTGGGGCTGCACCGGCATCGCGCCGAGCCGCCGACGGGGTCGCCGCTGTCGATGTTGCCGTCGGCGTCGAGGGGGTCGCCGCCCATGCCGTTGCCGTCGAACCAGCCGTGCCTGGCGCGTCGGGGCGCATGCTCAGGCCGGCCAGGTAGTCGTCCAGAAGCTCGACCTGCCGCTGCGGGGGAAACCCCGCCGGATCGAGCAGAGCCTGGACCACCAGACCGAGGACGAAGGACTGAGCACCGGCCGCGATGCGCGCGGGGCTGCCGGGTGACAGTTCACCGAGTTCCTGAGCCGCGGCCACCCGCTCCGTCAACCTGTCCCGGCCCTGGGCGTACTTGCGGGCGTAGTCGGCGCTGAGGCCGGGGTCGGAGAGCGCGGCGTCCCAGGAACAGACCCAGATCCGATTGCCGTCGACGGCCTCCGGGGTCAACGGCAGGATGTCCAGCAGCGCGTCCCTGAAGGCTGCCGACCCCTTGCCCGACTGACGGCGAGGGCGGGAGAGGGTGCGCTGTTCGAGCAGGTCCAGGGCGTACTCCACCAGGGCCTGCTTGGTGGGGAAGTAGTGCGTGACCAGGCCGGTCGTCGCACCGAGTTCGGCCGCGACGGCGCGCAGCGTCAGGCCGGCGAAGCCACGCGCGGACATGACCTGCCAGACCGCCGCGGAGACGTCGCGTCGGCGGCCCTCATGATCTCCCTTGGTACGTGGCATGCCGCCACGGTACGTTCCCATAACGCTTGTTGTGTGAATGGGGAGGCCTCTCATGTTCTCGCTGCCGCTGCGAGACGGTGTCCGCCTCGGTCCGCTGGAGATCCGGCATGCCGAGGAGTTCGCCGACCATCTGGACCGGGCTCGCGAGCACATTCGTCCGTGGGTCGGGGCGTCGTTCGTCACCGACGACGTCGACGGGGCGCGGGCCACGCTCAAGCGCTACGCCGAACGTCAGGCGGACGACGGTGCCCGTCTCTACGGCATCCGGCGGGACGGGGTACTGGTCGGCGGCGTGATGTTCACCGAGTTCCACGCCGCCCGCGGCTCGTGCGAGATCGGTTGCTGGCTCGAGCCGTCGGCCGAGGGCCACGGTCTGGTCACCCGGGCGTGCGGCGCGTTGCTGGACTGGGCCTTCGTGTCCCGGGGGCTGCACCGGGCCGAGTGGCACTGCCGCGCGGACAACGACCGCAGCTCGGCTGTGGCCAAGCGGCTCGGTATGACTCTGGAGGGCGTGCGCCGGGAGGCATGGCCTTACGAGGGCGTGCGCTACGACAAGCAGCTCTGGGCCGTCCTGGCGCCCGAGTGGCGGGCTCCGAAGCACTGAGGAGAGCGGCGACGGGTCCGGCGGAGGGCAGACCCTCGCTCCCCGACCCCGCGCATCGGGAGTCTTATCCGGTGTCCGGCCCGGGAGCCACGGCACCGCCCCGCCCGTCCCACGTCGCACATCGCCACACGGGTTCACGGTCTCACTGGCTCACCGGCTCACCGGCTCACCGGCATGCCTGATGCCTGGGCCGTCCCCCTGCTGAGGCGAGCCGAGCCCGCTGCCCGAGGGTGGGGGGCTGGGTGAGGTTCGGGCGGGGGTGAGCTGGGTCCAGGCCGCGAAGGTGTGGCCGCGGAACCTACGACACCGTCAGCGGTGCCGCACAGTGGCGGACGGGGCCGGAGCCGGCGAGGCCAGGTCCGAGGAGCGCGGCTCGCGAGTTCTTGGGCAAGGGCAGGGGCGCGGAACGGGGCCGCGGCGGGGCACGGGGCAGCGACCGCGAGGCGTTCGACGGCGCAGGCCGGCGGACGGGAGCGGCGGACGCAAACCGGCGCCAGGCAGGTCAGCGGCGCAGGCGGGCCGCACGGGCGACCGTGACCACCGCCTTCTCCAGCGCGTACTCCGGGTCGTCGCCGCCGCCCTTCACTCCCGCGTCAGCCTCGGCGACGGCGCGCAGGGCGAGGGCCACGCCGTCGGGGGTCCAGCCGCGCATCTGCTGGCGGACCCGGTCGATCTTCCAGGGCGGCATGCCCAGCTCGCGCGCGAGATCGGCGGGTCGGCCGCCGCGCGCCGACGAGAGCTTGCCGATCGCCCGCACCCCCTGGGCCAGCGCGCTGGTGATCAGGACCGGTGCGACGCCGGTCGAGAGCGACCAGCGCAGCGCCTCCAGGGCCTCGGCCGCACGGCCCTCGACCGCACGGTCGGCGACGGTGAAGCTGGAGGCCTCCGCGCGCCCGGTGTAGTAGCGGCCGACGACGGCCTCGTCGATCGTGCCCTCGACATCCGCGACCAGTTGCGAGACCGCGCTCGCCAGCTCCCTGAGATCGCTGCCGATGGCGTCGACGAGCGCCTGGCACGCCTCGGGGGTCGCCGACCGCCCCAGTGTGCGGAACTCGGAGCGCACGAACGTCAGTCGCTCAGCGGGCTTGGTCGTCCTGGGACACGCCACCTCACGCGCGCCGGCCTTGCGTGCCGCGTCCAGCAGGCCCTTCCCCTTGGCGCCGCCCGCATGCAGCAGGACGAGCGTGATCTCCTCGACCGGTGTGGCGAGATAGGCCTTGACGTCCTTGATCGTGTCGGCGGACAGATCCTGTGCGTTCCGCACGACGACGACCTTGCGCTCGGCGAAGAGCGAGGGACTCGTCAGTTCGGCGAGCGTGCCGGGCTGGAGCTGGTCGGGGGCGAGATCGCGGACGTCCGTGTCGGCGTCGGCGGCCCGGGCTGCCGCCACCACCTGCTGCACGGCGCGGTCCAGCAGCAGATCCTCCTGGCCCACCGCGATCGTGACGGGGGCGAGGGGGTCGTCGTTCGTGTTCTTCCTGGTGGCCATCGTGGTCCAGCATCCCACGGGCCACCGACACCGCTGCCTGCCCTGCGGCCCGGAGGCGGCGGGGCGCGCAAGCCCGTGCACACGGATCGGCGCGGAGAGGCGGAAGGGCCGCAGGGGCCGGAGGAACTGGAAGGTCCGAGGGCAGCGGAGGGGCCGGAGGAAACACAGGGAGCGCAGGAAACACAGGGGGCAGGAACGGCCCGGGAAGGACCGGAAGGTCTCAGGGTTCGCCGGGGTCAGAAGGGACCGGTGGGGTTCAGCGACTCAGGTGCGTTCAGCGACTCGGGTGCGTTCAGCGACTCGGGTGCGGGTTCAGGCACCCGCTTGCCCACCTCCGGCCGAAGGGACGCCCGTAGGGCGGGATCAGGGCTCCTCCCTCCAGCCGTCCCAGTCGGCCACGAAGTCGTCCAGTTCCACGGGGCTCAGGCGGCCTTCCGGGTCCTCGACGACCACCAGCCACTGTGCGTCCTCGGCGTCGTCCTCCCCCGCCAGGGCGTCCCGCACCAACTGGGGTTCGTCGTCCACGCCGAAGTGGTCCCCGATCGCCTCTATGACCTCTTCGGCGGCGTCGCGGTCGGGCAGGACGAGCACATGTCTCACATCACTCACCGTCACATTGTGCCGTGTCCCTCGTACGGGGTTTCCGGATCTCCGGCACCCGGTCCAGCTCAAGCCCGAAGTGCTCCCGGTACGCGGCCAGGATCTCTGCGTCGTCACCGAGTTGCCGCTCCTCGCGCTGCCCGTGCGCCGTGGTGACGAGTTTGCGTCCGGACAGGGTGATCCGGCCGTCGTCCGTGAGCCGGGAGCAGACGAGCTTCTGGGTGAAGTGGGAGGCGGGCGAGGTGCGGTGGTACCAGGCACCGGCCTCGAAATCCTCCAGTTCCCGCGGCCGCGGCTCGAGCCGCAACTGCGGCTCCCCGTCCCGCAGCACGTCCAGGTCGCCGTCCGGCGCCTCGGCGATGCGGAAGGTGCCGGCCGGATCGCTCTGGTCGCCCCGTTCGTCGAGCAGGAGCGGGTAGTGGCAGTGATCGCCGAAGCCCACGTCGGCGAGCCAGGGCCCGCTGCCGTCGACGGTCTCCACCCGCAGGGCGAGGTGGTCGTACGGGATGCCGAGCTGCCCGTCCCCCGTGAAGACCCGGGCCTGGAACAGGGTGACACCGAAGCCGAGGCTGCGCAGCAACGCGGCGAACGCGCCGTTGAGTTCGTAGCAGAACCCGCCCCTGCGCGCCCCGACGACCTTGTCCAGCAGCGGCTTGTCCTCCAGAACCACGTCCTCCCCCAGGTGGATCGAGAGGTTCTCGAACGGTACGGAGCGCAGATGCCGCTGCTGCAACTCGCGCAGGGCCTCCCCGTCCGCCCGGTAGGGACGCTCGGCCCCGATACGGCGGAGATATGCGTCGGCGGTCTCTGTCGGCAAGGGCTGTGATGGGGTGTCCATGCAAGCAGTCTGTGCCGACTGCGGGCCGCCCCGCCATGCGCCAGGGGTCCTAGGACGCGGGGCTGAGGCAGATCGGTCCCCGGCCCGACGCACCGCAAGTGGCCCGCCGCGTACGTTCCGGGCCGTGACGAACCCCGAACCGGCGCGGAGCCGGGCACAGCGCAGAACGGACGCCCTCGACCGGCTGGCAGGCGACCGCGACGCCTGGGTGGCCACGGCATCGGCGGACGGCGTGCCCACCCTCGTGCCCCTGTGGTTCCTGTGGGACCGGGGACAGCTGCTGATGCGCGAGGGCCGCTGGCTGGACTGACGGGAACAGCCTCACCGGACGGGGCCGCCCGGATCGGCCGAGGGCGGTACCCGGCCAGGGCCGGACCGAGCCGACCCGCTGGATCCGACCTGCTGGACCCGCCCCCGAACCGAACCAGTCGAAGGCCGGACCCCACCACCAAGGACCGGACCGGCCCGCCCCGAGGCGGGCCCGGGCAGGCGCCTGGTCGGTGCGGGCCCATGGCCGGACTGACCGACCGCACAGCCGGGACCCTCCGGGACGGCGCACCGTGCTGCGCACCTGCCGGTCCGCGGTGAGGCGCTCACGGCGCCCTGGCGCCGCGGGCCACGCCACGCAGACCCCGGCCGGAGCCCGTGACGGCGATCGAACCCTCCGTGTCTGTGCGTATCACCAGCGCGCCCTGCGACCGCAGTGCGGAGACGGTCCGGGGCGACGGATGCCCGTACGGGTTGTCCCGGCCACAGGAGATCAACGCCAGCCTCGGCCGGGCAGCGGCGAGCAGGGCGGGGTGCTGGTACGCCGAGCCGTGGTGGGCGACCTTGAGGACGTCGACGCGTGGCAGGGCCGGGTGGGCCCGTATCAGCCCTCGCTGCGCCGGAGGTTCGAGATCCCCGAGAAGCAGCAGCGACACACCGCTGTCCGTGCGCACGAGCAGGGTGACACTCGCGTCGTTCGGCTCCAGCGGCTTCGCGCCGAGGCCCGGTGCGGAGCCGGGGGCAGGCCACAGCACCTGCCAGGTCAGCCCTCCCGCACGCCGTCGCTCCCCCCGCCCGGGCCGGATCAACGGAACTCCCGCGGCTGTCGCGGTCCGGCGCACGAACTCGGCCTGGTCACGCGGTTCTTCGAGGGACGTCGTCTGAATCGCACCGACGGTCCTGCCCCGCAGCGCGCCGGGCAGCCCCGCCACATGGTCGGCGTGGAAGTGGGTGAGCAGCAGCAGCGGCACGCTTCTGACTCCCAGTTCTTGCAGGCACCGGTCCGTGAGCGCCGGGTCCGGCCCGGCGTCCACGACGACGGCCGAACCCTCGCCCGCGGCGAGCACGGTGGCGTCGCCCTGCCCGACGTCGCACATGGCGAACGACCAGCGCGGCGGCGGCCAGCCGGTGACGATCCTGGTCAGCGGGGGCGGCCGCAGCACGGCGAGTACGAGCAGCAGGGCGCATCCCACGGCCGGCCAGGGGCGCCGGGCCAGGGCACGGACCAACAGCACCCCCGCGGCGGTGGCGGCGGCCAGCAGTAGAGCGCCCCACCAGCCGCCGGGCCACTCCGCCTGCGCCCCGGGCAGGCCGGCCCCGGTGCGGGCGACTCCGGCGATCCACCCGGCCGGCCAGCCGGCGCAGCGCGCAAGCACCTCCGCGGCCGTTGCCGAGACGGGTGCCGCGGCAAGCACCGCGAACCCCAGCACCGTGGCGGGCGCCACCGCGGGCTCGGCGAGGAGATTGCACGGAATCGCCACCAGGCTGATCCGCTCGGCGAACACGACCACGACCGGCGCGCACACCGCCTGCGCCGCCGCGGCCGCGGCGAGAGCCTCCGCGATTCGTCCCGGTACCCCCCGCCGGCGCAGCGTCGCGCTCCAGCGCGGGGCGATGGTGAGCAGGGAGCCCGTCGCCAGCACCGAGAGCAGGAACCCGTAGGTGCGGGCCGACCAGGGGTCCCAGAGCACCAGCAGCAACACGGCCGCTGCCAGCGCCGGGAGCAGGGATCTGCGCCGGCCGGTGCCCACGGCCAGCAAGGTGATCGCCCCGCAGGCCGCGGCACGCAACACGCTCGGTTCCGGCCGGCACACGACGACGAAACCGAGGGTGAGCGCGCCGCCGGACAGTGCTGTGGCGCGCAGTGAGATGCCCAACCGGGGTGCCAGACCGCCTCGTTCCGCTCTCAGGGCGCGGCTCGGTGGGCCGATGAGCAGGAACAGGACGATCGCCAGATTGCTGCCGGACACAGCCAGCAGATGCGTCAGATCAGTCGCCTTGAACGCCTCGTGCAGTTCGGTGCCGATGCGGGAGGTGTCCCCGACGACGAGCCCCGGCAGCAGTGCGCGTGCGTCCGGTCGTAGCTCTTCGGTCGCCCTCCGCAGCCCCGCGCGCAGGTCCCCCGCCGTGCGCTGCGCCGGAGTGGGCGGCCCCGTGATGCGGGGCGGCCCCGTGCCTCGCACCTTCAGCACGGCCGCGAACCGGCCCTCTCCCTCCGCCGGTGGCTCGGCACGGGCGGTGAGGGTGACCCTGGTCGACGGCAGCAGTCCCAACCATGGGCGGGCGGCCTCGCCGGGCCGGACGATCACCAGGACCGGCGCCCTGGTCGTGATGGACTCCCCCTCCGGTGTCGTGACCCTGACGACCTGTCCCTCCAGGAGGACGGCGGTCTGTGACGCCGGATCACCCCAGGTCCGCGGCCGTGTCCTGCGCGGATCGGTGGTGACGGTCAACTCGGCGGTGATCGGGCGGTTTTGCCGGGCCGCGTCGGGTACCGGCCCCCGGTACAGATCCGCGCCGCGCAGTGCGCCGGCGGCCGTACCAGCGGCGGTGCACAGCAGCACGGCGGCGGCAGCGACCCTGTTGCCGGCCCCCTGCCAGGAACGCCGGCGTACCGCCCGGACGGTGAGCGACAGCAGGAACGTGCCCGCCAGGGCGACACAGACGAGCACCGTCACTCCCGGCCAGGGCGGCCGCGTCGTCAGAGCGAGGGTCGCCGCGCCCCAGGCGGCCAGCGCGGGCAGCACCAGACGCAGATCGGCCGGGCGTTCCTCACGGGGTTGGGCCGCCTCCGGCCAGGACTCGGGGGGATCCGCGGGCGCCCGGGTCACGGCCGCACCAGCGGTTCCAGATCCGCGAACCGGCGGTCGCCGATCCCCGTCACCTCGCGGAGTTCGTCGACGGAGCGGAAGCCGCCGTGCTCGGTGCGGTAGTCGAGGATGTGCCGGGCGAGTACCGGGCCCACACCAGGCAGGGTGTCGAGCTGCTCCACCGTGGCGGTGTTGAGGCTCAGTGGTCCCGCGCCCGGGGCAGCGCCGCCCGGCGGCCCCTGCGGCCCCGGAGGTTGCGGGACGCCCACGACCACCTGCTCGCCGTCCATGAGCACCCGCGCCCGGTTGAGGCCGGTGAGGTCGGTGCCCGCCTTCACCCCGCCCGCCGCAAGCAGCGCGTCGGCGACCCGGGACCCCACCGGGAGGCGGAGGACGCCCGGCCGCCGAACCTTGCCGCTCACATCGACCACGATGCGCCCGGCGGGCTCCCGCGCGGGCGGTGGGCCCGGCGAGGGCGCGGGTCGATTCACCTCCGGAGCGGGCGGGGCCTCCCCGACCAGTTCGGGCGCGCGCACCGGCTCGGGCTGCCCGGACCAGAAGTGGTGCACGGCCAGGCCCACCCCCAGGACCAGGACCAGCGCGAGAGCGGCCAGTGCCTTCGGCTCCAGCCCGCAGCGCAGCCGCACCCACGAGGGCATCCGCTCCGCCAGGGCCAGCCGTGCCCGCTCCGGCAGCGACGGCCCGGCAGCGGTCGCTCGGCCCGCTCCTGAGGGGTCACGCGAACCGGGCGGCGGCCCGGACCGGACCCTGCCCGGCTCGGGCGCTGCACCGGCGTCCCGCCCGCTTTCGGGGTCGGCCGTCGCTCGGTCAGGCGCCGGTGTCCCAGCAGCCGCGGGCGGCCAGGTGCGCGTGGGTTGGCCGGTCGCCGTCCCGGGTGCGCCGGACATCCGGAAGAGGGCGTGAGCGCGCAACCGCGCCGCCGTCGGCGGCGCCGTGTCCGCCGGCGAGGGGGCGGACGGGGCCGGCACCGGGTGGCTCCCGGTGCGCTGCCGCTGCCGCCGGTGACGTACACGGCCGTCCGAGGCAGGCCCACGGCCCGGGCCGCTGGTCGCAGAGCGTGATCGGTGACTCATGCCATCCGACGGTAGGCATCTCCGCGCTATCGCGCTGAGCAGCACCAATTCCGGTGGACAACCGGGCCTTTGTGGAAAACTCGCTCACTCTCCGAAGTGACGAGACCGTACGGGCCGGCGACCAGCCGACGGCAGAACCCGCGCCCCGCACCACCGCACGACGCGGACGGGCCCGCCGCGTCACCGCGTCCTCACCTCTGTGAGACCACCGCCCCCAGCAGTCCGGGCCCGGTGTGCGCGCCGATCACCGCGCCCACCTCGCTGACGTGCAGTTCCCCGAGGTTCGGCACCCGCTCCCGCAGCCGCTCCGCCAGCGCGGACGCCCGTTCCGGCGCGGCGAGATGGTGCACCGCGATATCCACCGGTCCCGTACCGGCGCGCTCGGCGGCGATCTCCTCCAGCCGGGCGATCGCCCTGGAGGCCGTGCGCACCTTCTCCCTGAGCTCGATGCGGCCGCCCTCCAGCTGCAGCAGCGGCTTCACCGCGAGCGCGGACCCGAACAACGCCTGGGCGGTACCGATGCGGCCGCCCCGGCGCAGATAGTCGAGGGTGTCGACGTAGAAGAACGCGGACGTGCCCGCGGCGCGCTTCTCGGCCGCTGCCACCGCCTCGTCGAGGGAGCCGCCGGCGTCCACCGCCTCGGCCGCGGCGAGGGCGCAGAATCCCAGCGCCATCGCCACCATGCCGGTGTCGACCACACGGACCGGGACGGGTGCCTCCCGGGCGGCCAGCGCCGCCGCGTCGTAGGTGCCGGAGAACTCCGAGGACAGATGGAGCGAGACGATGCCGGTCGCCCCGGCCTCCGCCGTGGCCCGGTAGGCGGCCGCGAAGGTCTCCGGGCTCGGCCGGGACGTGGTCACGGCACGGCGCTTCTGGAGGGCCTGGGCGAGGGAACGGGCCGAGATCTCGGTGCCCTCCTCGAGGGCCCGGTTCCCCAGCACAACGGTCAGTGGCACCGCTGTGATGCCATGCGACTCCATCGTCTGCGGCGGCAGGTAGGCCGTGGAATCAGTGACGATCGCGACATGGCAGGACATGAGCGGGAGGTTACCCGCAGGGGCCGCCGCACGGGAGCCCGACCCCGCCCCACCACGCGTCTCCGTCCGGCGGACAGCCTCCGTCCGGGGCAGCCCGGCCGTCCGGCGGAGCGCTCGGCGCCCACCGGGCACGCTCCCCGGACGGCGCGCTCCGTGTCCTGGTGCGAGGTCTCCGAACGGCGAACTCCTGCAACTAGTTCGAGGTCTCCGGACGGGCGGACTTCTCCCACGAGTACCGCATCGCGAGCCGCGGGTCCCGTGGCGGGATCGCCCGGGGCTGCTGAGCGCCCGCCCCCGGCTCCGATTCGCCCGGCGTCCGCTCCGGGCCCGTCGCGGCCTCCGAAGGCCGCGCCGACGAGGCCCGCGGCCCCTGTGCCGACTGCGGATGAGTGGGCTCCTCGGCCGGCTCGGGCCACACCGGCTCGGCGCGCGACCAGTCGCGCAGGGCTCCCGCCTCCACGTCGATCTGGGTGGTCAGCGACTCCAGGTCGTCCTCGGCGAACGACCGCGCCCGGTCCCGCGCCGCCCAGCGCAGGGACTCGGCGGAGTGGGTGATCCGCTCGACCCGTTCGCGCAGCTGCGGCAACAGCTCCGTGGTCCTGGCACGATCCGGCTCGCGCTCCAGGCGCCGCAGCTCGTCGTCCAGCTCCCGCCCGTGCACGCTGAGCCGCTCGAAGAGGCCGATCGACTCCCGCAGCGACGCGTCCTCGGCCACCCCCGCCTGCAGGGCGTCCTGCGTGGCCCGCATCGACGTGCGCAGCCGGAGCCTCAGCTGGGCCAGCTCGCCGGCAACGCCGACCTGCCCGAAGCTCTTCGCCCGCAGCGTCGTGTCCTCGACGCTGCGCCGCGCCTGGCTGATCGTGCGGTCCACGCCGCGCTTGGCAGCACCGATCGCCTTGACGCCCACGTACACCCCGAGTGTCACAAAGGCGACGAAGAGCAGCGCCAGGATCAGGATGACGGCTTCCATGGGCGCCCCTCCGAGTCGTATGCGGTGTGTACTCCCACGGTAAACGGAACGGGCAGGCCGAGGGTTCCGGCGGAACCCCCAACCTGCCCGTAGGGGAAAGATCAGGGCCGGGGCCGGCAGCCGGCCCCGGCGCTCGGACCGGGCCGGTCACGCAGGGACGATGTTCACCAGCTTCGGCGCCCGCACGATCACCTTGCGGATGCCCGCGCCCCCCAGGGCGGCCACGACCGCCGGGTCGCCCACGGCCAGCGCCTCCAGTTCCGCGTCACCGATCGACGGGGAGACCTCCAGACGGGCCTTGACCTTGCCCTTGACCTGCACGACGCACGTCACCGTCTCGTCCACGACGTACGCGGGGTCGGCCACCGGGAAGGGCGCGTGGACGACCGAGCCGGAGTGGCCCAGCCTGCGCCACAGCTCCTCGCCGATGTGGGGGGCCAGCGGCGCGATCAGCAGCACCAGGCGCTCCGCCACCGAGCGGGCGACAGGGCCGCCGGTCTTGGTCAGGTGGTTGTTCAGCTCGGTGATCTTGGCGATGGCGGTGTTGAAGCGCATCGCCTCCATGTCCTGGCCGACGCCCTCGATTGCCTTGTGCAGGGCGCGCAGGGTCGCCTCGTCCGGCTCCGCGTCCACGACGGTCACCTGACCGGTCGCCTCGTCGACGACATTGCGCCACAGGCGCTGCAGCAGCCGGTACTGGCCGACGACGGCACGCGTGTCCCAGGGACGGGAGACGTCCAGGGGACCCATCGCCATCTCGTACAGGCGCAGGGTGTCGGCACCGTACTCGGCGGCGATCTCGTCCGGGGTGACCGCGTTCTTCAGGGACTTGCCCATCTTGCCCAGCTCGCGCCTGACGGGCTCGTCACCGTGGACGAACCCGCCGTCGTGCTCCCGGACCTCGGCGGCGGGCACCGGGAAGCCGCGGGCGTCCCGGTAGACGTACGCCTGGATCATGCCCTGGTTGTACAGCTTGTGGAACGGCTCGGCGGACGAGACGTGACCCAGGTCGAACAGGACCTTGGACCAGAAGCGGGCGTACAGCAGGTGCAGCACGGCGTGCTCGGCGCCGCCCACGTACAGGTCCACACCGCCGTGCGGCTGCCCCTCACGGGGGCCCATCCAGTACTGCTCGATCGCCGGGTCGACCAGCTTGTCGGCGTTGTGCGGATCCAGGTAGCGCAGCTCGTACCAGCACGAACCGGCCCAGTTCGGCATGGTGTTGGTCTCGCGCCGGTACCGCTTGACCCCGTCGCCCAGATCCAGCTCGACGTCGACCCACTCCGCGTTGCGGGACAGCGGGGTCTCGGGCTGGGTGTCGGCGTCGTCCGGGTCGAAGGTGCGCGGCGAGTAGTCCTCGACCTCCGGCAGCTCCAGCGGCAGCATCGACTCGGGCAGCGCGTGGGCCACACCGTCCTCGTCGTAGACGATCGGGAACGGCTCGCCCCAGTAGCGCTGCCGGCTGAACAGCCAGTCACGCAGGCGGAAGTTGACGGTCGCCTCGCCGATGCCCTTGGCCACCAGCCAGTCGGTGATCTTCGCCTTGGCCTCGGTCACCTCCAGTCCGTCCAGGGAGATCTCGTCGTTGGAGGAGTTGATCGCCGGGCCCTGGCCGGTGAACGCCTCGCCCTCCCAGCCCTCCGGGGGCCGCACGGTGCGGACGATGGGCAGGCCGAACGCCTCGGCGAACTCCCAGTCGCGCTCGTCCTGGCCGGGGACGGCCATGATCGCGCCGGTGCCGTAGCCCATCAGCACGTAGTCGGCCACGAAGACCGGGATACGCGCGCCGGTGACCGGGTTCACGGCGTAGGCGCCGGTGAAGACACCGGTCTTGTCCTTGTGCTCGGTCTGGCGCTCGACGTCGCTCTTCGTCTGGGCCTGCTTGCGGTACTCGGCCACGGCCTCTGCCGGGGTGGCCGCGCCGCCGGTCCAGGCGTCCTTGCCCCGGGCCTCATCGGGCCATTCGGCGGGCAGGACCGAGTCGATCAGGTCGTGCTCGGGCGCCAGCACCATGTAGGTGGCGCCGAACAGGGTGTCGGGGCGCGTGCTGAAGACCGTGATGCGGGCGCCGTCGTGCCCGTCGACGGTGAAGTCGATGCGCGCGCCCTCGCTGCGGCCGATCCAGTTGCGCTGCTGCAGCTTGATGGCCTCCGGCCAGTCCAGCGCGTCCAGGTCGTCCAGCAGCCGGTCCGCGTAGGCGGTGATGCGCATGTTCCACTGGCGCAGGTTGGCCTTGAAGACCGGGAAGTTGCCGCGCTCGGAGCGGCCCTCGGCGGTGACCTCCTCGTTGGCCAGCACGGTGCCCAGTCCGGGGCACCAGTTGACCGGAGCGTCCGAGGCGTACGCCAGGCGGTAGCCGCCCAGGACGTCGGCGCGCCCGACGGCGCTCAGCTCGCTCCAGGGACGGCCGGACGGGGTGGCCCGCTCGCCGCTCTCGAACTGGGCGACCAGGTCGTCGATCGGGCGGGCCTTCCCGGCGTCCTCGTCGTACCAGGAGTTGAAGATCTGCAGGAAGATCCACTGGGTCCACTTGTAGTAGTCCGGTTCGATCGTCGCGAACGACCGGCGCTTGTCGTGCCCCAGGCCCAGCCTGCGCAGCTGGATCTTCATGTTCTCGATGTTGGCCTCGGTGGACACGCGCGGGTGCGTGCCCGTCTGGACGGCGTACTGCTCGGCGGGCAGGCCGAACGCGTCGAAGCCCAGGGTGTGCAGCACGTTGTGCCCGGTCATCCGCTGGTGCCGGGCGTAGACGTCGGTGGCGATGTAACCCAGGGGGTGGCCGACGTGCAGGCCCGCACCGGACGGGTACGGGAACATGTCCATGATGAACTTCTTGGGGCGGGCCACGAGGTCGGCGTCCCCGGCCAGGTCACCGCTCGGGTTGGGAGCCTCGTACGTGCCGTCGGCGTCCCAGAAGTCCTGCCAGCGCGCCTCGATGTCGGCGGCCATGGCCGCCGTGTAGCGGTGGGGTGCGGCCGCCTCCGCGGAGGGGGACCCACCCGTGCCGGAGGCCACGGGGGAGGAATTCGTCTCGCTCATGATCCTTAAAGCTCCATCGATCGTCTCTGCCTGCGATTGCCTGAAACGAAAAATCCCCTCGCACAGGAGGGGACGCCGCGCCGATTCCGACCGGGAGACCACCGGTCGGGACTGATCAGCGCGGCTCGCTAAGCAGAAGGCGTACGGCACGCATGGCGCCAGGGTACAGCAGGCCACCTTCCCGCCGCACAGAGTGTCCGCCCGCCGGCACGGGACGGAACCGCGGGGGACCGGGGAAAAGCCGCTCCACGGCCCCGCCCGGAACCGGACCCGGGGCCCCCGTATGTCCGGCCCGCCAGGCGTCGTCCGTTCCGTCGGAGCGAGTCCCGGAGGGATGCGGAGCGCCGGATGGTGAGTGGAGAGCATCGCCCGCATGAGTGAAGAACCGTTTCGGACGGCCCGAGTTACTCGGCGTATCACCCCTATCCGGGGCAACCCCAGAGTCAGTTGTCGGTCAGGCTGACCACTAAACGTCGAAAACTCGTACCCACTGGTATGACGCCACTTAGAGTGCGACGACGGGACCGCTTTCCCGCACCATTCGGAGCCCCCATGAACCCTCGTCGCAAGATCCGTTCCTCGCCCGGTGAACCGGGCATGAGCCGGCAGGCACAGGGCGGACTGATCGTCGCCGCTCTCGTGCTCGTACCCCTGCTCGCCATCGGTGGCAGTGATGCCTTCCGCGCAGCGCTGGACTTCACCACCGGCGTGCTGTCCCTGGTCTCCCTGACCGCCTCGGTCGCCTGGGGCCTCATCGCCACCGACCGCGTGTTCCTGTCCACGCGTCACCGCCTGCTCGCCCAGGCCATCCACAGAAGCACCGCCGTCGCCTCGCTCGGCTTCCTGCTCCTGCACATCACGGTCAAGGTCTCCCTCGGCCACGTCGAACTGCTCGGCGCCCTGGTGCCGTTCGGCCTCGGCATCACCGGCACCTCCGGCCTCATCGGCTTCGGTTCGCTCGCCGGTCTGCTGATGGTCGTCGCCGCATCCACCGGTGCCGCGCGCAGCGCACTCGCCGGGAACGGCCGCTTCGCGGGCCGCTGGCGGGCGCTGCACATGCTGGCGTACCCGGCCTGGTGCTCCGCCCTCGTGCACGGCCTCTACGCGGGTCGCCCCGCCGCCGGCTGGGTGATCGTCATGTACAGCCTGGCGCTGACCGGAGTCGCCGCCGCCGTGTCGCTGCGGCTGCTGCCGCGCCCGGTGAAGCGGCAGCTGGTCGAGCGGATCATGAGCCTGACGGGCGCCTCCGGCGATGCCCCCGGAGCCACCGAACAGAACGTGCGGGACATGGCGTCGGCGCCCCTCCCCGGTACGTCCGGCATTCCCTCGCAGCCCCAGGCGCGGTTCGAGCGCGAGTACCCGCGCGGCGCCGCCGACCTCGGCGACCCGCCGGGCCGGCCGCTGGGCTCACCGCTCGGATCCCCGCTGGGGCAGCCGCTCGGCGCCTCACGCGGTGAGCCTCGCCGGCTCGCCGCCCCCTCCCCGCAGCTGTACGAGGCCAGCCAGCAGCTCTACGACAGGGCACCGATCCCCTCGACCGAGCCGGCCACGGCGACGGGCTCCTTCCCCGGCGCCGGCCCGGCGATGGGCGGTTCGCTGTCCGGCGACGGTCCCGGAACGGGGATCTCCGCCGCCTACCGGGCCGTTTCCCGCGCGGGTGACCCCTCCCCGCGCACCGGTGGCCCCACGGCCCCGCCGGGGCGCTCCTCGGACGACGTGCCGTTCGCCGAGCGCATCCCCATGACCGAGGAGCTGCCGGTCGTCCCCGACGACTCCTCCCCCCGTTCGGCGAGCTGGCCGACTCCCTCGCCGCCGCCGCCGGCCCAGGCCTTCCCCCAGCCGCCCGCGTCCCCCCCGTACGACACCGGCACGACCTCCCCGTACAGCGACTCGTACGCGGCGTCGCCGGGCGCCGCCGGGTACGACCCCGTCTCCCCTTACGGCACCGCCGGCACTCCCGGCGGCTACGACGGCGCCCCGTCCGCCGAGCCCTTCCAGGGCTCGTTCGACGAGACCCAGCCGCCGCCCGGCCCGCTGTATCCGCCCACGGCCGGGGAACCTTGGAACACACCTGCAGGAGAACGACCGTGAACGCCCCCCTCCCCGATGTCCCCGAAGTCCGCGTCGTCGGCCTGCCCCAGCTCACCCAGGGATTCGACCTGGTCGAGCGTCTCGACCTGTCGATGCACCTGAAGGTGCACGGCCCGCTCGAACCCATGAGCGGCGAGCGGCTGGCCCAGCTGGCCGAGAACATATCCCTGCGCGGCCGCGGGGGCGCGGGCTTCCCGTTCACCCAGAAGCTGCGGGCCGTGGCCAAGGCCGCCATCAGGCGGGGTGTGCGGCCCGTCGTGGTGATCAACGCCAGTGAGGACGAACCGGCCTGCCGCAAGGACACGGTGATGGTCAACCGTGCGCCCCACCTCATCCTGGACGGCGCGCTGCTCGCCGCCGAGGCGCTGGGCGCCCGCACCCTGATCGTCGCGGTGACCCGCAACTCCACGGAGGTCTCCATACGGGCCGCCCTGGCCGAGCGCGGCCTGTCCGACCGGCGCGGGCAGCAGCTCCGCGCCCGGGTGCAGCGCAACCCCGAGCGCATGGTCTCCGGTGAGGCCTCGGCGATCATCCGGGCGATCAACGGCGGCCCCGCGCTGCCTCCCGGCCGCCGTGAGCGCGCCGCCGAGTCCGGTGTGGCCGGGGCGCCGACGCTGCTGTCCAACGCGGAGACGTTCGCGCAGCTCGCCGTGGCCGCCCGGATCGGGGCCCGCAGGTACGGCCACACGGGCCTGGAGAACGAACCGGGCACGGTGATGCTGACGGTCTCCGGAGCGGTCGCGCGCCCCATGGTGATCGAGGTGCCGACGGGCGTGCCGATGCGGTACGTACTGCAGCTCGCGGGTGCCCCGCCGGTGCCCCAGGGCGTGCTGACCGGTGGTTACCACGGCAACTGGATCGACGCGGCCGCGACCCACGAGGCCGTGATCTCGCGGGAGTCGCTGGCCAACGTCGGCGGGGCACTCGGTGCCGGCGCCATCCTCCCGATCGGCCAGGAGACATGCCCGCTCGGGGAGGCGCAGCGCGTGGCCAACTGGCTCGCGGCCGAGACGGCGGGCCAGTGCGGCCCGTGCAAGCTCGGCCTGCCCGCGGCGGCCGGCGGCCTGTCGGACGTGATCAACGGCGGCGGGCCGGCCGCGCTGGAGGCACTGCGCGAGGTCACCCAGGCCGTCAAGGGCCGGGGGGCGTGCAAGCACCCCGACGGTTCCGCCCGGTTCTTCTCCTCGACACTGTCGGCGTTCACGGACGACCTGGCCGCGCATGTCCTGCACGGCGGCTGCGGCCGGGAGACCGTCGGTGTGCTGCCGCTGCCCGGGCCCGGCGGCCAGGAGGCTCAGGAGTCCATTCCGAGCGGCGAGAAGCTCGCGGTGGACTGGACGCTGTGCCAGGGCCACGGCATCTGCGCGGAGATCGTGCCGGAGCTGATCCGCATGGGCGCCGACGGCTACCCCTCCGTGGCGGAGGCAGCAGTTCCGATGCATCTGCGGGGGCGCGCGCAGCGTGGCGTGCGGCGCTGTCCCGCGCTGGCGCTGCGCATCGAACAGGCGCCGCCCCCGCGGAGCAGCAAGCCGGCCCTGCCGCCCGGTGGTGACCGCAAGGCGCTTGGCAGCGGCCAGGGTTGACACACGGAAGAGGGCCATCCGATCGGATGGCCCTCTTCCGTGTGCTCCGAAGAGCCTCTGTGGAGCTAAGGAGAATTGAACTCCTGACCTCTTGCATGCCATGCAAGCGCTCTACCAACTGAGCTATAGCCCCTTGCTGTCGACCGCTTCGCTTCCCAGGGTCTCCCCCGCGGCGACACAGAGAACATTACACGGTCCCCCCGGTGGTTCACCAAATCGTTTGCGGTCCGCACCCGGCACGGGCGACGACGCCGGCTCACGCCGTGACCGCGACGGCACCCTCGTCCGCCCGAGGGCCCGGCGCGCGCGCCCTCGGCGCCGTATGCCCCTGCCTCGGCCTTTCGCGGCGCCCCGGAGGGCGCAGCACCCGGACGGAATGTCCCTGATCCACCTTTTCACCCGAGGGCACCGCGAACCGGTCGCCGCGCGCCGGAATGACCTCGCGCTCGTACACGCCCGGGTGGAGGCGCCACGACCCCGCGGCCCGAACTCACCCCGCACCCGGGCGGCATGGCCCTCCCGGCCGTCCCGCGCCTACGGCCGTCGACGCGCCTGGGCCCGGCGGCACGGGCGGAGGCCCGGGGGCGTCACGCCGTCGCGAAGGAGTAGAAGCGCTTGAGCGTGCAGTGTTCGTCGAGCAGTCGTCCGTAGATCGGCTCCCCCTCGAGCTCACGGTAGGTCTCGATGGGATCGCCTTTTATGATCAGTGCCCGCGCGCACTCCTCGCACCAGTACTGGTACTCGGGGTTGACCGGGTCCATGTCCCGGACGATCGGCGTGCCGCTGCCGCACCAGTCGCACTTCCTCCGGTGTGCACCCATCATTCAGCTCCAGCTGTGGCCGCAGGCGGTGCACACGTACGAGATACCTCCGTTGTCGCCGAGCACTTGGGCAACGTGGGACGAACCGCATGAAGGACAGCTGAGGCCGGCACGGGCGTCCGCAGCGAGGAGCTGGTCGTCGTTCTCCTCGTTGCCGCCTCCGGGCATCGCCTCTCCCTCCCGTCCAGGCCTTCGTCCCCCTTCAGCCGTCCCGATTCTGCCATGGCGGGGCATGGGGGTCATCGGCGTCGGCGAACCGGTGCGTCATCGTTCCGGAGATCACCACGACCGCGGGGTCGAGGGCGCGCAACGGGGCATGGAAACACGAAAATCCCGCCCCCTGCGGGGGACGGGATCCGGGTGATGGTGCTTGTGGAGCTAAGGAGAATTGAACTCCTGACCTCTTGCATGCCATGCAAGCGCTCTACCAACTGAGCTATAGCCCCTTGCGTTCATCGCGCTCCGCGCTGCGAACAAGAAGAACCTTAGCCTGTGACCAGCCGGAAAGTGAAATCCGGCCGGTCCCGGGCCGTCCGACGGGCCCGGCACGGGTCCGCGGCGGGCCGCACACTGGTCCGGGAACGGGCGCGCGGCGCCGGCAGAGCGGGCCGGGAGCGGCCGCACGGCACCGCCGAGCGCCCTCGGCAGCGGCCCTGAGGGCCACGAGGGCCACGAGGGCTTCCGGGACGGACGCGGCCGGAGCGGCTCACAAGGACCGCTGCCGCACGGCCGACTCAGTCGTCGTCGCCGAGGACCGGCTCGGGAAGGGTGCCGGCGTTGTGCTCCAGCAGGCGCCAGCCCCTGGCGCCCTCGCCGAGGACGGACCAGGAGCAGTTGGAGAGGCCGCCCAGGCCCTCCCAGTGGTGGGCCTCCAGGCCCAGGAGCCGGCCGATCGTCGTGCGGATGGTGCCGCCGTGGCTGACGACGACGAGCGTGCCCCCGTCGGGCAGCTTGTCCGCGTGGCGCAGCACGACCGGCGAGGCCCGGTCGGCGACCTCGGTCTCCAGCTCGCCGCCGCCGCGGCGCACGGGCTCGCCCCGCTTCCAGGCGGCGTACTCCTCGCCGTGGCGCTCGACGATCTCCTCATGGGTCAGGCCCTGCCAGACGCCCGCGAAGGTCTCGCGCAGTGCGGAGTCGTGGATGACCTCGTGGCCGGTGATCGAGGCGAGCTGGTCGGCCGTCGTCGCCGCACGCTTCAGGTCCGAACTGATGATCGCGTCCGGCTTCAGTGACGCCAGGAGCCGCGCCGACCGGCGTGCCTGGCTGACGCCGGTCTCAGTCAGCTCGATGTCCGTCGAACCCTGGAACCGGCGCTCGAGGTTCCAGGCCGTCTGGCCGTGCCGCCACAGGACGATGCGGCGGCCGCGACCCTTGCCGGTGTCGCTGCGGCTCAGCTCAGCTCACCGTCCGATCCACTGCCGTCCCCGCTGAGCCTGGCGTGCTCCTCCGCCTTGCCGCGCGTCTTCAGTGCGTCCTCGGGCAGCGGAAGCTCCGGGCAGTCCTTCCACAACCGCTCGAGGGCGTAGAAGACCCGCTCCTCGCTGTGCTGGACGTGGACCACGACGTCGACGTAGTCGAGCAGGATCCAGCGCGCGTCGCGGTCGCCCTCACGGCGCACCGGCTTGGCGCCGAGCTCCTTGAGCAGCTTCTCCTCGATCTCGTCCACGATCGACTTGACCTGGCGGTCGCTCGGGGCGGAGGCGAGGAGGAATGCGTCCGTGATCGACAGCACATCGCTGACGTCGTAGGCGATGATGTCGTGCGCGAGCTTGTCCGCGGCCGCCTGTGCGGCGACGTTGATGAGCTCGAGGGAACGGTCCGTAGCGGTCACAAGCAGGCTTTCGTCGGCGGTCGGGACCCCTCCAGGGTCTCACGGACCGCCGACAACCCATGCGGCCGTTCGCCGCGGCGGCGCTCGGCACCCCGCCGGACGGCCCGAAGGCGCGGGCCCGGGTGCCCCCGGCCCGCGGAGCCCTCCGTCCACGGAGCACGACGCCGGCGGATCACCTGGGCTCGTAGTCCTGGCCGAGGACCACCAGCACGTCGGCGTTCGGGGCGGCCCTGCCCTTCTCCACCGCGCCCTCGTCCAGGCCCAGCGTCTTGGCGACCTCGACGGCGTTCTGCTTCTGCGCCGCGTCACCGTAGACGACCCGCGTCGACGACTCCGCCTCCGCCCTGCCCACGTCCACGAACGCGTAGCCGCCGTTCACCAGGACGATCCTGGTGCTCTCGGTCGCGTCGCCGTCGCCGCTGGCGTTGCGGACGCCCACGCGGACCGCCGCGCCCTGCTCCGGCGCGCTCACACGGCCGCCGAGGACGTCCGTGATCACGCTGTCGCTCGCCTCCCGGCTGAGTCTGCCGTCGTCCTGGACGGGCAGCACGGCGGTCTTGTAGTCGCCGCCCTTGGCGTGCTCCGCGAGCTTCGCGAGCGACGCCCCCAGATCCTTCTCGGGCAGCGACGGGTCCAGGATCTGGGCCAGCGTCTCGACGGTCACCGTGGCGGCCTTGGCGTCGCTGGGCATCTTCCGCAGCACGCCGTACATGACCTGGCCGAACCTCTGGAGTTGGTCGGCCTCGGCCTCTCCGGGCGCGCGGTACGTGGCGTAGCCGACGGCCATACGGCCGTTGAGCGTCTGGTTCTCGCCCTTCTTCACCAGCGGTGCGTCACCCTTCCTCGCGCCGGGCACGGCGGTGTCGGTGGTGATGTCGATGCCGCCGACCAGTTCGACGAGGTTCTCCAGGAAGGGGGTGTCGAGCCGCCAGGTGCCGCTGATGCGGGTGCCGAGGAGATTGCCGATGGACTCGCGTGTGCCGCTGGTGCCGTCCTCGTCGACGGACTTGCCGAGGGTGGTGGCGACCCCCTCGTCGTCGGCGACGGAGAGCGAGTTCGGGAGCAGGACGGTGGTGCCCTGCTTGGTGGTGGCGTTGTCCACGAGGAGCGCGGTCGAGGTGCCCTTCTTCTTGGTGTTGTGGAGGTGCAGGACGATCACGTCCCGCTTCTGCGGGCCGGTCGCGGTTGTCTGCGCGCCCCCCGGGTCGGAGGTGCCGGGCAGCTTGCCCGCGTACCAGAGGTAGCCGACGCCGCCGGCGAGCACCAGGGCCAGGACGACGACGAGGGCCACGGTCCGGTTGCGCCCTCGTCGCTTCGCCTCCTCACGGCGCTCGGAGCGGCTCTCGGTGAACTTCAGCCAGTCGATGACGTCCTCGGAGTCCTCGTCCGGCTCCTCGACGAAGGAGAACTGCTCGGTGCGGTAGTCCCCGTCCTCGCCGCCCGCGGGGCGGCGCTGTCCGGGGACGGCGGAGGCGGCCCGGGCCGGCCCGGGCGGAGCCGGACGGTGTCGCCCGTCGGGCCCCGGCGGCTCGGCGGACTGCTGCTGGGGCGGGACGCCCCACTGCCGGGTGGTGTCGACGGCGGCCTGCCGGCCCGTGTCGTACCCGTAGCCGTCGGGGCCGTAGCCCTCCTGCGGCTGCTGGGACTGCGGGTACGGGCCGGGCTGCTGCGTGCCGTACGGGTCGTACGACTGTGGATGCTGCTGGGGCTGCGCGTAGGGGTCGTAGCCGTATCCCTGGGAGTCCGGGGACGCCGGCTGCCGGTGCTGCGACCGTTCCTGGGGCTGCCGGCCGTACGCGTCGTAACCGTGGGACTGCGGGTCGTGCCGGGGCTGCTGGTAGACCGGCTGCCCGTACTCGTCGTAGCCGATGATCTGCGGTTGCTGCGGGTAGTACGGGTCGTACGGGTTCTGCTGGTCGTTCACCGGTGCCCCTCTCCGTGGCTCACTCGCCGCGGTACAACTGGCGCTTGTCGATGTAGCGCACCACACCGTCCGGCACCAGATACCAGACCGGGTCGCCCTGCGCGACCCTCGCCCGGCAGTCGGTGGACGAGATCGCCAGCGCGGGCACCTCCACGAGGGAGACGCCGCCCTCCGGCAGCCCGTCGTCGGTCAGGTCGTGACCCGGCCGGGTGACGCCGATGAAGTGCGCGAGCGAGAAAAGCTCCTCGGCGTCCCGCCAGGTGAGGATCTGGGAGAGCGCGTCGGCCCCGGTGATGAAGAAGAGGTCCGAGTCGGCGTTGAGCGCCCGCAGGTCCCGCAGGGTGTCGATCGTGTACGTCGGTCCGCCGCGGTCGATGTCGATGCGGCTGACGGAGAACTGCGGGTTGGAAGCCGTGGCGATGACCGTCATCAGATAGCGGTCCTCCGCCGGCGACACCGCCTTGTGGCTCTTCTGCCACGGCTGTCCGGTCGGTACGAACACCACCTCGTCGAGGTGGAACAGGGCCGCCACCTCGCTGGCGGCCACCAGGTGTCCATGGTGGATCGGGTCGAACGTCCCGCCCATGACGCCGAGTCGGCGATTTCCGCGGCCGGTCGTAGGCGCTTCCTGCTGTCCCATGCGTGCAGAGCCTACTGGCACGGCCGTTCGGATCCGTCTCAGCGGTCGCGGTTGAAGCGGGTGGTGATCCACAGCAGCAGGAGCAGCGCGCCCAGCGCGCCGAAACCGGTGAGGTAGGGGCTGAGGCTTTGGTGGCTGCCACCGTGCTCGGCTCCCTCGGCGAGAGTGACCAGGGTGGCGGCGGTGCTGGCGAGACTCATCTTCTGCAGGCCCTATCGATCGGAGTCGGAGCGGAGACTTCGGGCACATCGTATGCGTGCGCTCCGGGCACGCTCACGCCGACTCAGTCGTTGTCGGTTTCACCGGCCCGGTTTCCACGGGCGCGCGCGGTGTCCGCCGGGCCGGCGCCGTCCTGTGGAAACCGGGCCCGGCGGAGTTGTCCACAGCCCCCGCCGCAGCGCAACCCCAGCGCCTAGTGTGGGGTCTGTCGGGGGGACGGGTCACGACTCGCGACGACGCGGCAGGACGCATGAGGAACCAGGGGGCACCATGACCGACAGCAGTTCCGAGAACGTACCGGGCAGGCACCGCACACGCTTCCCGGGGATCTCCTCGCGGGCGTACGAGCACCCGGCGGACCGCTCGGCGCTGGTCGCCCTGCGCAAGCTGAGCGGTTTCGACACCGTGTTCAAGGCGCTGAGCGGGCTGCTGCCGGAGCGCAGTCTCCGGCTGCTCTTCCTCTCCGACTCGGTGCGGGTGAGCGACGCCCAGTTCGCGCACCTCCACACGATGCTCCGCGACGCCTGCTACATCCTGGACCTGGAGAAGGTCCCGCAGATGTACGTCACCCAGGACCCGAAGCCCAATGCCATGTGCATCGGCCTGGACGAGCCGATCATCATGGTCACCACCGGTCTGGTGGAGCTGCTGGACGAGGAGGAGATGCGGGCGGTCGTGGGCCACGAGGTGGGGCACGCCCTCTCCGGCCACTCCGTCTACCGCACGATCCTGCTGTTCCTCACCAATCTCGCGGTGAAGGTGGCCTGGATCCCGCTGGGCAATGTGGCGGTCATGGCGATCGTGACCGCACTGCGGGAGTGGTTCCGCAAGTCGGAGCTGTCCGCGGACCGGGCGGGGCTGCTGGTGGGCCAGGATCTGCAGGCCTCGATGCGTGGTCTGATGAAGATCGCGGGCGGCAACCACCTCCACGAGATGAACGTGGACGCCTTCCTGGAGCAGGCCGAGGAGTACGAGGCGGGCGGCGATCTCCGGGACTCGGTGCTGAAGATCCTCAACATGCTGCCGAGGACGCACCCGTTCACCACCGTGCGGGCCGCCGAGCTGAAGAAGTGGGCGGAGAGCCGCGACTACCAGCGGATCATGGACGGCCACTACCCGCGGCGCACGGAGGACAGGGACACATCGGTCACCGACTCGTTCCGCGCGTCCGCCTCGCACTACGCGGACTCGGTGCGCAGCAGCAAGGATCCGCTGATGAAGCTGGTCGGCGACATAGCCGGCGGCGCGGGCGACCTGGGCGGCCGGCTGCGCGACAGGTTCACCGGCCCGGCGGCCGGCGGGAGCCGTGGCGGCGGCCACGGGAACCCTCCGAAGGACGGCGGTACGGGGACGGCGGGTCAGCCCGAGGGCTGAGTGCCGGTCGCGAGGGTCCCGCAGACCGCGGCGGCGGCGCGGCCCGTGTCGTACGGGTCGGTGCCGGCCGGCACCTCACCGGTCGCCCGCCGGCCCGCCGGCAGCGGTTCCATCTGGGCGGCCGCGTCGGCCGAGCAGGACATGGGGCCCGCCTGCACATGGCTGAGCAGCAGTTCGGCCCGGTGGGTGCGAAGGTCGTCGCGGTCGAAGCGGAAGTGCAGCTGGCGGCGGACGGTGAAGAGAGAGGCGGTGTCCACGGCTCGCCCGTCCGCGGCGTCGGGAGTGCCGGTCTCCTTCCCCGCGGGCTGCACCGTGTAGGCGAAGGTGTGGTCCGAGGTCACCTCCAGCGCGTCGGGGCCGGCTTCGGCGAAGGCCAGCGTGCCGCGGACTCTTACCTCCGGGGCGGCCAGGGCGATCCGGTCCGGGTCGAAGCGGACGAGCCAGCCGGTCGCCGCGTGGCGCCCGTCGTCCTCGGGTGCGTTCATCGACCGGTCGAACTGGTTGAGCTGGTCCGGGTCGAGCAGCACCCGCACCGGCCGCACGGCGCCCTCGGTGAGCACGGCGGGGTCGAGGGAGGACGCCACCAGGTAGTCCTTGGCGATGGTCAGTGCGGTCATCACCTGGTCGTCCGAGAAGTTCTTGGTGTGGCGTACGGCCGGAAGGGTGATGCCGGCCGCTCCGACACCGAAGTCGGCTGCGGGACTGCGGGCGAACAGTCCGGCCGGTTCGCCGCCGGGCACGGTCCCCTCGGGGGCGAGCGGGACGACCATGCTCCGCAGCGCTTGGACGGGCTGGGTCTCGGGGGGCCGGTAGGGATGGCGCACACCCATGTAGACGGCGGTGCCGAAGGCCATGGCGATCAGCAGCACCAGTACCAGGAAATGCCTGGGCCCGGTGCGCATCCCCCGTCCGGGGCGGCTGCGGACCGCCCTGGCGTGGTCGCCCATCCGCTCCTGCGCGGAGAACTCCTGGAGGCGGGCAGCACGGACGAACGATTCGTCGAAGACGACGGACCGGTACTCGTCGTCGTTTCCGCCGGGGAGCCCCTCGGGTGTCCCCTCAGGTGGGTCTCCACGCCCTGCCATATCTTCAGAGTAGGTCCGCGGAAGGCCGTGTAAACGCGCTGCCGCGGGCCGGGTTGCGGTGCGGGGGGACCGCCGGACGCCGGGGCGCGGGACGGGACGCCCGGGTCAGGGCGTACGGGGGGCCGCGGAGACGGGAGGTGCGGAGTACTGGGCCGAGGCCGAGGGGCGCGTGACCCGGTCGGGAACGGCGCCCTTGGCGGGCGTGTCGACACCGGTGGTGGTTGCGGGTGTCGGGACGCGGTCCTGGCGGTTGGCGGCCGCTCCCCGGTACACGGCCGTGAAGGCGAGGGCGACCATGCCGACGCCCATCACCACGGCGAGGACCCAGGCGACCGGCCGGTGCCAGCGGGCCGAGCCCCGGTAGGGCCGCAGTGCGCCGCCGTGCGGCCCGTAAGGGTCCGCGTAGTGGTCGAGACCGTCGGCGTCGAGGTCCCCGTAGGGACGCTCCCGGCCGTGTCCGCCCGCAGGACCGTAGCCGTCTTCGTAGAGGTCGTCGTCGGCCGGGCCGACCCCGGCGCGGGGGCGTGCCGCCTCGGCCTCGGCTCGTGCCTGGGCGGCCGCGAGCAGCCGCTCCACGGCGCTCGGTTCATGGATCTCGGCCGCCCGTACGAAGTCCTCGTCGAACACCACGGAGGCGAAGTCCTGGTCCGCGCCTCCGCGGTCGTCGTCGGGCTCCCAGCCGTCCGGGAACGGCCTGCCCCCCACGTCGTCCGGCACGACTTCAGGGTAGACCTGGCCGTGGGTTTTCGGCAGGGAGTGCGGGCAACTGACCGCGCTCCTCCGTCACCGGGTGTGACCGTCGCCCGTCACGATGTACTTGGTCGAGGTCAGCTCGGGCAGCCCCATCGGGCCCCGGGCGTGCAGTTTCTGCGTGGAGATCCCGATCTCGGCGCCGAAACCGAACTGGCCGCCGTCGGTGAAGCGGGTGGACGCGTTCACGGCCACCGTCGTCGAATCCACCAACCGGGTGAACCGGCGGGCCGCCGCCTGGGAGGTGGTGACGATGGCCTCGGTGTGCCCGGAGGACCACAGGCGGATGTGCTCGACAGCCTTGTCGAGGGAGTCCACCACGGCCGCGGCGATGTCGTAGGACAGGTACTCGGTCTCCCAGTCCTCGGCCGTGGCGGGCACGACCGTGGCCTTGGAGCCCTCTGCGAGGGCGAGGGTGCGCTCGTCGGCGTGGATCGTGACGCCGGCCTCCGCGAGGGCGTCCAGGGCCCGGGGCAGAAACGTCCCCGCGATGTCCTGGTGGACGAGAAGGGTCTCGGCGGCGTTGCAGACGCTGGGCCGCTGGGCCTTGGAGTTGATCAGGATCTCGACGGCCATGTCGAGGTCGGCCTCGGCGTCGACGTAGACGTGGCAGTTTCCGGTGCCGGTCTCGATGACCGGGACGGTGGACTCCTCGACCACGGTCCGGATCAGGGAGGCCCCGCCGCGCGGGATGAGGACGTCGACGAGTCCGCGGGCGCGCATCAGTTCCCGTACGGAGTCGCGGCTCTCCCCCGGAACGAGTTGCACGGCGTCGGCCGGCAACCCGGAGCCTCCGACGGCGTCCCTCAGGACCTTCACGAGGGCGGCGTTGGAGGAGTAGGCGGAGGAGGAACCGCGCAGCAGCACGGCGTTCCCGGACTTCAGGCAGAGCGCGGCGGCATCCACCGTCACGTTGGGCCGGGCCTCGTAGATGATGCCGACCACGCCGAGGGGGACGCGGACCTGGCGGAGGTCGATACCGTTGGGGAGGGTCGAGCCGCGGACGACCTCACCGACCGGGTCGGGAAGCGCGGCGACGTGCCGCACGTCGGCGGCGATGGCCCGGACCCGCTCCGGGGTGAGCGTGAGCCTGTCGATGATCGCCTCGCTCGTGCCGGCTTCCCGGGCGCGGGCGATGTCCTCGGCGTTGGCCTCGACGATCTCGCTCGTGCGGACCTCGAGGGCGTCGGCGATCGCCAGCAGGGCGTCGTCCTTGACCGCGCGCGGAAGTGGCGCGATGTCGGCGGCTGCGGAGCGGGCCCGGTAGGCGGCCCGGGTGACCGGGGTCAGGTTGTCGTACGGCGAGAGCGAGGTCATGCCCGCAGGGTAATGCGCACTCTGCGGGCATCCCTCACCTATCCCGCACTGCGAGACGAGCGGACCGGGCGCTGGTACCGCCACGGGCCCGGCTCGGGACCGGGCGCGCGCCGGTACCGAACCGCACTTTCCCGGCGGCGGAGGCCGGCCGGTCACGGATGCCGGTGCGGCGCCCGTCACGAATGCGGGTGCGGGGCCGGGCGTCGGGCTACCCGGCGCGCCCCCGAGGGGCCCGCCGTCGTCAGAACGGGTGAACGCCGACGGGCGTGGCCGGCGGCGGCCCGTACCCCTCGGCGATGCGCTGGTGGTAGGTCTCGCGGTCGATGACCTCCAGGCCCACGATCTCCCAGGGCGGAAGCTTCGCCGTGGAGCGGTGCTCGCCCCACAGGCGCAGGGCAACCGCCGCGGCGTCGTGCAGGTCCCGGGCCTCCTCCCAGTAGCGGATCTCGGCGTGGTCGTTGGCGTACCGGCTGGTGAGCAGGAAGGGGTGGTCGTGGGCGAGCTGCTCCAGTCCGCGCCTGACCTCCTTCAGCGGGGTCTCGGCGCCCGAGACGCAGAGGGTGATGTGCCACAGCCGGGAGACGGCCCGCTCGTCGCCGTGCGGCGCGGTGTCCTCGCCGGCCTCGTGCTCCCCTCGGAGGGCCCCGCCGACGGGGGTGAGGCCGTCCCGTGAGTCGAGGTCCGCGGACCGCTCGAAGTCGGCCCCCGCGTCCACACTGCTCAGGGCCCGCTGCTCCCCCACGGACCTGCGGGCGTGGGTCGTTGCCCGTGTCCCACGGGGCGCCGCCCCTGGGCGCGCTCGTCTCACCGGCGGCCTCCTGTCGATGCGTCGTGGTGCCGAACCCCGCCTTACCCTCCTGACAAAGTTGACCAGTCCGGGGCCGGGCGCGGGGCGGTTTTGATGAAGGTCCCTGCCGGAAGGCCGGACTTTCAGCCGTTTCAGGGGGTGACGTCAGGGGTTCAGGACAACGAGGTCGTCCCTGTGTACGACCTCTCGCTCGTAGGCGGGGCCGAGTTCCCTGGCGAGGTCGCGGGTGGAGCGGCCGAGCAGGAGCGGGAGTTCCTTGGAGTCGAAGTTGACCAGTCCGCGGGCTACGGCCCTGCCGTCGGCGTCGCGCAGCTCCACCGGGTCCCCGGCGGTGAACTCGCCGTCCACGGCCGCGATTCCGGCGGGCAGCAGTGACTTCCTGCGCTCGACGACGGCCTGGACCGCTCCGTCGTCGAGAGTGAGCGCGCCCTGCGGGGTGGAGGCGTGGGCGAGCCAGAGCAGCCGGTCGGCGGAACGCCGACCGGTGCGGCGGAAGTAGGTGCCGGTGTCGCGCCCGGCGAGGGCGTCGGCGGCGAGGGAGGCGGAGGTGAGGACGACCGGTACGCCGGCCGCGGCCGCGATCCGTGCCGCCTCGACCTTGGTGACCATGCCCCCGGTGCCGACGCCGGCCCTGCCCGCCGAGCCGATCTCCACGCCCGCCAGATCGGCGGGCCCTCGGACCTCCTCGATCCGGGAGGTGCCGGGCCTGGCGGGGTCGCCGTCGTAGAGGCCGTCGACATCGGACAGCAGGACCAGCAGGTCGGCGCGGACGAGATGCGCGACGAGGGCCGCGAGCCGGTCGTTGTCGCCGAACCGGATCTCGTCGGTGGCGACCGTGTCGTTCTCGTTGACGACCGGAACGGCCCCCATGGCGAGCAGCTGGTCGAGGGTGCGGTAGGCGTTGCGGTAGTGAGCGCGGCGGCTGGTGTCGTCGGTGGTGAGGAGCACCTGCCCGACCCGGACGCCGTAGCGGGCGAAGGAGGCGGTGTAGCGGGCGACGAGCAGGCCCTGGCCGACGCTCGCTGCGGCCTGCTGCCGGGCCAGGTCCTTGGGACGGCGGGCCAGCCCGAGGGGGGCGAGTCCGGCGGCGATGGCGCCGCTGGAGACGAGGACTATCTCCTTCTCGCCGCCGCTGCGGACCTTCGCCAGCACGTCCACGAGGGCGTCCACCCGGTCGGCGTCGAGTCCCCCGGTGGCCGTGGTGAGTGAGGACGAACCCACCTTGACGACGACCCTGCGTGCTTCCGTCACGTACTGCCTTGCCACTGTCACGTGGCGAATCTATGTCAGTCACGGCCGTCGGCGCGCCTCCGTTTCGCCCGCTGGACAGGCTCCCGGACAGGGCGGGGCCGGACGCGCCGGGCCGATCGCCCACCGGGTCCCACGACGCGGCCGGCCCGTAAACGCGCCCCTCGGGGGGCCGCTCACGGGCCGGTGGACGCCGCTCGGCGGCCGGTCAGCGAGCCGCGGTGGCCGTCGCCTCCGCGCCGTCGGTCTCGGCGACGCCGTTGCCCTCGGTCTCGGTGTTCTGCCCACCCGCGTCGGACTCGCGATCGAGCTCGCCGATCGCCTGCTCGCCGATGCGCTGCTCCACTCCGGCGTTGCGGGCCTCGGCCTTGGCCGCGAGGGCGCGCACGGCTGCGTCGAACTGCTCGATCGACGTGGGCTCGTCGGGTCCGAGGAGGTACTTCCTCAGCTCGGCACGCGCGCCGGCGAGGCTGTCGGCCGCCGGGTCGGCGACGGCCGCCAGCAGACCGTCCAGTTCCCCGGCGCCGTTGGACAGGACGACCGCCGCGCGGACCGCGGTGTTCTGGCGCCTGAACTCCTCCGCGCCGAGTTCCGCGGAGTCCGTCACCGCGTACGGCTTTCCGCTGGCGATGAAGTCCGAGACGACGCTGGAGATGTCGGAGACCATGGCGTCGGACTCGTTGAAGCAGTCGTAGAGGGTGGGCCGGGCGCCGGTCACGATCGCATGCTCCCACCAGCCGAAGGAGCGCCAGTAGGCCGCGTTCCACTCGGTCCGCAGGCTCTTGATCTCGGCGAGCCGCACGGGGTCGGCGAGGGAGACGCGGGACTCCTCGGCCTGGTCACCGCCGGAGCGGCCGGGCTTGGTGAGCTCGGCGAGCCGGGCCTCGATCCGGATCAGCCCGGCGCGCGCGGCCGCCCGCTCGGCCTCTCCGGCGGCGGCCCGGTCGGCCCAGCGCGGGTCGGCGGCACGCTCGGCGGCCGCCTTCCGCACCATCGCCGTGATCCGCTCGTGGACGGCGAGCGCCTTCTTGTTGCGGATGCCGGTGAAGGGATGCGGCTTGTAGATCAGCCGCACCGGGGGCTCGGCCTCCAGCAGCCGCCGGACGATGTTCTCGCCGGCGAGCAGCAGGGAGGTGTTGCCGGGGTTGTTGTCCCAGCCCTCCCAGGTGGGGGCGTAGAGGACGGTGGGGACGGGGTTCTTCGGCGTGCCCGTCCAGGACTCGATGGGGGCCAGCTGCGGGCGGCCGACCTCGACGATGTCGTCGTCGCGAACGCCGACGTCGGCGAGCGCGTACCGGTCGCGGCCGGCCCGGCCGGCGGTCCACACCTCGTCGTACACCTTGGAGAAGGGGTTGACGCTGGCGAGTTTGTCGCTGTCGCCGTGGCCGATGAAGACGTGCTTCATGGTCGGGACGCGCAGCATGTGGATGTTCTTGCCGACGTTGGCCGGGTAGAGCGTGACGCGGACCGAGTCGAACTTCATCGCCATCAGGTGCTGGCCGCCGGGGATGCACAGTACGGGAACGGAGGTCTCGTTGAGCTTCGCGACGAGGCCCCGCTCGCGCATGACCACGATCGGCCGGCCGTCGAGCTGCTCCATGGTCTCGAGCCACATGTTGACCTGGTACGCGGAGTCCTCGGAGCCGGAGAAGTACAGCGCGACGGTGGGCTGGTACTCGCCGAGCCACTTCTGGACGGCCTTGAGGACGGCCGGACCGGAGGGCACCCGGCGCCTGCGGCGCAGATGGGGCACGAGCGCCGCGGTGTAGAGGAGAGCGAGGGCGATGCTGGTGGCGGTACCTGCATAGCCGACGACGTCGTGCCCGGTGGCCGCCGCGACGATGACGCCGGCCATCGCGGGGATGTCGAGGTGCAGCATCTTCTCGCCGGAGCGGCGCAGCAGGGCGCGGGGCGGGGCGTCCGGGATGCGCACGGCGTGGAGGTCGATGTTGCGGGTGACGACCGGCATGGTCCGGCGCAGCCGGATCAGGGTGGTGAGCGCGCCGTGCGACGCCTGGAGGCCGTAGAAGAGGAGGAAGCAGGCGACCGCCGCGTAGAAGAGCGGTTCCTCGGCGAGACCCGCGCGGGCGAGCAGCAGGATCAGCAGCAGCTCACGGAGCAGGAAGCGGATCGGCAGACCGGCGCGGACCTTGTTGAGGCGGTTGACCAGGTAGCTGCCGCGCTGGTGCAGATACCAGTCGGCGGCATAGGCCACGGCCGCGGCCGCCGCGAACATCCAGATGTCCGGGATCAGCGCGGCGATCATCACGCACGGATAGCTCAGCCCCATGAGGACTGCGGCGGCCAGCTCTGACCGGCTACCCACACGTGCCAGGCGAATGGCGGTCGAAATCACGTAGAACCTGCTCCAAAGGTGCCGTTTGATTCACATTGGAGAAAATTGTGAAGGCGGACCCTCACCAACTCGGGCCTCTGTATCGCGAAAGCGATCTCAGAGGCCCGAATAAGATCTTTGACGGAGAATTATTACACATTCTCCTGGCGGTCCAGGACGGACGCGAGAGCCTGCTCGAACCCGGAGGCCTCGCTCGCCCCGCGGGTCGGGTCCTGCTGACGTACGTCGATGACATGGCCGGTCAGCTCGGAGAGCAGCACGTCCAGCGAGGTCCGGGCAACGGCCTCGGAGGACAGCAGCGAGCCGGCCGGCTCCTGGCCGAACGCCTTGGTGCGCATCGGCGTGGCGGTGCGCTCGGGATTGACGCAATTCACCCGGATTCCCTCGGCCGCCCATTCGTCGGAGAGGGCCTGGGTGAGATTCACCATAGCCGCCTTGGTCGACGAGTAGAGGCTGTATTCGGCACGGCCCCGGGTGTAGCTGGAAGAGGTGTAGAGGAGCAGCTGCCCCTTGGACTCCGCCAAATACTTGTAAGAGGCACGGGCAATCTGGACGGGCGCCAGGTAATTGACGTTCAGCGCTTCCTGAATGGTCGCGTTGTCGGTCTCGGCGAGCTTGCCGATGCGCAGCACGCCCGCGGTGTTGATGACGTAGTCGACGCGCCCGGTCTCCGCGTACGCCTTGGAGAGGGCGTCGTCCACGTGCTCCGGGTTCTCCACATGGGTGCCGGTGGTGGAGCGGCCCAGAGCGTAGACCTTCGCGCCGTACTCCTCGGCGAGGGCGGCGATGTCCGCGCCGATGCCGTAGGAACCACCGAAGACGACCAGCGTCCTGCCGGCCAGCAGCTCGCGGTACGCGGCCTCGTCTGCCTGGCGCGGCGCGGCGGTGGAGGCGAGCTGGAACAGCTTGTCGGCGATGAAGACGTCGACCGGCTGCGTCACCTTCATGTTGTACTCGTCACCCGCGACGACGTAGATCGGCACGTCCGGGAGGTACTTGAGCACGACGCTGCAGTCGTCGGTCGCCTGGAAGTTCGGGTCACCCGCGGCGATCTCGTACGCCCGGCGGATCGTGGAGAGCTTGAACGCCTGCGGGGTCTGACCGCGGCGCAGCCGTGAGCGGTCCGGCACGTCGGTGATGAACTCGCCGTCCCCGCCGTGGGTGCGGGTCACGATGATGGTGTCGGCGGAGGGGATGGCGACGTCGACGGCCTGGTAGCGGTCGAGGGCGCTGACGCAGTCCGCGATCACTCGCTGTGACAGAAGCGGACGCACCGCGTCATGGAAGAGGACATTGGCGTCCTCGCCCTCCGCGAGGCCCTCGCTCAGGGCCTCGATCGCGCGCTCGGTGGTCTCGTTCCGGGTCGCGCCGCCCTCGATCACGCGGCGGACCTTGGTCAGCCCGGCCTTCGCGATGATCCTCTCCACGTCGGGCACGAAACCCGGCGCCATCAGCACGATCACGTCGTCGATCGCCTCGGCCTGCTCGAAGATCGACAGCGTGTGCTCGATGACGGCCTTGCCGGCGATCTTCAGCAGCTGCTTGGGGATCGCGAGCCCCACGCGCTGGCCGGTACCACCGGCGAGCACGACTGCTGTGGTGCGGGGCTTGGCTTCGTGCGGCACGGACACAGACGAACCTCTACCTTGCGATGACTGGGGACGGTGTGATGGTCGCACTCTGCGTGACCGTCCCGCAAGGCGGTCCTCAAGGTGTCCACACCACCCGGAAACCCCCTGTTCACCCTGCGGTCAGAGGGGTTTGCGGGGGCGAACCGGAAGAAGAGGTGACAGACACCACAGGCCAGGGCTGCGGCGCAGCGTTACTTCGTCGTTTTGTCGACGACATTGAGCACGAGTTCATTTCCCGCGCTGAAGAAGATCTTCACCGTGACCTGCGCCCGAGCCCGGGAGAGCAGCCCGTCCAGGGCCGCGCGCACCCGTGCGAGCGGCCGCTTCCTGAGCACGTCGACGGTGGGGTAGGGGAAGACGCTCCCCTTCTCCACCACGTCGTCGAGCACCCGGCCGATCCGGACGGGCGCGGCACCGGGCGCGGGGAGCAGCCAGAGGTCCCAGACGTCGTGGGCCGAGGCACGCACGGCGACCGGCGCGGCGAGCGGGATCGTACAGCGGAACCCGTCGGCCCCGACGCGGGTGCCGGGGAACTCCAGTTCACGGGCGTCCGCTCCGCGGCGGCGCAGCAGGACTACCGGGTCCCCGACCGGCCGCACCTGGCCGAGCAGCCGTCCGGACACGGTGATCCGGCGGGAGCCGACGGTGATGTCGCCGGACTCGGCGTGGGCCGGGCGCACCCAGGAGCGCAGGGCGAGTCCGCCGTTCCGCACGTAGGGGACGAGGGTGTGCACGGGCTCCCCCGGCCGGACCCGTTCGGCGGCCCGCACCGCTCCGCGCTGGTCGACGGCCCGGGTGACGAGCCGGGGACGACCCGAGGCGTCCTCCCGCACCGCGCCGGGCGCCGGAGGGTCGACGTGGCACGTCCAGACGCCCTCGGCCAGGCCGGCGCCGGCGGGGATCACGGCACGGCCGGTAGCGTCGAAGGGAAAGACCCGGTCGGGGACGGCGGCGTCGGTATGGACGCAGACGAGGTCCGGCCGCCCGGCGCGCTCGACGAGCAGAGTCACCGTCACATCGCCGTTCATCTCGGCGGCACAGTCCACGAGCGGGCAGGCGGCCGTCCTGTCGTCCCCAGACAGGGCGGGTGCGGGCCCCTTGGTGTGCGCACGGGCGCCCGCGCCGAGGTCCGCGAACAGTTCCTCGTACTGCTTCGCGACCGGGCCCGGGTCGAAGCGGCGGGCGTGGGACCGGGCAGCTGAGCCCATGCGGCGGCGCAGTGGCTCGTCGTCGATGAGACGGAGAAGGGCGGCGGCGACGGCCCTGCGGTCGCCGACCGGGACGAGCAGGCCGTCGACGCCGTCCTCGACGATCTCGCGCGGACCGTAGTCGCAGTCGGTGCTGACCACGGGCAGTCCGCAACGCATCGCCTCCACGAGCGTCATACCGAAGGACTCGTGGCGCGACGTGGAAACGGCGATCGTGCCCTTCACCCACTCGGGCTCGATGGGCGAGCGAGGCCCCATCAGATGGACGCTGTTGTAGAGGCCGAGCTCGTCGATGCGCCTGCGGAGACGTTCCTTCTGCTTGCCCCAGCCGCAGATGCGCAGGGTCCACTCCGGACGCACGGCCACGACCTCGGCGAAGGCCTCGATCAGGACGTCGTACTGTTTCTCTGCGGCGAGCCGGCCGGCCGCGACGACGGTCGTCCCACCGAGGTCGGAGACGGGCACCATGGGCTCGGGAACGCTGTTCGGTATGGCCAGCACCCGGGTGTCCGGCAGCGGCATCCGCTCGCGCCACACGGCGGCGTCACCCTCGGAGACGGTGACGAACGCGTCGAGTGCGACGAGGTGCGGGCGCATCTCGGCACGCAGCTCGGGCTTGTGGTGATTGTGCGTCATGTGCTCCTGCCCGATGAGCACGGCGCGTGCGGGCGCGAACTGGGCGACGTAGGCGACGAGTCCGGGGCGGGTGCCGATGACCACGTCCGCGTCGGAGTCGGCGTAGTGCTCGCGCACACGCTGGTCGGTGAGTCTGCTGTACTCCTTGGACCGCGCCTCGTGGGCGGGAATGCGCTCGGCGGGCTGCACCGCGAGAGGGTGCTTTGTCTCGTTGCCGGGGGACGAGGGGCGGGTGTCCACCAGTGGGACGACGGTGATCCGCGGGTCGATCGCGAAGAGCGGCTCGTCCCGGTGCCGGAAGACGGAGACGATCTCCACCTCGTGGCGTCCGGCGAGTTCCTCCGCGAGATTGAGCGTGGTGCGGATGGTGCCGCCGATGCCGTAGATGGTGTGGATGAGGAAGGAGACCTTCATCAACGCTCCGTTCGACCGTGCCGGGGCAACTTGCTGCCCCACCCCCGCGAACAAGACGGTGATATCGGGTAGGAGGTTGTGCCACCGCACGGATCCGAACGGAGGGGACATCTCCCCTGCCACCGGGCATGTCAGCAGGGCGCCACGGAACGCCAGAGGACACGGACGCGGGCCTGAGGGGGACGGTCGGGTGGGCTTCGAGCCCGGCTCCGGATGCGCCGTGACCCGCCCGTACGCGTCGGAGAGGACCGCGGTGGCCGGGCCGCGCCGACTGATCGTCCCGGGGCCGGAAAGCGGCCCGGGGCCGGGGGCTGCTGCCCCCGGCCCCGGCAGACGCCACGCGTCGAATCGCAACGGCCCAGATCAGTACGCCTCGGGACGGAACGGCGCCCGGAACCGCTCGGACACGGCCCGGATCAGAACGGCCCGGATCAGAACGGCTCGAAGTCGTCGTACTCGCGTGTGGCCTCGTCGCGCTCCGCCTGGCGGTCCTTGCGGCGCTGCGCCGCGGGGCGCGGGGCCTCGAAGCGGTGGTCCTCGCCGCGGCGCCCGAGCATTTCCGCGCCCGCCATCATCGTGGGTTCCCAGTCGAAGACGACGGCGTCGTCCTCGGGGCCGATGGCCACGCCGTCACCGGCACGGGCACCGGCCTTCATCAGCTGTTCCTCGACGCCGAGACGGCTCAGCCGGTCCGCGAGGTAACCCACGGCCTCGTCGTTGTTGAAATCGGTCTGGCGGACCCAGCGTTCGGGCTTGTCACCACGCACGCGGAAGAGACCGTCCTCCTCCTGCGTGACGGTGAAGCCGGTGTCGTCGACCGCCTTCGGGCGGATGACGATGCGGGTCGCCTCCTCCTTCGGCCTGGCCGCGCGCGCCTTCGCGACGATGTCGGCCAGGGCGAAGGACAGCTCCTTGAGCCCGGTGCGGGCGACCGCGGACACCTCGAGAACCCGGTAGCCGCGCTCCTCGAGGTCCGGCCGGATCATCTCCGCGAGGTCCTTGCCGTCGGGGATGTCGACCTTGTTCAGCACGACGACCCGCGGACGGTCGTCCAGACCGCCGTAGTGCCGCAGCTCCTCCTCGATGACGTCGAGGTCGGAGACCGGGTCGCGGTCGGACTCCAGTGTCGCCGTGTCCAGCACGTGCACCAGCACCGAGCAGCGCTCGACATGGCGCAGGAACTCCAGGCCCAGGCCGCGGCCCTGGCTGGCGCCGGGAATCAGGCCCGGCACGTCCGCGATGGTGTAGACGGTCGAGCCGGCGGTGACGACGCCGAGGTTCGGCACGAGCGTGGTGAAGGGGTAGTCCGCGATCTTCGGCTTGGCAGCGGACAGCACCGAGATCAGCGAGGACTTTCCGGCACTCGGGTAGCCGACGAGCGCCACGTCCGCGACCGTCTTGAGCTCCAGGACGATGTCGCCGGACCGGCCGGGCTCGCCGAGCAGGGCGAAGCCGGGCGCCTTGCGGCGGGCCGAGGCGAGCGCCGCGTTGCCGAGACCGCCGCGGCCGCCCTCGGCGGCCACGTACGTCGTGCCGTGCCCGATCAGGTCGGCCAGCACATTGCCCCGCTTGTCGAGGACGACGGTGCCGTCGGGCACGGTCAGCACGAGGTCCTGGCCGTCCTTGCCGGAGCGGTTGCCGCCTTCGCCGGGCTTGCCGTTGGTCGCCTTGCGGTGCGGCGAGTGGTGGTACTCGAGCAGCGTCGTGACGGACTGGTCGACGGTCAGGACGACGTCACCGCCGCGCCCGCCGTTGCCGCCGTCGGGCCCGCCGAGAGGCTTGAACTTCTCACGGTGTACGGAGGCGCAGCCGTGGCCTCCGTTACCCGCGGCGATGTGCAGCTCGACGCGGTCCACGAAGGTGGTCATGGTCCTGTGCCTCCAGTACGAAAGTGGCGAAGTGCGGAGCACGGCGATCCGTGCGGGTATGTCTGTCTGTCAACAAGCGAAGGGCGGACCCGCTTCCCGCCCGGGGAAGTGGTCCGCCCTCGCAAGAACTCCGGTCAGGCGACCGGAACGATGTTCACGACCTTGCGGCCGCGGAAGGTGCCGAACTCCACGGCACCGGCCTGCAGCGCGAACAGCGTGTCGTCGCCGCCGCGGCCGACGCCCGCGCCCGGGTGGAAGTGCGTGCCGCGCTGACGGACCAGGATCTCACCGGCGTTGACGACCTGACCGCCGAAGCGCTTCACGCCGAGCCGCTGAGCGTTGGAGTCGCGACCGTTCCGGGTGGACGATGCGCCCTTCTTGTGTGCCATCTCTCCTCAGTCCCTTACTTCGCAGCCGTGGGGATCGCCGTGACCTTGATCGCCGTGTACTGCTGACGGTGGCCCTGACGACGGCGGTAGCCGGTCTTGTTCTTGTAGCGCAGGATGTCGATCTTGGCGCCCTTGTGGTGGTCCACGACCTCGGCCTGGACCTTGATCCCGGCCAGCACCCACGGGTCGCTGGTCACGGCGTCGCCGTCGACAACGAGCAGGGTCGAGAGCTCGACCGTGTCGCCGACCTTGGCAGTGGAAATCTTGTCAACCTCAACGATGTCGCCGACAGCAACCTTGTGCTGGCGACCACCGCTGCGCACGATGGCGTACACGCGGATCTCTCTCTCGCTCGTAAACGGGAACCCCTGATGCCAGCCGCCCGCACGGGCCGGGGCCCGGACAGTCCGCGAGGAATGGACGGCCTCTCCGGATCACGGACCCGGAGGGAGGTGCTCAGAAGCTGGCGTATGGAAACACGCCGACGGTCAAGGTTACGGGCAGGGCCGCAGGGGGTCAAACCAGCCCCGGAGCGCCACGGACCCCGGGGAACCGGCCACGCGCGCCGCCACGGACCGCACGGCGGGCTCTGTGCGGGGGCTGCGCGACGGGCTGCCTCATGAGCCGTGCACCGGCCGACTTCGCGTCGACTTCCCGCGCCGTCCCGGACACCGCCTCGGCGCTCCCCCGCGACGCCGCCTCCCGCATGCCGGCCTCCGGTTCCCGGACCGGCAGCCCCCGGCCGCCCGGGCCGGTGTGGTTGTCGAATGCGCGCTCGTGCTCCTGCGCTCCTTCCTCACCCTGTCCCGGCTGCTCCGGTACGACCCGCCGTCGGCGCCGACCTGCCGCCCGACGAGGCGGTGCTCCTCGACGCACGGCCCGCGTCGCGGCGCGACGCCGTGTCCGCCGCGACCGCGGGGAGGCGAACGACCCGGAACGCCTGCTGGTCCGGTCCCCGGGCGCCGGTCCGCCGCTCGGTCTGAAGGCGTGGTGGCTGCCGTGTCTACGCCCCGGCCGCGGCCTGGGCCTGGTGGTCCCCGGCGCCGGCCCGCTGCGGTCCGCCCCTTTCGCCCTGCCGGCCCTGGCCTTCGGGGTCCGGATCGTGGCGGCGGCAAGGGAGCGCGGCGGCGGCTGAGCAAACTCGCCGGCTACCGGGCGCCCGCGAACCAGGTGATCGCCGACGGGGCCTGACACCGCTCCTGAGGACTCCTCCACCCGCCGTCGCGGGGCGCGTGAACGGCCGCGACGGGCCGCCCGCCGCGGCCGCACTCCCGGGGCGGGCGGCCCGTATGCTCGGCCGGAAGCCAGACACCGGAAGGCAGAGAAGTGAACTACAGGGTCCAGCCCAGCGCCCAGGTCGACGAGACCGCCGAGATCGGCGCCGGCAGCAGCGTGTGGGATCTCGCGCAGATCCGGGAGGGCGCCCGCCTCGGCGAGGGCTGTGTGATCGGCCGGGGTGCCTACGTCGGCAGCGGCGTGCGCATGGGCGACAACTGCAAGCTGCAGAACTACGCGCTGGTGTACGAGCCGGCCGAGCTCGGTGACGGCGTCTTCATCGGTCCCGCCGTGGTGCTCACCAACGACCACAACCCGCGTTCCGTCGACCCCGAAGGCAAGCAGAAGCGCGGCGGCGACTGGGAGGCCGTCGGTGTGGAGATCGCCGACGGTGCCTCGATCGGCGCGCGCTCGGTGTGTGTCGCTCCCGTCCGCATCGGCCGCTGGTCGATGGTCGCCGCCGGCGCCGTGGTGACGAAGGACGTGCCGGACTTCGCCCTGGTCGTCGGGGTGCCGGCGCGGCGGATCGGCTGGGTCGGCCGGGCCGGTGTGCGGCTGACCGAGCGCGAGGGCGAGCCGGGGGTGTGGGAGTGCCCGCAGACCGGCGCCCTGTACGAGGAGAAGGACGGCGTGCTCACCGAGCGCTGACCAGGAACCCGTCCGGGACCTCTCCGCCCCTGCGGACACCCCTCGCGGACCGGGGCAGCGCGACGCACCGCTCGCCGGCCGCTTGACGGCCGGGAGACAGGCTCGGCCATCCGATCGAGTCGGCCTCCCGGCTTTCGCGTGTCTGTCACGACCTCCGCCCGGAATGCCCCCATAGGATCCGCAGCCATCGCCGATCTTCCCCTGGGGGCTACAGGCATGGCCGAGAGCGGCAGCACCCGACGGGACCCTTCCGCACCGAAAGGGTCCACACTGGACCGCAGGCGGTTCATCCGGCTCGCCGGCGGCACCGTGCTCGGCGCCGTCCTCACCGGAGCCGGCGCCGGTGAGGACGCGGCGCAGGCCGCCCCGGCCCGGCCCCTCCCCAAGGCGACGCTCCCGCCGCTCCCGCCCCTGCCCGACCAGCTCTCGGGAGGAAAGGTGACTCCGCCCGCGCCCTCCGTCCGCGTCCCCCGGGCGGACGGCACACCCGCCCCGGCTGCCGTACGCGCCGCGATCCCCGAGTCCCTCCCGTTCACCTTCCACGGCATCGGCTACACCGCGGTGGACCTGCCGGAGCGAATGCGGCCCTGGCGCGACCGGCCGACGCCCTGGTCCGGCGTCACGCCGGACACCACGCACACCTATCTCGACCGCGACGGGGTCATCATGTACCGCCCGCACAGGTCGGCCCCGGGACACAACCAGCCCGTCACCCAGATCCAGTTCGGCCTCGGCTGTGCCGCCGCGTACCGCACCGCCGAGGACCCCGCCCGTCGTGCTCTGTACCTCAGGCGCGCCAAGGCCCAGGCGAAGCGCCTGATCGACACCCGGGTCGAGGCCAGGGGGGCGTGGTACTTCCCGTACCCGTTCGACTTCACGCACGGCACCCACAGTGGCATCTCCTACCGGGCGCCCTGGTACTCGGGGATGGCGCAGGGCGAGGCGATCAGCCTGTTCGTGCAGCTGTCCCTGCTCGACGGAGTCACGCCGGAGGAGCGCGCGCTGTACCGGACGGCCGCCGACGGGGCGTTCGCGTCGCTGCTGCGCGGGGACGACGGCGCCCCGTGGGTGGTGAACAGGGACGACGCGGGCTATCTGTGGATCCAGGAGTACCCGGTCGACGCGCCCGGCGACTCCGACCGCACGTACAACGGCATGATCTTCGCCATGTTCGGACTGTGGGACTACGCCCGGATGACGGGGAACCCGCTGGCCGCCCGGCTTTACGACGGGGCGTGCACCACGGTCGACCACTACTTCCCCACGCTGCGAAACCGGCGCTGGGCCTCGTACTACTGCCTCACCCACCGGATCCCGACGCCCTCGTACCACCAGCACCACATCAATCTGTACCGGCAGCTGCACTGGCAGACCGGCAGTCCGCGCTTCGCCCACATGAGCGATCTGCTCACGGACGACCATCCCTCGGGCTTCCTGCCGGACGGCTCACCAGTCGTCCTGGCGGCCGGCCCGCACACGCTGTACCGCTACGACACGGACACGGACGGTGACTTCGTCGCGTCGAAGGGGGACGCCGAACTCGCGCGCAGGACCGTCAGCCTGCCCCGCACCACGCGGGCCACCGCGAACCGCCGCCGCCGGATCAAGGGCCGCGGCGTGGCCTACCGGATCGACTCGGGGCCCTACGCAGGCTGGTGGGCCGGCGAGTCCCACCCCAGGTGCTACCTGCTCGGGGAGTACCTCCCAGCCGAGTACCGGCCAGGCCGGACGCTGTCCTTCCGCGCGGGCGGCCGGGTGACGTGCCACCGCTACGGCCGGGACCGCGGCGTCACCGCCACCCGCACCGTGACGTTCGACAAACCGTCCGGGGCGCCCTTCGACCGGCGGTCGATCGTGAACGGCCGGCCGATGTGCCGGATCTCCGCCGGGGCCCTCAAGGGCTACTGGGTGTACGCCGGGGACGTCGTCACCGACGGACGCTGAGCACCGCTCCGCCAGTCCGCCCGGGACCGCTGCCCGAGCGGACGGTCCCGGGCGACCCGTTTTCGCCGGAATTACGCACACGGTTCACGAAATCGTTATGCGGTCGCATCGATGATCGCCGGGGCCGTTCTGACCTTTGCATGCACACGACCTCCACCCGGTGCGGCCCCACGGCCCTGGGCCTGGTCAGTGCGCTGATTGCCTACCATTACGAGCAGTGTGAGACCGTGACACGCCTGCCCACGCCCTGACCAAGAAGAAGAGTGCTCAGTGAAAGTCATCAGCATCGTCGGAGCCCGTCCTCAATTGGTGAAGCTCGCCCCCATCGCGGCGGCGTTCGCGGAGACCGAGCACGAGCACTTCATCGTGCACACCGGACAGCACTACGACGCCGACCTCTCCGACGTCTTCTTCGACGGCCTGGGCATCCCGGACCCCAACGTGCACCTCGGCGTGGGCTCCGGTAGCCACGGTGTGCAGACGGGCTCCGTGCTCTCCGCCCTGGACCCGGTCCTGGAGCGCGAGAAGCCGGACTGGGTGCTCGTGTACGGCGACACCAACAGCACGATCGCCGGCGCGCTCTCGGCCGTGAAGATGCACCTCCCGGTGGCGCACCTCGAGGCGGGCCTGCGCTCCTTCAACCGGCGGATGCCGGAGGAGCACAACCGCGTCCTCACCGACCACTGCGCCGACCTGCTGCTGGCCCCGACCGAGGAGGCCATGCGCCACCTCGCGGACGAGGGCCTCGCCGACCGGGCCCGGCTCGCCGGCGACGTCATGGTCGACATCTGCCTGCGGATCCGGGACGCCGTGCGGGCCGGTGAGCACCCCGCTCCGGCGCTTCCCGAGGGCATCGACCCGTCGCAGCCGTTCCTGCTGGCGACCCTGCACCGCCCGGACAACACGGACGACCCCGAGCGACTCTCCGCCATCCTGGAGTCGATGGCGAAGCTGCCGGTCCCCGTGGCGCTGCTCGCCCACCCTCGTCTGGTCGCCCGCGCCGAGGCGCACGGCATCAACCTGGCCCAGGGCAGCGTGCACGTCGGCCGGCCGCTGCCGTACGCGGGGCTGGTCGCCGCCGTGCTCGCCTCCACCGGCGTGGTCACGGACTCCGGCGGCCTCCAGAAGGAGGCGTTCCTGCTGGAGCGCATCTGCACCACGGTCCGCCCCGAGACCGAGTGGGTGGAAACCGTCGAGACCGGTTGGAACGTCCTTGTTCCCGACCCGCACACCCTCTCCCCCGAGGAGTGGGCCGCGACGGTGACCCGCGCCGTGCCGACCGCCGACCCCGGCACCCCGTACGGCGACGGCCGGGCCGCCCAGAACGTCGTCCGGATCATGGAAGAGTGGAAGGGGGGCAGCCGGCACGCGTGACGGAGCAGTGGCCCCGCGCCGCGCGCCCGCGACGGGCGACGCGGCGACCTGGTGGCCCGAATCCGTACATGTCACCGTGCTAGCGTCACCGACTATGTCAGCGTCTCCCGGGTCCGGGCTGCCCGCCGAAGGCAAGCGGCCTCATGTGATCTACCTCGCCATCGGGTTCCCGCCGGCCGCCAAGAGCTCGGCCTACCGCATGCGCGAGACCGCGAACCAGTTCATCAACGTGGGCTGGGACGTGACCGTCGTCAACGTCGCCCAGGAGTCCTGGGAGCGGGACTCCGGCGTCGACCTCACCCTGCTGGACCAGGTCGACCCCAAGGTCAGGATCGTCGAGCTGCCGCTGGCGCGCGAGGATCTCGAGACGGACATCCGCCTCTACGACGAGGCCCGCGCGCTCAACCCCAACGGCTGGGTCGCCCAGCTGCGCCGCCGCCAGACGAAGCCGTTCCCGGAGCCCAACTTCGGGGAGTGGCGCACCGACCTGGAGCAGGCGGTCCTGCGAATCCACGAGGAGCACCCGGCCGATCTGCTGCTCGCCAGCTGCGTGCCGTACGTGAACCTCGCCGCGGCCTGGAAGCTGTGGGAGGAGAAGCGGGTCCCGTACGCGGTGGACTTCCGCGACGGCTGGTCCATCGACGTCATCGAGGGCGTCGAGGCCTTCGGTCCCGACTCCGAGGAGGGCCGCTGGGAGCGGAAGATCCTCGACGAGGCCCTCTCCCTGTGGGTGGTCAACGACCCCATCGCCGACCACTACCGCAAGCGCTACCCGGACTTCGCCGACCGCGTCCACGTCGTGCGCAACGGCTACGACGCCGACAGCTCCCCGGGCCGCGCCCACGCCCCGGACCCCGAGTCCGGGCTGGTCTTCGGCTACCTCGGCACGGTCAACTTCACCCCGCAGCACCTGGAGACGGTGCTGAACGCCTGGAAGGCGGCGCGGGAGAAGGAGCCGCTGCTGGCCAACGCGCGCTTCGAGGTGCGCGGCCACATCGGCAACGGTGCCGGCCGGGAGGCCAACCGGCACACGGAGATCCTCAAGCAGGCCGAGGCCGACGGCGTCCACTTCGGCGGCCCCGCGGCCAAGGCCGAGGTCGCGTCGATCTACTCCGGCTGGGACGCCATGGTGCTGATCCTGATCGGCGGCCGCTACGTCACCTCCGGCAAGGTGTACGAGTACATGGCCACCGGTCTGCCGATCGTGTCGGCGCACGTCGTCGAGCACGACGCGTCGAACGTGCTCAGCGGGCACCCGCTGTGGACGGGTGCCGTCGGCATCGACGAGGAGGGCCTGACCGAGTCGTTCGTCCGGGCCGCCCACATGGCGGTGGAGACCAGCGATGAGGTGCACGCCGAGGCCATGGCCCACGCGGACCAGTTCACCCGTGAGGCGCTGATGACCGTGGCCGTGAAGAACCTCGTCGAGGAGTTCACGGCGAAGTACGCCGCACCGGGAGCGCGGGACGTCGGGCCCGGCGGTGGCCCGGCGGCGGCGCCGGGCACCGGGGACGTGGCGCCCCTCGCCGAGAAGTCGACCGTCGCCGGAGGACCCACCCCGTGACCGAAGTCCTGTTCGTCGCCGCTGCCAAGCCGCAGTTCGGCGTGCTCGCCGACTCGGTGCGCAAGTTCAACGCCCTGGGCGCGCGGGTGCATCTCGCGGCCACGTTCCACCTGGAGTCCAGCGCCGAGGAGGTCGCCGCGCTGGAGCTGACCGGGCTGCACCAGCTGCCGCGCAGCGTCGCGCACCGCAGCCAGGCTCTGCGGCGCAAGGCGCGTACGTCCCCGCTGGGCATGCGGGTGTGGATGCAGTCCAAGCGCGACTCGTGGCTGCGCGAGCGCGCCCGCAAGGCCGACGTCATGGTCGCTCTCGACCCGGGCGCCGTGTACACCGTGTGGCGGCTGGCCCAGTACAACCGCAGCGCCGCCGCGATGTTCGGTCTCGCACCGGGTCTGAAGGCCGTCGAGGGCCTGACGTCCCAGGGCGGCAGCGTGCAGCGCCGTTCCGTCATCCCGCCGCTGGACGCCGTGGCCCGCGATGTCCGCCGCTCCGTGGACGGGCTGCCGGCGGCGGTGATGCGCACCGCGACCGCGCGTCCGGTGATGCGCTCCACGGTCGGTGCCCGGCTGTGGCGCACCGCCGTCACCGCCCCCGGTGTGCCGACCAGGGTGCGCGCCGCGACCTCCCGCTACGTCGCCGAGGGCATGCAGTGGGCGGGCCGCACGAGCGGCGCCGCCATAGCGCTCGCCGACGCCGCGTCGAGGATCCCGGACCTCGGGCTCAAGGCGCAGCTCCTCGACGAGGGCGTGATGAAGGAGATCACCAAGGGCCTCAGCCCGCGGCATCTCGACAAGGCGGTGGCGGCTCAGCTCGCCTTCGCGGACCGGGAGTTCACCGCCGGCCGTACGGAGAAGGCGGCCACGGCGCTGGACCGCGCGCTGTTCCTGGACTTCCACCGGGTGCTGCACATCGACCAGCTGTCCTCGCCGCTGGCGAAGGACGCGGAGGGCTTCGTCGCCCCGCTGTACCGCTCCAAGGCGATGCAGGCGCTGAGCCGCCCGCAGGGCCGGAGGACGCCGTACAGGAAGGCGCCGGCGGACCGTCCGCTGCGGCTGCTGGTCACCACCAGCGCCAACGACAACTTCCTGCACCACATCCTGGACCACTTCGGCGACCACCCCGGCGTCGAGCTGCGGTTCCTGGACCTGGCCGCGTCGAAGCACCTGAAGCGGATCGCCTGGGCGGGCCGGCGGATGCTGGAGGACCGGCTGTCCGGCGGCACCAGCGACTACCAGGAAGAGGTGGAGCGGCTGTTCCGCCCGTACCTCGACTGGGCCGACACGGTCTTCCTGGACTGGTCGGTGGGCCCCGCGGGGATGCTCACCACCATCGATCCGGGCGACACCCGGATCGTGGTCCGGCTGCACAGCTACGAGGCGTTCACACGCTGGCCGCACATGACGGACTTCTCGCGGATCGACGATCTCGTCTTCGTCGCCCCGCACGTGAAGGACCTGGCCGTGTCGCTGGTCCCGCAGCTGCGCGGCGACGGGGCTCCTCGCTTCCACATCGTCGACAACGCGATGGACCTGTCCGGCTTCGCGCGGCCGAAGCCCGCCGACGCCCGGTTCAACCTGGGTCTGATCGGGATAAGCCAGGTCGCCAAGGACCCCAAGTGGGCCGTGGACGTCCTGGAACGGGTGCGCCGCCACGACGAGCGCTACCGGCTGATCCTGGTCGGCGGGGACATGGACCCGAAGTCGAGCCGCGCGACGCGCGAGTACCGCCGCGAGTTCGAGAAGGAGCTGGCTCCTCTGGAGGAGTCCGGCGCCGTGGTCCGACTGGGCCCGACGGACGACGTTCCGTCGAAGCTCCAGGAGATCGGCACCATCATCAGTTCCTCGGTCCGCGAGGGCTGCCACGTGGGCCTGATGGAGGGCGCGGCGAGCGCCGCCCTCCCGGTCGTCCGCGACTGGCCGTTCTACGCGGGCAAGGCGAACAGCGCCAGGACCCTCTACCCCGAGGGCTGGGTCGTCGGCTCCCCCGAGGAGGCCGCGAAGCGGATCCTGGAGGCCACGGCCACCGAGGAGGCGTGGCGGAACGCCGGCAAGCTCGCGGCCGAGCACGCGCTGTCCGTGTGGGACTGGCCCGTGGTGCGGAAGCACTTCGAGAAGCTGTTCCTCGACGAGCGGTAGAGAGCGGTACGAGCAAGGGCCCCGGGACCTCGTCCCGGGGCCCTTGCCTTCGTCGCCCTCGTGCGCCACGCCGGCCCATGCCTTCGGTACAGCTGCCCGTCCGCCGCCCGGCGGACGCCTACGGGTGGCGAAGCTGCCAGCCCGCCCACGCCGACTCGACCATCTCCCGCACCTCGTGGCGTGCGCTCCAGCCCAGTTCCTCGCGGATGCGGTCGGCCGAGGCGACGACCCGGGCGGGGTCGCCCGGCCGACGGTCCGTGATCTCGGGCTTGACGTCCTTGTGACCGGTGACGTCCTGGATGATGCCCACCATGTCGGCGACCGAGACGCCCTCGCCGCGGCCGATGTTGAGGATCAGCCGGGCGTCCGGGTCGGCGGCGATCCTGCGTGCCGCCGCGACATGTGCGGAGGCGATGTCCTCGACGTGGATGTAGTCGCGGATGCAGGTGCCGTCCGGCGTGGGGTAGTCGTCACCGAAGATCCGCGGCGCCTCGCCGGACGTGAGCCGCTCGAACACCATCGGCACGAGGTTGAAGACACCCTCGTCGCCGAGTTCGGGCGTGGCCGCGCCGGCGACGTTGAAGTAGCGCAGCGAGGCGGTGGCGACGGGGTGAACCCTGCCGACGGCCGTGACCAGCCACTCACCGGCGAGCTTGGTCTCGCCGTACGGGTTGATGGGCGCGCACGGCGTCTCCTCGGTGACGAGGTCGACGTCCGGCATGCCGTACACGGCCGCGGAGGACGAGAACAGGAACCGGCTCACCCCGGCGGCGACCGCCGCGTCGAGGAGGACCCGCAGGCCCTCCACGTTCTCCCGGTAGTAGTGGAGCGGCTTCGCGACCGACTCGGCCACCTGCTTCTTGCCCGCGATGTGCACGACGCCGGTGACGGCGTGGTCGCGCAGGACGCGGTCGACGGCGTCGCGGTCGAGGACGGTGCCGATCTCCAGCGGTACCCCGGCGGGCAGCCGCTCGGCACGTCCCGTGCTCAGGTCGTCGAGGACGACGACGTGTTCGCCGCCCTCCGCCATCGCCTTCACCACGTGCGATCCGATGAAGCCGGCGCCGCCGGTGATCAACCAGGTCATGGGAACCTTCCTGCAAGCGGGCCCTGCCCCACGCGTGCGCGGGGCAGGGCCGGGTCGTCGCGTACGGAGCGGGCCGTCCGTCAGCCGCCGATGACGACGCGGCGGACGCCCTCCCAGCGGCTCGGGTCGGTGGTGCGGCGGCCGTCGACCAGGACGGTGACGTCCGGCAGGTCGGAGGCGGCCAGCTCACGGTACTCGGCGTGGTCCGCCTGGAGGACCGCGGCGGTGACCTTCTCGCCCCGGTGCGGGGTGAGGCCGTGCTCGGCCAGCTCCTCCGCGGTGTACATCGGGTCGGAGACGAACGGCACCGCGCCGCGGGCCTTGAGGGCCTCGACGGTGCCGAAGACGCCGGAGAAGGCGGTCTCCTTGACGCCACCGCGGTAGGCGGCGCCGAGCACGAGCACGTTGACGTCCTTCAGGTCGCCGTAGGCGGCGGCCAGCAGGTCGACGGCGTACTCCGGCATGGCGGCGTTGGCCTCGCGGGCCGAGCGCACGACGGTCGCCTCCGGGTCGTTCCAGAGGTACATCCGCGGGTAGATCGGGATGCAGTGGCCGCCGACGGCGATGCCCGGCTGGTGGATGTGGCTGTAGGGCTGCGAGTTGCAGGCCTCGATGACCTTCTTGACGTCGATGCCGTTCTTGTCGGCGAACCGGGCGAACTGGTTGGCCAGACCGATGTTGACGTCGCGGTAGGTGGTCTCGGCGAGCTTCGCGAGCTCGGAGGCCTCGGCGGTGCCCAGGTCCCACACACCGTTCGGCTGCGGGAGGTCGCCGCGCTCGTCGAAGTCCAGGACCTGCTCGTAGAACTCCACACCGCGCGCGGTGGAGGCCTCGTCGATGCCGCCGACGAGCTTGGGGTAGCGGCGCAGGTCGGCGAAGACCCGGCCGGTGAGCACGCGCTCCGGGGAGAACACCAGGTGGAAGTCCTTGCCCGCGGTGAGGCCGGAGCCCTGCTCCAGCATCGGTGCCCAGCGGGTGCGGGTGGTGCCGACCGGCAGGGTCGTCTCGTACGAGACCAGGGTGCCGGGCTTGAGCCCCTTGGAGATGGCCTGGGTGGCGGAGTCCATCCAGCCGAAGTCCGGGGTGCCCTCGGCGTCCACGAACAGCGGGACGACGACCACGACGGCCTCGGACTGCGCGACGGCCGCGGCGGTGTCGGTGGTGGCGGACAGCAGCCCGGCGTCGACGGCCTGCTTCAGCTTGACGTCCAGGTCGTGCTCGCCGGGGAAGGGCTCGGTGCCGGCGTTGACCAGCTCGACGACCTTCTCGTTGACGTCGGCGCCGATGACCTTGTGGCCCTTGGCGGCGAACTGCACGGCGAGCGGAAGCCCGATCTTGCCGAGCGCGACTACACAGATATTCATCGGGTCAGTTTCCTCTTCACACGGGACATCAGGTGACGCAGCCGGCTGCGCTCGCCGGACGACGAGGACTCCCACAGCGGAGCCGTGGTGATGACGAGCCGTCCCTTGGCGTTGGCGTTCGCGGAGACACGGTACGGGACCTTCTCGCGCCAGCGCCGTGCCAGGGGCAGGGGCCGGTCCAGGGTTCTCACCGGCACCTCGTACGTCGAGCCTGCCACGTCCAGATAGGCGCGGACGCCGAGCTTGGCCCTGACGGGCCTGATCGGGATGCGGGCGGTGAGCACCGTCCCCGTGCCGTCGTCGGTGGTGGAACGGCTCAGGCCCCCTACGGGTGCGGGGAGTTCGGTGCCCACGGGCAGCCTGCGGGCACCCGGCTTGTCGGCGCTCTTCGGCATCGCCTTGTCGGCGAGGCGGACGACGGCGTGGTCCGTCTCGCCCGTGACGGGGACGCGGACCGAGAGGGCCACGGCCAGCTCCTGGCCCTCCTGCTCCCACCACGCCGAGACCAGCCCGGTGCCGGCGGCGAGCTGCCTGGGCACGGACTCGCCGATGACCTCGTACAGCCGGTCGGGCAGGCCCAGGGCCGGGTCGCGGAACCCGGGGTAGCGCAGAAACGCCCGGCCGTCCTCCAGCAGCAGCGGAGGCGCTCCCTGGGCGGCCTCCTCCTCGATGGCACGGATCAGTTCGGTGACGGCCCCGCGCTGGGCCAGCGCGATCCGCACCCGCCGCTTGACGTCCATCGAGTCGCGGAGCGGCTCGGTGAAGTAGTCGTCTGCGAGGGCGGCGATACCGGCGCAGATCTGGATCTGCGTCTCCCGGTCGAGGGTGGGGAAGTCGTCCTGGACCAGCTTCGCGAGCTCCCAGGTGAAGTGGCGCTTGAACACCGCGTCACGCCGGGGGCCGGCCTCGATGAGCCCGGCTGTGAACTTCATGATCTCGGCGGTGCAGCGCAGCCTCGCCAGATGGTTCGCGCGGTACGTGATGTTGCTGGCGTCCCCGCGCTTGACCGCGTAGTAGTACGTGTAGTCGGCGAGGACGGAGATCTTCCGCGCCCGGACGCACGCCTCGATCGTGAACGGCTGGTCGCTGCCGACCGGCAGGTCCTCGGGGAAGCGCAGCTTGTGCTGCTCGACCAGATCGCGCCTGAACAGTTTGGTGTTGGCCAGTGTGAACGGCAGCGCCGAGTCGTACAGGCTGACGTCCGGATCGCTCTTCCTGTAGAGCGCCTGGTGGACGTAGCGGCCGTTGGTGCCGACCATCTTGCCGACGACGACGTCGGAACCGTGTTCGTCGGCACAGGCCACCATGCGCCTCAGCGCGTCCCTGCCGAGGTGGTCGTCGGAGCCGATGAAGTACACGTAACGGCCGGTGGCAACATCGAGGGCACGGTTGCTGGGTGCGGCCGGGCCGCCGGAGTTGGCCTGGTGGATCACCTTCACGGTGCCGGGGTACCGCTCCGCGAAACGGTCGAGCTCCCGGCCGCTGTCGTCGGTCGAGCCGTCGTCGACGGCCACGACCTCCAGCCGGTCCACTCCGATGCTCTGGTTCACCAGCGACTCGAGGCACTCGGTGAGGTACGGCATCGTGTTGTAGACGGCCACGACGACGGTGACATCAGGGGTGGTCAACTGGCCACGCCCTCCGGGTTCAGCTGCACGGTGGCACCGCTCTTCGCGGAGTCGATGACGGCGGCGGCCACCTCTACGGTACGCAGGCCCTGGCGCAGCGTGCAGATGTCCTGGGACTTGCCGAGCACCGCGTCCCGGAAGAGCTCGTGCTCGACGAGGAGCGGCTCGCGCTTCGGGATCGCGTAGCGGATCATGTCGCCCTCGGAGACACCTCGGAAGGCCTGCAGGGCCTCCCACTCGGTGGCCACGGCGGCGTTCGAGTAGAACGTCAGGTCCGCGGTGAGGGTGTCGGCGATGAAGCAGCCGCGCTCGCCGGTGACCGAGGTGAAGCGCTCCTTGAGCGGGCTGAGCCAGTTGACGAGGTGGCTGACCATCGTGCCGTCGGAGAGCTTGCCGACGGCCGAGACCATGTCCTCGTGCGGGCGGCCCGACTTGGAGACGGTGTGCGCCGCGATCGACGTGTACTGCTGGCCGGTGACCCAGGCCGTCAGGTCGATGTCGTGGGTGGCGAGGTCCTTGACCACGCCGACGTCCGCGATGCGGTGCGGGAAGGGCCCCTGGCGGCGGGTGACGACCTGGAAGACGTCACCGAGCTCGCCGGCCTCCAGACGGGACCGCAGGCTGCGCAGCGCCGGGTTGCAGCGCTCGATGTGGCCCACACCGGCGACCAGGCCGCTCGACTCGAAGGCCTCGACCAGCCGGCGGGCACCCTCCACGGTGTCCGCGACCGGCTTCTCGATCAACGCGCCGACGCCGGCCCCGGCCAGCTTCAGGCCGACTTCCTCGTGCAGCGCGGTCGGGCAGGCCACGACGGCGTAGTCGATGCCGAGCGCGATCAGTTCGTCGACGGTGGACAGCACGGGGGCGCCGTGCGCCCAGCCGTTCTTGTCCCCCATGGGGTCGACGACGGCGACGAGGTCGACGCCGTCGAGCCCGGCCAGTACACGGGCGTGGTGGCGTCCCATGGACCCCAGGCCGATCAGGCCGGCCCGCAGTGCAGCGGCAGTCACAGGTTCTCTCCCAGCGCGTTCACAGCGGTGACGATGCGCTCGAGGTCGCCCTCGGTGAGCGAGGGGTGGACGGGCAGCGAGACGACCTCCGCGGCCGCCCGCTCGGTCTCCGGCAGGTCCCAGTCACGGCCGGCCTTCTGGTCCGGCTCCCAGTACGGCTTCAGCCGGTGGATGGGCGTCGGGTAGTAGACGGCGTTGCCGATGCCGGCCTCGGTGAGCTTCGCCATGGCGGCGTCGCGGTCCCCGCGGACCCGGACCGTGTACTGGTGGTAGATGTGGCGAGCGCCCTCGGCGACGACCGGGGTCACCACGTTCGAGGCGGTGATGTGCTCGGAGAGGTACGCGGCGTTGGCGATGCGCTGCTCGGTCCAGCCGGGCAGCTTGGCGAGCTGGACGCGGCCGATGGCCGCGGAGACGTCGGTCATGCGCATGTTGGCGCCGACGATCTCGTTCGCGTAGCGCTGCTCCATGCCCTGGTTGCGCAGCAGGCGCAGGGTGCGGGCGACCTCGGCGTCGCCCGTGGAGATCATGCCGCCCTCGAGGCTGTGCATGTTCTTGGTCGGGTAGAAGCTGAACGTGCCGCCGGAGCCGAAGGCGCCGACCGGGGTGCCGTTCAGCGCGGCCGCGTGCGCCTGGCAGGCGTCCTCGACGACGGCCAGCTTGTGCTTGTCGGCGATGGCCATGATCCGGTCCATCGCGGCCGGGTGGCCGTACAGGTGCACCGGCATGATCGCGGCGGTGCGGGGGGTGATCGCGGCCTCGACCGCGGCCGGGGAGAGGCAGTACGTGTCCGGGTCGATATCGGCGAAGACGACGTCGGCGCCGACCAGGCGGACCGAGTTCGCCGAGGCGGCGAACGAGAACGACGGGACGATCACCTCGTCACCCGGGCCGATGCCGAGCGCCATCAGAAGGAGGTGCAGCGCGGAGGTGCCGGAGTTGACGGCGACGCAGTGGCGGCCGCCCACGAGCTCCGAGAAACCCTCCTCGAACGCGGCCACCTCGGGGCCCTGGACCACCCGGCCGCTGCGCAGTACGCGTACGGCTGCTTCGATCTCTTCTTCACCGATGACCGGGCGGGCAGCGGGGATGGGCTGCGCGTTGCTGCTCGGCATTGGACGTCCTCCTTGAACACCGCGAGAGCTCTTTGTGGCAGAGGTCCGGGGTCTGCGGGGCGTTTTCGGGCCGCGCGAACCCCTCCGGCGTGATGGCCGACGCCCTACCGAGGAATGCTGGGACCGGTCTGTCCCTCAACCGGGCCGGTCACCGACCGTAGTCTCCGGGTGGGTCCTCGGCACGGCAGCGACCGCCGTCACATTATCAGGGATTTCCCAGGCAATTTCTGGGCCGTTAACAGGCCCAGGCATCAATTCCGAAACAAATGGCGTGTCCCGCCCCTGAGTCCGCAGGGGCGGGACACGAACGTTCAACCACCGGCCATGGATTGTTCAGCTTTCCGCCGATGCCGTCACGGTCGGCAGGCTCTGCTGCTCCGCGGCGGCGGTCTTCTTGGCGGCCGACTTGGTCGCCTTCTTGGCGGTCGTCTTCTTCGCCGCGGTGGTCTTCTTGGCCGCCGTCTTCTTCGTGGCGGCCTTCTTCGCCGTGGCCTTCTTGGCGGTCTTGCGGGCCGCCTTCTTGGCCGGGACCTCCGACGGCTCCTCCGCGGGTGCCGGGACGGCCTCCGCCTCGGTCTCCGGGGAGGCCACCACCACGACCGCGGAGTCGTCCGCGCCGGACGGCGAGCCGGCCGGGGCCGTGACCTTGCGGGTGACCCGGCGACGGGCACGCGGCGGAGCCGCGACGGGTGCCTCCTCGGCCGGCGCCTCCGGAGCCCCGGCCGCAGGCACCTCTGCGGGGGCCGGGGCCTCGGCTGCCTCGGTCACGATCTCGGCGGCCCCGCTGCCCTTCGGGGAACCGGCCGGGGCCGTCGCCTTGCGGGTGGCCCGGCGGCGGGTACGGCCCGCGGGGGCGGGCTCCTCCACCTCGGCCGGCACGGCCTCGGGCTCGCCCGCCGGGGCGGGGGCCGCCGCGGCGGTCTCCTCGTCCCGGACCGGCTCGGCCCGCCTCACCTCGGCCTCGACCGGCTCGGACTGCTTCGGCGCGCCTGCCGGGGCCGTCGCCTTGCGGGACACCCGGCGGCGACCACGGCGGGACGCGGCGGCCTCTGCCTCGGCTGCGCTGCTGTACAGCTCCTCGTCCGGGGCGAAGGCGGGCTCGGGCAGGGCCGACGGCGCCGCTGCCTCCGCCGCGACCTCGGCCTCGGTCTCGGCCTCCTCGACCTCACTCGGCGGGGCCTCGGCGCCCGGCGCCTCGACGACCACCTCGTGGTCGTGGACGTGCTCGGCGCCGCCGCGGCCGCGCTTCTTCCGCTTGCCGCCACCGCCACCGACGGCCGGCGGCTGCTCCATGTGCACGATCACACCGCGGCCGTTGCAGTGCACGCAGCTCTCGGAGAACGACTCCAGGAGTCCCTGGCCGACCCGCTTGCGCGTCATCTGCACCAGGCCCAGCGAGGTCACCTCGGCCACCTGGTGCTTGGTGCGGTCCCGGCCCAGGCACTCCAGCAGGCGCCGCAGCACCAGGTCCCGGTTGGACTCCAGCACCATGTCGATGAAGTCGATGACGACGATGCCGCCGAGGTCCCGCAGCCGCAGCTGGCGCACGATCTCCTCGGCCGCCTCCAGGTTGTTCCTGGTGACGGTCTCCTCGAGGTTGCCGCCCTGCCCGGTGAACTTGCCGGTGTTGACGTCGACCACGACCATCGCCTCGGTCTTGTCGATCACCAGCGAGCCGCCGGACGGCAGCCAGACCTTCCGGTCCAGCGCCTTCATCAACTGCTCGTCGATCCGGTGCACCGCGAACACGTCCGTCTCGCTGGTCCAGCGCTGCAGCCGGTCCGCCAGGTCGGGCGCCACGTGCGACACATAGCCGTGGATGGTCTCCCATGCCTCGTCGCCGCTGACGACGACCTTGGAGAAGTCCTCGTTGAAGATGTCGCGGACGACCCGGACGGTCATGTCCGGCTCGCCGTAGAGGAGGGTCGGGGCGTTGCCGCTCTTCGCCTTCTTCCGGATCTCCTCCCACTGGGCCTGCAGCCGCTCGACGTCACGGCGCAGCTCGTCCTCGCTGGCGCCCTCCGCGGCGGTGCGCACGATGACGCCGGCGTCCTCGGGAACGATCTTCTTGAGGATGGTCTTCAGCCGGGCCCGCTCGGTGTCGGGGAGCTTGCGGCTGATGCCCGTCATCGAGCCCTCGGGCACGTACACCAGGTACCGGCCCGGGAGGGAGACCTGGCTGGTGAGCCGGGCGCCCTTGTGGCCGATCGGGTCCTTGGTGACCTGCACCAGGACCGACTGGCCGGACTTCAGCGCGGTCTCGATACGGCGCGGGCCGTTGGCGAGGCCGAGCGCCTCGAAGTTCACCTCGCCCGCGTACAGGACCGCGTTGCGGCCCTTGCCGATGTCGACGAAGGCGGCCTCCATCGACGGCAGGACGTTCTGCACCTTGCCCAGGTAGACGTTGCCGACGTACGACGTCGACTGCTCCTTGTTGACGTAGTGCTCGACGAGCACGTTGTCCTCGAGGACGCCGATCTGGGTGCGGTCCCCGTGCTGCCGGACCACCATCACGCGCTCGACGGCCTCGCGGCGCGCCAGGAACTCCGCCTCGGTGATGATCGGCACCCGGCGGCGGCCCTGCTCGCGGCCCTCACGGCGGCGCTGCTTCTTCGCCTCCAGCCGGGTGGAGCCCTTGATCGACTGCACCTCGTCGGCCGGCTCCGCCTTGGGCCGCGGCTCACGGATCTTCACGACCGTGCGCTCCGGCTCGTCGCTGCCGGGCTCGGTGTCGGCGGCCTCACCGCTGCGACGGCGGCGGCGACGGCGACGACGGCTGCTGCTGGTGCCGGCGGCCGACGGGGTGGAGGCGTCCTCCTCGTCCTCGTCGCCCTCGGCCTCCGGCTCCTCGTCGGCCCCGGGCTCGCCGTCCTCGGCCTCCGGCTCCTCGTCGGCCCCGGACTCGGCGGACTCGCCACGACGACGGCGGCGGCCACCACGGCGGCGACGGCGGGAGGGACGGCCCTCGTAGTCGTCGGACTCCTCGGTGTCCTCGGCTGCCGGCTCCTCGGCCTCGACCTCGGCCTCGTCGGCGGGCTCGGTCTCCGTGGTCTCGACGGCGAGCGGGGACTCTCCCCGACGGCGTCGGCGACGACGCGGGGCGGCCTCGGCGGCCGGGGCCTCGGCGGCCTCCTGCTCGTCCTCGTCGGAAGCGGCGGCCTCGGCGGCGGCAGCGGCCGCGGCCGTCTCCGGGGTCTGGAACACCGGCTCGGTGAAGACCGGGGCCTGGAACACCGGCACGGCGGGCTTGCCGGACCGCCGCCCGCGGGCGGCCGGCTCGGCCTTCTCCTCGCGCTTCTCGCCCTTCGCTGGCCGGTCCTTCGCCGCGGGCTCCGCGGCGGACTGCGCGGCCGTGGCCCGGCGGCGTCCCCGGCCTCGGGAAGCGGCCTTCTCGGCGGCCTCCAGTTCGGCCTCGTCGGCGGTGATGCGCGCGACGGCGTCCTCGGGCAGGCCCTCGCCCGCCACCGACGTGTCCTCGGCGACGGCCTCGCCCTGCTCCGGCGCACCGGCCGGAGCGGTCACCCGGCGCGTGGCACGACGACGCGCACGAGCCCGCGGCGCCTCCTCCGCGCTCTCCTCGACAGCCGACGCCTCAACGGCACCGGCGTCGGTCCCGGCGACGGCCTCGCCCTGCTCCGGTGTGCCCGCGGGGGCGGTGGCCCGGCGGCGGGTACGGCGCGCGGGCGCCTCGGCAGCGGCCTCGGCGGGCCCGGTTTCCGCGGCGGTCTCGCTCACGGCACCTTCCTCGATGTCTTCGTCGGCGGCGACGGCCTGGGCCGTGCTCGCCGGAGCAGGCGAGGTCGCGGGCGCCTCGGCGGAGGCGGGCTCTGCGACGACCTCGGCAGGGGCCGGCGAACCGGCGGGCGCGGTGGCCTTGCGCGTCGCCCGGCGGCGGGTACGCGGCGCGGGCGCCTCCACGGCTGCCTCGGCGGCCCCGTCCTCCGCGGACGGTATGGCGTCCGAGAGGGACGCGGTCACATCGGCGACGGTCTCCACCCGCGCGGAACCCACGGGCGGGCCCGCCGGCCGCGACGCGGCACGACGGCGGCGGCGCGGGGGCAGCGTGTCGCTGGGGGTGGAGCTGTCGTTCTCTTCGGTGTCCCCGGCCATACCGGGGTCCTTCGGTTCGAGCATGCGGGCGGTTCTCCCGTCACGCCCCCGGGCGCCGAGCCTCGATCCGGTCCGGTGGCACGTCCCGCATGATGAGTGCGGGGCCTCCGTCCGGGGCGCGGGCGCCGCACGGGAGCTGTATGTCTGGCTCGCCGGTTCCGTACGCGATGTACGCACGGCCTGGCGAAAGTCTCCTGGTCTTTGCGCTGCCCGACCCAGGTGGCTCCCGAGTACGAGGGCGGCGCTACAACGACTGCCCCTACGCGGAACCGGTACCAGCGGGCGCCGTCGCGGCGGCTCCGGCGACCCCTGAGCGATCGGCTGGGGCGGCCGTGACTGCCTCGCGGTCGGGCGCGAGCGGGTCGGTCACCGTGCCGGACTCCTCGTCGAAGAGCCCCTGCGCCAGCCTGGTCACCGCAGCGGGGACCGGCGGCGCCAGGTCGGCCACAGCTCGGAGACCGGACAGGACGTCGTCGGGTCGCACGGCAGGTGTCACGTGCCGAACAACCAGCCGCAGTATCGCACAGGGCCGGTCCGTGGGCCTATCAGGCTGTGGACAACTCGCCTGCAGGTCGGCCACCGCACCACGGGCGTCGAAGGCCCGGATCCCGTTCTTCGTCTTGCGGCGGACCTCGACGGCGTCCGCCGCGAGGAACGCGGCGACCGCCTCCTCGGCCTCCTCCGACGCGACACCGTCGAGCCGCAGCTCCCACACGGACGCCGTCAGCCGGTCCGCCAGCCCGGACGTCCGGGCCTCGACGGCGTCGACGATGTCGAGCCCGGCGGGCAGCGACTCGTCGAGGAGCTCGCGCAGCTTCTCCGGATCACGGTGATCGGTCAGCGCGATCTCGAGGTACTCGGCCTCGGACCCCGTACCCGTCGGGGCGGCGTTGGCGTACGACACCTTCGGATGCGGGGTGAAGCCCGCCGAGTACGCCATCGGCACCTCGGCGCGGCGCAGCGCGCGCTCGAAGGCGCGCTGGAAGTCGCGGTGGCTGGTGAACCGGAGGCGGCCGCGCTTGGTGTAGCGCAGTCGGATGCGCTGCACCGCGGGTGCGGGCGGCGGGCCTTCGGGCTGTCGCTTGCCCAGTGGTTCTTCTCCTCGGTGCGGGACGGACGCCTTCCTGCGCCGCCCTTTGTGGCCTTCGGACCCCCTGGAGGGCAGCCCGCCCGGTTCACCCCCGCTTGTGCAGGGAGATCTCGGGCCCGGGCGCCACGCCGGGGACAGTCGGTACGTGTTGCGCACCACCCAGGTTACGCGCCCGGACGGGTACCGGTTCCACGGCCCGGGCTTCACGGGGTCCGCCCACCAGTGCCCGCCAGGCATCTCGGCGTGCCCGGCGCACCGTCTCCCGGGCCGAGGCGAGCGCCCCGCGGGCGGCCCGTCCGGCTTCCACGGCGGCACGCCGCGCCGGGGCCCACACCCGGTCGCGGGCGAAGTGGCCGACCGGGGTGCAGACGTTCCGGTAGCACCAGGCCGCCGGCCGTCCCAGCAGATTCCACGCCAGCCACTTCAGCGCCCGCCCCACCGCGCGCGACAGGCGGCCGGCGGCTCGCCAAGCCAGCCCGACGGCATCGGCGGTCTCTCGGCCCACGACGGCGAGGAACCTGCCCACGGGAGCGAGCGTCCAGCGGTACAGGAAGACGACGGGCGCGACCAGGAGCATCCGCGCGAGCCACACGACGGCCGTCCGCACACCACAGGCCGCCGGGGCGAGCGCGTTCGCGTACAGCCAGGCCAGACCGTGGCCCACCGGCGTGAGCACCCACCGGTACAGCGCGAGCCAGGGCCGGACGAGCACCGCCCACAGGAGCAGCCCCACGCCGCGGCCCAGCGGGGTCAGCAGCCGGGCGTACAGCCAGGCCAGACCGTGGCCCGCGGGCGTCAGCAGGGCCCGGTACAGCCAACCCAGCGGCACGGCCACGCCGTAGGTCGCGACCGGCACCACCACGTACCGCCACAGCGCGAGCCACGGCCAGTGGAAGAGGGCCCTGAACAGCCACCACGCACCGGTCGCGACCGCCCCGGCGAGCCAGGCGATCCCGTGGCCGACGGGCACCAGCAGCGTCCCGTACACCCGACCGAAGGCCCGGCCCAGCGGTCGGAGCAGCACCCGGTCGAGGGCCCTGCCGCAGACGACGAGGACGTCCCACAGCATCCGCATCGGCACGACGAGGACCAGCACGACGATCCGCACGGGGATCCTGATCGCCACCGCGAGGCAGCCCTCCGGATCGGCGTGCTGCCCGCGCTTCTCCGGCTCCATGGTCGAGGAGACGCCGCAGCCCGGCCGAAGGTTCTCGCCCGGCCGGGATTCCCACCGCCGCCGGGCCGCGGTGCCCGGGGGGACGGGAACGGCCCCGCCGCACGAGCGACGGGGCCGGTGAGCGAAGGGCTCGGCTACTCGTTGACGACCGTCAACGGCAGCAGCTTCTTGCCGGTGGGGCCGATTTGAATGGCCGTGTCCATCTGAGGACACACGCCGCAGTCGAAGCACGGCGTCCAGCGGCAGTCCTCGACCTCCGTCTCGTCCAGCGCGTCCTGCCAGTCCTCCCAGAGCCAGTCCTTGTCGAGACCGGAGTCCAGGTGGTCCCAGGGCAGGACCTCCTCGTAGCTGCGCTCGCGGGTCGTGTACCAGTCGACGTCCACCCCGAAATCGGGCAGCGTCTTCCCCGCGCACTCCATCCAGCGGTCGTAGGAGAAGTGCTCGCGCCAGCCGTCGAAGCGGCCGCCGTCCTCGTAGACGGCGCGGATCACGGCGCCGACGCGGCGGTCGCCGCGGGAGAGGAGGCCCTCGACGATCCCGGGCTTGCCGTCGTGGTAGCGGAAGCCGATGGAGCGGCCGTACTTCTTGTCGCCGCGGATCTTGTCGCGGAGCTTCTCCAGGCGGGCGTCGGTCTCCTCGGCGGAGAGCTGGGGGGCCCATTGGAAGGGTGTGTGCGGCTTGGGCACGAAGCCGCCGATGGACACCGTGCAGCGGATGTCGTTGGAGCCGGACACCTCGCGGCCCTTGGCGATGACGTTGACCGCCATGTCGCCGATCTGCAGCACGTCGTCGTCGGTCTCGGTGGGCAGGCCGCACATGAAGTACAGCTTCACCTGGCGCCAGCCGTTGCCGTAGGCGGTGGCGACGGTGCGGATCAGGTCCTCCTCCGACACCATCTTGTTGATGACCTTGCGCATGCGCTCGGAGCCGCCCTCGGGGGCGAATGTCAGACCGGACCGGCGTCCGTTGCGCGTCAGCTCGTTGGCCAGATCGACGTTGAACGCGTCGACGCGGGTCGAGGGGAGCGACAGACCGATCTTGTCCTCCTCGTACCGGTCCGCGAGGCCCTTGGCGATGTCGCCGATCTCACTGTGGTCGGCGGAGGACAGCGACAGCAGGCCGACCTCCTCGAAGCCGGTCGCCTTGAGGCCCTTGTCGACCATCTCGCCGATGCCGGTGATGCTCCGCTCCCGGACGGGGCGCGTGATCATGCCGGCCTGGCAGAAGCGGCAGCCGCGGGTGCAGCCGCGGAAGATCTCGACGGACATCCGCTCGTGGACGGTCTCGGCGAGCGGGACGAGCGGCTGCTTGGGGTACGGCCACTCGTCGAGGTCCATGACGGTGTGCTTGGACACCCGCCACGGCACGCCGGACTTGTTGGGCACGACGCGGCCGATGCGGCCGTCGGGGAGGTACTCGACGTCGTAGAAGCCCGGGACGTAGACGCCTCCGGTCCTGGCGAGGCGGAACAGCAGCTCCTCGCGGCCCCCGGGGCGCCCCTCGGCCTTCCAGTCGCGGATGATGTCGGTGATCTGCAGGACGGCCTGCTCGCCGTCGCCGATCACGGCACAGTCGATGAAGTCCGCGATGGGCTCGGGGTTGAAGGCCGCGTGGCCGCCGGCCAGGACGATCGGGTCGTCGATCGTGCGCTCCCCGGCCTCCAGCGGGATGCCGGAGAGTTCGAGGGCCGCGAGCATGTTGGTGTAGCCGAGCTCGGTGGAGAAGCTCAGGCCGAAGACGTCGAAGGCCTTGACCGGGCGGTGGCTGTCGACCGTGAACTGGGGGACGCCGTGCTCACGCATCAGCTCCTCGAGGTCCGGCCAGACGCTGTAGGTGCGCTCGGCGAGGACGCCCTCGCGCTCGTTCAGCACCTCGTAGAGGATCATGACGCCCTGGTTGGGCAGTCCGACCTCGTAGGCGTCCGGGTACATCAGCGCCCAGCGCACATCGCAGCTCTCCCACGGCTTGACCGTGGAGTTCAGCTCACCACCGACGTACTGGATGGGCTTCTGCACATGCGGGAGCAGAGCTTCGAGCTGTGGGAAGACCGACTCGGCAGACATCAGGAACCTTCGTGGACGGGCAGGGGCGACTCTCAAGCGTAACCCGACCGGAAGGCGGCCCCGGGCCGTGCGGGGCGCGGTCAGCCCTTGAGCGCCGAGCGGAGTTCGGGCCGGGCCGCCTCCTCCCAGACCTCCGGCAGTTCACGCTCCCGGTCGGCGGCCGCGGCCTCCTCCCGTCCGAACAGCAGTCCCCAGGTGAACGCGGACTCGCCGGCCGCGTGGGCCTGGACGGCGAGGGCGCGGAGGGTCTCGCGGGCGACGACGCTGTCCTGGTGGTCGCCGAGGACCGTCTGGACGGCCTTCATGCGCTTGGCGAACCTCTTGGCGGACTTGCCGAGGGCGGGCGTGACGGCCTCCGCCGCGTAGCGGGCGCGCTTGGCGGCCTTGCGGGCGTCGTGCATGGCGAGGTCGCGGTCGTGGCCGGCGGGGAGACCGAGCGCGTGCTCGACACGGCCGGCGAGCCGGTCGTAGTCCTTGAGCACCGCCTTGGGCAGCGCGACCGTGGGCTTCGCCTCGGCGGCGGGGAGCAGCGGTGGTTCGTCGAGGAGCGCGTCGAGGGTGTCGAGGAGGGTGAGGTAGCGCTCGGTGTCGAGCACCGCGACGGAGCGGCGGCGGGCGTCGGCGCGGTGGGCGGTGGCCCAGATCCGGAGCCTGCCGCGGACGGGGCCGAGGAGCAGTTGACGGGGCAGTGCGTCGATGCGGTCACGCAGCCGCTCGGCCATGACCTCCTGGTCGCGGGCGGCGCCCAGTTCGCCCGCCAGCCATTTCAGCTCCTCCCCCACCGGGTCGGTGACGGTCCGGTCGGTGATCTTCCGGAAGGTCTTGAAGGCGCTGCGCATACGGCGGGTGGCGACCCGTATCTGGTGCACGGCGTCGGGGAGGTCGCGGCGCACGGCCGGGTCGAGGGCGACAAGGGCGTCGCGCTGTTCGCGCAGGTAGGCGAGGACGTGTTCGCCGGCGTGCGCGGGTCCCAGCCGTGCGCCCCGGTGGCGGACGCTCCTGGCGGCCTCGGGGGCCTTGGGGGCGCGTTCTCCGCCGGCGGGGGCGAACGCGTCGGCGTGGCGCGATGACGCCGGTTCCTCGGGGTGCGCGGCGGTGGTGCCGTCGTGACCTTGCGCGGCGGTGGCCGCCTGCCTGGCGGCGGTCGATGCGGCTCGGGTGCCGGTGGCCGCTGCCGAGTCGGGTTCGGTGTCGGCGAGGGCCCTGGCCAGTTTGGACGAGGTGGACGCGGGCTTGATGCCGGCCTTGCGGAGGCGCTTCTCGACGCGGTCCAGGAGGGCGGGGTCGGCGTCGTCGGCCAGTTCGACCTCGATCTCGGTCCATCCCGCCGTGCCGCTGCCGGGTGTGAGGCGTTCCGCGTGCACGGTGTCGAGGGAGAGCTCGGCGAGGAGCCGGCCCCGGTCGTCGACGAGATGGCGTACGTCGCGGGAGGACCGCAGACGCACGACGGCCACGAGGGGGGTGCCCCGGGTGCGGGAGCGGACGAGTCCGGCGAGGGTGCGGGGCACCGCGTCGCGGAGGGGGGCGTGGATCTCCTCGCGGATGCCGGTGGCGACGGGGAACTTCAGGTGCCAGCCCTCGTCGGCGCCACCGGTGCGGCGGCGCAGCGTGATCCTGTCGGCGGCCAGGCGCAGGCCGGGAGTGTCGTAGTAGACGGCGTCGAGTTCGGTCACGCCCTTCTCGACGACGTCCGCGATCCCGGCCGCGCCGGTGAGGTCCGGGACCTTGGTGTCAGGTGTGGCTTCGTACTTCCGCTCGATTTCCCGCTTCGTCTCCGCCATGAGTTGAATCTATCCGCCCGGTATTCATCTAGTCGTCCCGGCGGCCGTCGTCGTGGGTGCGGCCGCCGATGCGGTCTTCGTGGTGGACCGGTGGGGGGCGAAGGAGTTCAGGCGGACATCGGGCGTTGCACCTTGATGGACTGCAGGAGCCCGACGGCCACCCACACGGCGAACATCGACGATCCGCCGTAGGAGACGAACGGCAGCGGCAGTCCGGCGACGGGCATGATGCCGAGGGTCATGCCGATGTTCTCGAAGGACTGGAACGCGAACCAGGCGATGATCCCGGCTGCGACGATCGTGCCGTACAGCTCGGTGGTGTCGCGGGCGATGCGGCAGGCGCGCCACAGGACGACGCCGAGCAGGACGATGATGAGGCCCGCTCCGACGAAGCCGAGTTCCTCGCCTGCGACGGTGAAGACGAAGTCGGTCTGCTGTTCGGGCACGAACTGGCCGGTGGTCTGGGACCCCTTGAACAGGCCGGTGCCCAGCAGCCCGCCGGAGCCGATGGCGATGCGTGCCTGGTTGGTGTTGTAGCCGACCCCGGCCGGGTCGAGTTCGGGGTTGGCGAACGCCGCGAAGCGGTTGATCTGGTACTCGTCGAGCAGGCCGAGCGCGGTGACGAGGACGGCCCCGCCGATGCCCGCGCCGATCAGTCCGAAGATCCAGCGGTTGGAGGCGCCGGAGGCGAGCAGGACGCCCAGGACGATCACCACCATCACCATCACCGAGCCGAGGTCCGGCATCAGCATCACGATGATCATGGGCAGGACCGCCAGGCCCAGCGACTTCGCGACGGTGCGGTGGTCGGGATGGAGCTGGTCGCCGGCGTCGACCTGGGTCGCCAGCAGCATCGCCATGCCCAGGATGATCGTGATCTTCACGAACTCGGAGGGCTGGAGGGAGAAGCCCCCGCCGAGCACGATCCAGGCGTGGGCGCCGTTGATGGTCGCGCCGAGCGGGGTCAGCACCAGCGCGACCAGCACCAGGGAGATGCCGTACAGCACGGGCACGGCGCCGCGCAGGGTGCGGTGCCCGAGCCAGACGGTGCCGACCATCAGGGCGAGCCCGATGCCGGTGTTGAGCAGGTGGCGCAGGAAGAAGTAGTACGGGTCGCCGTCGTTGAGCTCGGTGCGGTTGCGGGTCGCGGACCAGACGAGCAGGGAGCCGAGCAGCGACAGGGCGAGTGCGGAGGCGAGCATCGGCCAGTCGAGCCGACGGACCATCGAGTCGCGGGCGAGGAGCTTGGCGAGGCCGCCGCGCTCCGGTGCGTAGCGCGAGACCGAGAAGCCATGGGGTCCGGCCATTCCTCAGTCCCTCCGTCCGGTGGCCGCGGGCGGGCCGGCGAGGGCGGTGTCCTCTTCGGGCTCGGGCTTGGCCGGCACATACGGCGTGATCTTCGGCGCGTCGATGGAGCCGTCCGGCTGGACCTTCGGCAGCGCCTTCTGGGGCTGCGGCAGCAGGGCCTTCTTGAGGTCCTGGTTGCCCTCCATGTCCAGCCCGTAGAGCGCGTTGTAGATGTTGCGCACGGCGGGTCCGGAGGCGCCGGAGCCGGTACCGCCCTGGGAGATGGTCATGACGATCGAGTAGTCCTTGGTGTACGTGGCGAACCAGGACGTCGTCTGCTTGCCGTGCACCTCGGCCGTACCGGTCTTGGCGTGCATCGGGATCTTGTCCTGCGGCCAGCCGCCGAACCGCCAGGCGGCGGTGCCGCGGGTGGCGACTCCCGCCAGCGCCTCGTTCATCAGCTTGCGCGTCCTGGCGTCCATGGGCAGCTTGCCGTGGGACTTGGGCTTGATCTCGCGGATGCTCTTGCCGTCGGCGCTGACGACCGCTTTGCCGACGGTCGGGTTCCACATGGTGCCGCCGTTGGAGATGGCCGCGTAGATGGTCGCCATCTGGATCGGGGTGACGAGGGTGTCGCCCTGGCCGATGGAGTAGTTCACGGAGTCACCGGCGCGCATCAGATTGCCTTCCAGGCAGTTCTCGTACGAGAGCTGCTGGATGTAGTCGCCGCCCTTCTTGCCGACCTTGCACCAGTAGTCCTTGTTGGCCTCCCAGAACTTCTGCTTCCAGCGGCGGTCGGGGACGCGGCCGGTGACCTCGTTGGGGAGGTCGATGCCGGTCTCGGCGCCGAGGCCGAACTGGTGGGCCGTCTTGTAGAACCAGTCCGCCGGGTTCTTCTTCGGCTTGAGGCCGCCGTCCTTCTTCCACTGCTGGTGGGAAAGGGCGTAGTAGACGGTGTCGCAGGAGACCTCGAGGGCCTGGCCGAGAGTGATGCTGCCGTGGCCCTGGGACTCGAAGTTCTTGAAGACCTGGTTGCCGATGGAGTAGGAGCTGGGACAGGGGTAGCGGCCGTTGAAGTCGTAGCCGGCGTTGACCGCCGCCGTGGTGGGGACGACCTTGAAGATGGAGCCGGGAGCGGCCTGTCCCTGGATCGCCCGGTTCAGCAGCGGGAAGTTGGACTTCTTGCCGGTGAGCCGCGCGTAGTCCTTGGCGGAGATGCCGCCGACCCAGGCGTTCGGGTCGTAGGTGGGCAGCGAGGCCATGGCGACCACGCGGCCGGTCCTGGCCTCCATGACGACGACGGCGCCCGAGTCGGCCTTGTAGTTGGTTCCGGTGTTGTCGTCGAAGACCTTGCGGGCCTCCTTCATCGCGTTGTCGAGCTCCCACTCGGCGACCGCCTGGACGCGGGCGTCGATGGAGGTGATGACGTTGGCGCCGGGCTCGGCCTTGTCGGCCTGGGCCAGGCCGATGACCCGGCCGAGCTTGTCGACCTCGTAGCGGGTGACGCCGGCCTTGCCGCGCAGGTCCCTGTCGTACGTGCGCTCGAGTCCGGAGCGGCCGACCTGGTCGGAGCGCAGGAACGGCGAGTCGGTGTCCTTGGCCTTCTCGATCTCCTCGTCGGTGACGGGCGAGAGGTAGCCGAGGACCTGAGCGGTGTTGGCCTTGCCGGGCGCGACGTAACGGCGCACGGCCATCGGCTCCGCGGTGATGCCGGGGAAGTCCTCCGCGCGTTCGCGGATCTGGAGGGCCTGCTGAGTGGTGGCCTCGTCGGTGACGGGGATGGGCTGGTACGGAGAGCCGTTCCAGCACGGCTGGGGGGTCTCGGCGTCGCAGAGCCGGACCTTGTCCATGACGTCCTTCGGCTTCATGCCGAGAACGGCCGCGAGCCGGGTGAGCACCCCCTTGCCGTCGTCCTCCATCTTCATCAGGTCGGTGCGGGACGCGGAGACGACGAGCCGGGTCTCGTTGTCGGCCAGGGGCACGCCCCTGGCGTCCAGGATCGAGCCGCGGACGGCGGGTTGGACGACCTGCTGGACGTGGTTGCTCCTGGCCTCGTTCGTGTACTCGTCGCCGTTGCGGATCTGGAGGTACCAGAGGCGCCCGCCGAGCGTGGCGAACAGGGAGAAGACGAGGACCTGGATGACGATGAGCCGGATCTGGACGCGGGGGGTCCGTCCGGTCTCGGGAATGTTGCTCACGCTGCCGATACCCCCTCGGTCACAGTCGCTTGACTCCCCTGATGCGGCCGGCGCGGGAGGCCCGCGTCCTGGCCGCCTTGATCCGCAGCCCGCCGCGCTGGCGGCCGATGCGCAGTCCCGTACCGGAGGTGGCCCAGCCGCTGGAGACGTCGCTGGTGCCGGCCGGGGACTCGGCGAGCGGATCGTTCTCGGCGCGTCTGGCGAGCGCCATGATCAGTGGCACGGTGAACGGCGCGAGGAGCAGGTCGTAAAGGGCCGCCGTGAACAGCAGTGAGCCGAGGCCGACATGGCGCGCGGCGGTGTCGCCGACGAGCGCGCCGACGCCGGCGTACAGCAGGGTCGACCCGACGGCCGCCGCCACGACCACGACCATCGGGCCGGTGGCGGAGGTCAGCCGGCCGTTCTCGGGCCGGGCCAGTCCGACGAGGTAGCCGATGACGCAGAGCACGAGGGCGTAGCGCCCGGCGGCGTGGTCCGCGGGCGGGGCGAGGTCGGCGAGGAGTCCCGCACCGAAGCCGATGAGGGCGCCGCTGGTGTGCCCGTAGACCAGCGCGAGGGCGACGACGGTGAGCAGCAGCAGATCGGGGACGGCTCCGGGGAGCTGGAGCCTGGCGAGGACGGTGACCTGGACGACGAGCGCCACCACGACGAGCGTCGTGGAGAGGAGCATCCGGTTGAAGCGCATGGTGTTCAGCTCCTCCTGCTACTCGTCGTCGCGGCCGGTTACGGCCTCGGTGCTGTCGGCCTGCGGGGTTTCCCCGCCCGGGTCCCGTTCCTCCGAGCCCTGGCTCCGCGCCTGCGGGTCGCCGTCGGCGGAGGGGGTGACCGTGACGGTCACCGTCGGCGTGGGCGTCGGCTTGGGCCTGGGAGGCAGGACCATGTCGCGCGGGTCGGTACGAGGTGCCTGGACGACCACCCCGACGATGTCGAGCTTGGTGAAGGCCGCGTACGGCCGCACGAAGACGGTGCGGGTCAGGGCGCCGCCGGAGGGATCGACGCGGACGACCTCACCCACCGGCACGCCGGGCACGAAGGGCTTGTCGGCCTGCGAGCCGAAGGTGACCAGCCGGTCGCCCTTGCGCACCTTCGCCTTGCCGTTGAGCAGCTGCACGGACAGCGGCCGGTCGCCCTGGCCGGTGGCGAAGCCCAGCTCGTCGGTCCGCTCCATCCGGGTGCCGACGGTGAAGTCCGGGTCGTTGGCGAGGAGCACGGTCGCGGTGTTCGGGCCGACGGTGGTCACCCGGCCGACGAGGCCGTCGCCGTTGAGGACGGTCATGTCGCGCCGGATGCCGTCGGCGGAGCCGGCGTCGATGGTGACCGTCCAGGAGAAGCCCTGGGCGGCACCTATGGCGATGACCTCGGCGCCCTTGATGCCGTACTGCCCGTTGGCCGCCTTCTTCAGCATGCTGTCGAGCTGGCGGACCCTGCTGCGGTTGCGGTCGTCGCTGCCGAGTCTCGCCTTGAGGGCGGCGTTCTCGCGCTCGAGGACGGAGATGCGGTCGTGCCGCTCGCCCGAGTCGCGGATCGCTCCTATGGCATTGCCCACGGGATCGACGGCGGAGGCCACGCCGTTCTCGACCGGTCCGAAGACGGCGGCGGCGGCCTGCCGGGCGCCGTCGACCGGTGACTCCTCGCCGCCGCGGATGTCCACCGTGATCAGTGCGAACGCGATGGCGATCAGCAGGACCAGGAGCAGCCGGCTCTCTTTCGTGTCCCTCACGTGCGGCGGCCGTGCCTTCCTCGTCGGAATGTGAATGCCGAGCTCTGTGGTGCGTGTTGTGTTCGTCGTGCCGTGTGTTGTTGTACGAACGACCGGCCGAACGGGTCCGCCTGACCCGAACGGCCGATCGTGGGTCCCGCGCTAGCGGCGGGGCTGGGCGTCCAGCACCTGCTGGAGCGCCTCGAACTCCTCGACGCACTTGCCCGAGCCGAGCGCCACCGAGTCCAGCGGGTCCTCGGCGATGTGGATGGGCATGCCCGTCTCGCTGCGCAGCCGCTCGTCGAGACCGCGCAGCAGCGCCCCGCCGCCGGTGAGGACGATGCCGCGGTCCATGACGTCGCCGGACAACTCCGGCGGGCACTTGTCGAGCGTGGTCTTCACGGCGTCGACGATCGCGTTGACCGGCTCCTCGATGGCCTTGCGGACCTCGGCGGCGGAGATGACGACGGTCTTGGGCAGACCGGAGACAAGGTCGCGGCCGCGGATCTCGGTGTGCTCGTCCTTGTCCAGGTCGAACGCCGAACCGATGGTGATCTTGATGCTCTCCGCGGTCCGCTCACCGAGGAGGAGGCTGTACTCCTTCTTGACGTGCTGGATGATCGCGTTGTCCAGCTCGTCCCCGGCCACCCGGATGGACTGTGCCGTGACGATTCCTCCGAGGGAGATCACGGCGACCTCGGTGGTGCCGCCGCCGATGTCCACCACCATGTTGCCGGTGGCCTCGTGGACCGGGAGGCCCGCACCGATCGCGGCCGCCATCGGCTCCTCGATGATGTGCACCTGCCGGGCACCGGCCTGGGTGGACGCCTCGATGACCGCGCGGCGCTCGACACCGGTGATGCCGGAGGGCACGCACACCACGATGCGGGGGCGGGCCGCCCACCGGCGCTTGTGGATCTTGAGGATGAAGTAGCGGAGCATCCGCTCGGTGATCTCGAAGTCGGCGATCACGCCGTCCTTCAGCGGGCGGACCGCGACGATGTTGCCGGGCGTGCGCCCGATCATCTTCTTGGCCTCGGCCCCCACGGCGAGGATGCCGCCGGTGTTGGTGTTGATGGCGACCACGGACGGCTCGTTGAGGACGATCCCCCGACCCCTGACGTACACCAGCGTGTTGGCGGTCCCGAGGTCGACAGCCATGTCACGGCCGATGAACGACATAGAGTTCCCCTTGTGTCCCATGAGGATGCGTCGGGCCTTCCCAAATCGAGCTTTGATGGCTTATTAGGCAGGCGAGGAGGGTGATGCGCGGGTGCTGTGGCGTGAAGGCTTCCATCGTAGTGCCGCCTGCGCCGACTCCGCGCGCTGGGCCCCGCCTCAATAAGGGTGACGACGAGTCGGAGCGATGCGTTCCCTGTATCGCGCCACGTATGCCGAAGGGCGACCGAAATTCCTTCGGTCGCCCCAGGGTCCGGGCGCTGTACGGCTGACTGCCGGTCAGGGAGAACCCGGCGTCGAAGCGGGGGTGAGGCGGGCCCTCAGCGACCCGGGAAGAAGATCTTCAGCTCCCGGGCGGCGGACTCCTCGGAGTCCGAGGCGTGGATCAGGTTCTCCCGGACGATCGTGCCGTAGTCACCGCGGATGGAACCGGGCGCGGCCGCGATCGGGTCGGTCGGACCGGCCAGGGCGCGCACGCCCTCGATGACCCGCTCGCCCTCGACGACCAGGGCGACGACGGGACCGGAGGACATGAAGGCGACCAGCGGCTCGTAGAACGGCTTGCCCCGGTGCTCGCCGTAGTGCTGCTCCAGGGTGTCCTGGTCCAGCTCGCGCAGCTCCAGCGCGGTGATCTGCCAGCCCGCCTTCCGCTCGATACGGCCGATGATCTCGCCGATCAGGCCGCGGCGTACGGCGTCGGGCTTGAGCAGAACGAGCGTGCGCTGGCTCACTGGGGCTCCTTCGAGTGCGGGTCCCGGGATTTCCTGGATGAGGGAGTCCGGAGGACGGACGGTGTGGCTGGTGCCTCAGAGGCTACAGGGCCCCCTCAGGCCGCCGTCACACAGCGTCAGGCTCCGCCGAACCCGCCCCGGCCTGCTGTTCCGCCCAGCGGGCCTTGGCCTCGTCCACCTTGCGGCCGTAGTGCACCGAGGCCCACCACAGGCCCGCGAACACCGCGCCCAGGGCGAACATCATCGGAACCACGAAACCGCTCGCGACCAGGCCGATCTGCAGCGCCCAGCCGAGCTGCACCCCGCCGGGGCGGGTGACCGTCCCGCACAGCAGCAGCGACAGCACCATCGCGACGCCGCTCACGGTCCACACGGTGGCAAGGGACAGATCCGGGTCCTTCATCGCCACCAGACCGGCGAAGCCGATCACGAAGAACTCACCGATCAGCGTGGACGCGCAGAGCGTACGCATGGACTCAGTCCCTTCCCAGCAGCAGCCGGGCCTCGCCGACCGTGATCACGGAGCCGGTCACCAGGACGCCCGCGCCCGAGTACTCCGCCTCCTCCTCGGCGAGCGTGATCGCCGCTTCCAGCGCGTCGTCGAGCCGCGGCTCCACGACCACCCGCTCGTCCCCGAACACCTCCACGGCGATCGCCGCCAGCTCGTCGGCGTCCATCGCCCGGTGACTGGAGTTCCGCGTGACGACGATCTCGGTGAAGATCGGCTCGAATGCCTCCAGGACCGCCTTCACGTCCTTGTCGGCGCTCGCGCCCACCACGCCGACCAGCCGCGAGAAGCCGAACGACTCCGTGATTCCCTCGGCCGCGGCCCGCGCGCCCGCCGGGTTGTGCGCGGCGTCCAGGACGACGGTCGGGCTGCGGCGCACGACCTCCAGCCGGCCCGGCGACACCACGGAGGCGAACGCGGACCGGACCGTCTCCGCGTCCAGCGTCCGCGCGTGCTCCGCGCCGATACCGAAGAACGCCTCGACCGCGGCCAGCGCCACCGCCGCGTTGTGCGCCTGGTGGGCGCCGTGCAGCGGCAGGAAGATCTCCTCGTACTCGCCGCCGAGACCGCGCAGCGTCAGCAGCTGCCCGCCGACCGCGACCTCCCGCGACGCGACGCCGAACTCCATGCCTTCACGGGCCACCGTGGCATCCACCTCGACGGCCCGCTTCAGCATCACCTGCGCGGCGTCCACGGGCTGCTGGGCCAGGATGACGGTCGCGCCCTGCTTGATGATCCCCGCCTTCTCGCCGGCGATCTCGGCCGGCGTTTCGCCGAGCCGGTCGGTGTGGTCCAGGTCTATGGGCGTGACCACGGCGACCGAACCGTCGATGACGTTCGTCGCGTCCCAGCTGCCGCCCATGCCGACCTCGACGACCGCCACGTCCACCGGCGCGTCGGCGAACGCGGCGTACGCCATGCCGGTGAGCACCTCGAAGAAGGAGAGCCGGTACTCCTGGGCGGCGTCGACCATGTCCACGTACGGCTTGACGTCCCGGTACGTGGCGACGAAGCGCTCGGCGTCGATCGGGGCGCCGTCCAGGCTGATCCGCTCGGTGACCGACTGGACGTGGGGCGAGGTGTACCGCCCGGTGCGCAGCTCGAAGGCGCCGAGCAGCGCCTCGATCATGCGCGCCGTGGACGTCTTGCCGTTGGTGCCCGTGATGTGGATCGACGGATACGCGCGCTGGGGCTCGCCCAGCACGTCCATCAGCGCGGTGATCCGGCTGACGGACGGCTCCAGCTTCGTCTCGCCCCAGCGGCCGGCGAGCTCCTGCTCGACCTCGCGGAGCGCCTTGTCCACCTCAGGGTCGACGGGCCGCCTCGGCACCTGGTCGCCCTGCGGCGGCCCGGCCTGGGTGCGCAGCGTACGGCTGCCGGCCTCGATCACCGCCAGATCGGGGTCGCGGTCGGTCTCGGCGTCGACGATCGCGTCGAACTCGTCGCCGGGTTCGTCGAAGGGCTCTGGCTGCTGGTCGCTCACGCCTGACAGTCTACGGAGCACCGCCGACACCGGGACCGAGGCCCGGCCCGTGCGCCCGCCCGCCCGTCCGTCCGCCCTTATCGGCGTCGGGGCGCGAGCCGACGCACGGGGCCCCGGAATCCGGCGGATTCCGGGGCCCCGTGCGTCTCGGCCGTGCCGCGGTTCAGCCCTGCGGCAGGTTCGCCAGCTGGGCTCCGATGCGCTCGATGTCCTCCTCGGCCTTGGCCAGCCGGCCGCGGATCTTGTCCACGACGTTGTCCGGCGCCTTGGCGAGGAACGCCTCGTTGCCGAGCTTCGCGGTGGCCTGGGCCTTCTCCTTCTCGGCGGCGGCCAGGTCCTTGGCGAGGCGCTTGCGCTCCGCGTCCACGTCGATCACTCCGGACAGGTCCAGCGCGACCTCGGCGCCCGCGACCGGGAGCGTGGCCGTGGCGTGGAAGGAGTCGCCCTCCGGCTGCAGCCGGAGCAGCTGCCGGATCGCGCCCTCGTGCGGGGCGAGGGCGGTGCCGTCGAGCGCCAGCCGGGCCGGGACCTTCTGACCGGGCTGCAGACCCTGGTCGGAGCGGAACCGGCGGACCTCGGTGACGACGCGCTGGACCAGCTCGATCTCCCGCTCGGCGGCGGCGTCGCGGAAGCCGCCCGGGGCCTCCGCCCCGGGAACGGACACGGCCCCGGGCCAGTCGGCGACGACGACCGACTCACCGCCCGTGAGCGTCGTCCACAGCGTCTCCGTGACGAACGGGACCACCGGGTGCAGCAGGCGCAGCGTCACGTCGAGGACCTCGCCCAGAACGCGGGCGGAGACCTTCGCGGGCTCGCCGCCCCCCATGAACGTGGTCTTGGAGAGCTCGACGTACCAGTCGAAGACCTCGTCCCAGGCGAAGTGGAAGAGGGTGTCCGACAGCTTCGCGAACTGGTAGTCCTCGTAGTACGCGTCGACCTCGGCGACCACCGAGTTCAGCCGCGAGAGGATCCAGCGGTCCGTCGCCGACATCTGCCCGGACGCCGGCATCGGGCCCTCGACCGTGGCGCCGTTCATCAGCGCGAAGCGGGTCGCGTTCCAGATCTTGTTGGCGAAGTTGCGCGAGCCCTGGACCCAGTCCTCGCCGATCGGGACGTCGACGCCGGGGTTGGCGCCGCGCGCGAGCGTGAAACGCAGCGCGTCGGAACCGTACTTGTCCATCCAGTCCAGCGGGTTGACCGCGTTGCCGAACGACTTCGACATCTTCTTGCCGAACTGGTCGCGGACCATGCCGTGCAGGGCGATGGTGTGGAACGGCGGGGTGCCGTCCATCGCGTAGAGGCCGAACATCATCATCCGGGCGACCCAGAAGAAGAGGATGTCGTAGCCGGTGACCAGGACGGAGTTCGGGTAGAACTTCGCGAGGCTCTCGGTCCGCTCCGGCCAGCCCAGCGTGGAGAAGGGCCACAGGCCGGAGGAGAACCACGTGTCGAGGACGTCGGTCTCCTGGTGCCAGCCCTCGCCGGACGGGGGCTCCTCGTCGGGGCCGACGCAGACGACCTCGCCGTCCGGGCCGTACCAGACCGGGATGCGGTGACCCCACCACAGCTGGCGCGAGATGCACCAGTCGTGCAGGTTGTCGACCCAGTCGAAGTACCGCTTCTCCATCTCCTGCGGATGGATCCTGACCTTGCCGTCCCGGACCGCGTCACCAGCGGCCTTCGCCAGTGGACCGACCTTGACCCACCACTGCATGGACAGCCGCGGCTCGATGGTGGTCTTGCAGCGCGAGCAGTGGCCGACGGAATGGACGTACGGACGCTTCTCGGCGACGATCCGGCCATCGGCGCGCAGTGCGGCGACGATGGCGGAGCGGGCCTCCAGACGGTCCAGCCCCTGGAAGGGCCCGTGGGCGGTGATGACCGCGCGCTCGTCCATGACCGCGAGGTTCGGCAGGTCGTGGCGCCGGCCGATCTCGAAGTCGTTCGGGTCGTGGGCGGGCGTCACCTTGACCGCGCCGGTGCCGAACTCCGGGTCGACGTGCTCGTCGGCGACGACGGGGATGCGGCGGCCGGTGAGCGGCAGCTCGATCTCGCGGCCGACGAGGTGCCTGTAGCGCTCGTCCTCGGGGTGGACCGCGACGGCGGTGTCACCGAGCATCGTCTCGGCGCGGGTGGTCGCGACGACGATCGACTCGTCGCCCTCGCCGTACCGGATCGAGACCAGTTCGCCGTCGTCGTCCTGGTACTCCACCTCGATGTCGGAGATGGCCGTCAGACAGCGCGGGCACCAGTTGATGATGCGCTCGGCGCGGTAGATCAGCTCGTCGTCGTAGAGCCGCTTGAAGATGGTCTGGACCGCCTGGGACAGACCCTCGTCCATGGTGAAGCGCTCACGGGACCAGGCGACGCCGTCGCCGAGGCGCCTCATCTGGCCGGAGATCTGCCCGCCGGACTCGCCCTTCCACTGCCAGACGCGCTCGATGAACGCCTCGCGGCCGAGGTCGTGCCGGGACTTGCCCTCCTTGGCGAGCTCGCGCTCGACGACGTTCTGCGTGGCGATGCCGGCGTGGTCCATGCCGGGCTGCCACAGCGTCTCGAAGCCCTGCATGCGCTTGCGGCGGGTGAGGGCGTCGATCAGCGTGTGCTCGAAGGCGTGGCCCAGGTGCAGGCTGCCCGTGACGTTCGGCGGCGGGATGACGATGGTGTACGGGGGCTTCTCGCTCTTCGCGTCCGCCTCGAAGTAACCGCGCTCTACCCAGCGCTCGTACAGCTTCCCCTCTACCTCGGCCGGCGCGTACTGGGTCGGCAGTTCGGGGGTGCTGGCTGGCTGCTGCTGAGTGTTCTCGGTCACGGGCCACAGTTTAGAGGTGTCACGGTCCCGTTCTGAAACGGGAATGTTCGGTAACGGAGTCGGTCCCGGTGGCATGGGGCCGGTGGGTTTCCGCCAGGATGTTCGGAACGCACAGAGCATCTGGAGGGGAACCCAGAGATGAGCTACAACCAGCCGGGCCCGTACGGCGGTCAGCCCCAGCAGCCCGGCCCGTACGGCGGTCACCCCCAGCAGCCCGGCCCGTACGGCGGTCACCCCCAGCAGCCCGGCCCGTACGGACAGCCGGGTCCTTACGGCCGGCCGCCGCAGGCCCCGGGGGGAGCCCCGGGGCCCGGCTACGGCCACCCCCAGCAGACCCCGCAGGGTGTCCCCCCGCAGCAGCCCGGCTACGGCTACCCCCAGGCCCCGCAGCCCGGCCCGTACGACCGGCCGCCCATGGGCGCGGCTCCCGGGCCGCAGGGCCCGGGAGGCCGGCCCCCGTACGGCGTGGGCCCCGGCGCCTACCCGCCCCCGCCGCCGTCGCAGCCAGGCGCCAAGAAGAACGGCCTGGTCATCGGCGGTGTCGTCGTCGCGCTCGCGGTGATCGCGGGCGGTGTGTGGTGGTTCACGTCGGGCGGGGGCGGTTCGGATGTCGCGGCCGACACCAAGGGCTACAAGCTGACGCCGGCGGCGTCGGTCGGCGAGTTCAAGAAGGACAAGGACAGCCCGGAGAAGCTCTCCGCGAAGGAGCAGGCGGAGGCCGAGACGCTCCTGGGCATCAAGGACGCCCAGCAGGCGGGCGCCAGCTACAAGGCCGGTGACCCCAGCCAACCGATGAAGGGCAAGGCGATGAGCCTGACCGGTCTCTGGGGCGAGATCGACGACCCGGAGAAGGCGCTCGACGGCTGGTTCAAGAAGCTGGAGGAGGGTGACGAGGACGGATCCGACGACGTGAAGGTCGAGTTCGTCGGCGAACCCTCCGAGGTAGAGCCGGCGGGGTTCGAAGGCGCCGTCATGAAGTGCCAGACCGCCAGGCTCACCCCCACCGGCGACACGTCGTCGGCGGGCATCGGCGCCAAGACGTTCGAGGTGCCCATGTGCGCGTGGGCGGACTTCAGCACGATCGCCGGCGTGAACGTCATCGATCTGTCGCAGATCCTGGGCGCCGGCGGCAAGGCCGTGCCGCAGAACGAGGTCGCCGACCTCACCGCGAAGCTGTACAACGGCTCCCGCAGCAAGGTCTGATCCCCCGAAACGGCGCACAACGTACAAGGGCGCCTGCCCGGTTCCTCCGAACCGGGCAGGCGCCCTTCGCGTGGGCGTGCCGACTACGCCGACTTCTCGTGGCGGCCGTCGTTCTTCACGATCCGCGGCACCAGCGTCGGGTTGACGTTGTTGTGGACGACGTCCGCGGTGATCACGACGCGGGCGACGTCCTTGCGGGACGGCACCTCGTACATCACCGACATCAGGACCTCCTCCATGATGGCGCGCAGCCCGCGCGCGCCCGTGCCGCGGAGAATGGCCTGGTCGGCGATGGCCTCGAGGGCCGGGCGGTCGAAGTCCAGCTCCACGCCGTCGAGTTCGAAGAGGCGCTGGTACTGCTTCACCAGCGCGTTGCGCGGCTCGACCAGGATCTTCAGCAGGGCCTCGCGGTCCAGGTTGTGCACCGAGGTGATGACCGGGAGACGTCCGATGAACTCGGGGATCATCCCGAACTTCACCAGGTCCTCCGGCATGACCTCCTGGAACTGGTCGCTGGCGTCGATCTCGCGCTTGGAGCGGATCGTGGCACCGAAGCCGATGCCCTTCGCGCCGGCCCGGGACTCGATGATCTTCTCCAGGCCGGCGAAGGCACCGCCCACGATGAACAGCACGTTCGTCGTGTCGATCTGGATGAACTCCTGGTGCGGGTGCTTCCGTCCGCCCTGCGGCGGTACGGAGGCCGTCGTGCCCTCGAGGATCTTCAGCAGGGCCTGCTGGACGCCCTCGCCCGACACGTCCCGGGTGATCGACGGGTTTTCGCTCTTACGGGCGACCTTGTCGATCTCGTCGATGTAGATGATCCCCGTCTCGGCCTTCTTGACGTCGTAGTCGGCCGCCTGGATCAGCTTCAGCAGGATGTTCTCGACGTCCTCGCCCACATACCCGGCCTCCGTCAGCGCCGTGGCGTCGGCGATGGCGAACGGGACGTTCAGCATCCGCGCCAGGGTCTGGGCGAGCAGCGTCTTACCGGAGCCCGTGGGCCCCAGCAGCAGGATGTTGGACTTCGCGAGTTCGATGGCGTCGTCCCGGCCCTGGCCGTTCTCGCCGGCCTGGACGCGCTTGTAGTGGTTGTACACCGCGACCGAGAGGGCCTTCTTCGCCGGCTCCTGCCCGACGACGTAACCCTCGAGGAACTCGTAGATCTCGCGCGGCTTGGGGAGTTCCTCCCACCGCACCTCGGAGGTCTCGGCGAGCTCCTCCTCGATGATCTCGTTGCAGAGGTCGATGCACTCGTCGCAGATGTACACCCCGGGGCCTGCGATGAGCTTCTTCACCTGCTTCTGGCTCTTTCCGCAGAACGAGCACTTGAGCAGGTCGCCGCCATCACCGATGCGTGCCACGAGGTGCTTCCCCTTCGCCTGGGAGCGCTTGGTTCAGCGGCTCCTGGTGCCTCATATCCGACGGTACCTTGCCGGGCCCCCGGTTCGGGCCCCCCTTGGCGCGGTTCACATTGACGTGTACCGCGCCAAGGGCAGGTTCGGCGTCAGGCGGCCGCTGCGGCCGCGCTCTTGCGGGTCGACACGATCTGGTCGACCAGGCCGTACGCGAGCGCGTCCTCGGCCGTGAGGATCTTGTCGCGCTCGATGTCCTCGCGGACCTTCTCGATCGGCGTGGAGGAGTGCTTGGCCAGCATCTCCTCGAGCTGCTCGCGCATGCGCAGGATCTCGTTGGCCGCGATCTCCAGGTCCGAGAGCTGCTCGCGGCCCGTCTGCGACGACGGCTGGTGGATCAGCACACGGGCGTGCGGCAGGGCCATCCGCTTGCCGGGGGTACCGGCGGCGAGCAGCACGGCCGCGGCGGACGCCGCCTGGCCCATGCAGACCGTCTGGATGTCCGGCTTCACGAACTGCATCGTGTCGTAGATGGCGGTCAGCGCGGTGAAGGAGCCACCGGGGCTGTTGATGTAGATGGAGATGTCACGGTCCGGGTCCATCGACTCCAGGCACAGCAGCTGCGCCATGACGTCGTTGGCGGAGGCGTCGTCGATCTGGACCCCGAGGAAGATCACGCGCTCCTCGAAGAGCTTCGCGTACGGGTCGTACTCACGCACGCCCTGGGAGGTGCGCTCGACGAAGCGGGGGACGACGTAGCGGTTGTCCACCTGCGGGCCGGTGTAGAGGCCGCTCGCGGAGGCTGCGGGGAACTGGTTCATGGTCGTGTTCACCATCCTGGTGGCGTTCGGTGGGCTGGGGCTTCGGGGGGCGGCCGGGGCGTGTGCCGGGCCGGGGGCGCGGGCCCCCGGCGTCCGGACTCAGGCGCCGGTGCCGCCGCCGCCCGGAACGCCCGAAGCGGCGGAGATGATCTCGTCGATGAGCCCGTAGTCCTTGGCCTCCTCGGCCGTGAACCAGCGGTCGCGGTCGCCGTCGCGGATGATCGTCTCGACGGTCTGGCCGGAGTGGCGGGCGGTGATCTCGGCCATGCGCTGCTTGGTGCGCAGCAGGTACTCGGCCTGGATCTTGATGTCCGAGGCCGTGCCGCCGATGCCGGCCGAGCCCTGGTGCATCAGGATGTCGGTGTGCGGCAGGGCGAAGCGCTTGCCGGCGGAGCCACCGGTCAGCAGGAACTGGCCCATGGAGGCGGCCATGCCCATGCCGATGGTGACGACGTCGTTCGGGATGTACTGCATGGTGTCGTAGATGGCCATGCCAGCCGTCACCGAGCCACCGGGGCTGTTGATGTAGAGGTAGATGTCCTTCTCCGGATCGGCGGCCAGGAGAAGGAGCTGGGCCGTGATCTTGTTGGCGATGTCGTCGTCCACCTGCTGACCCAGGAAGATGATGCGCTCGCCGAGCAGCCGGCTGTAGACCTGGTCGCCGAGGCCTCCACCGATGGACGGCTCACCGGCGGCGTTAGGCATCAGAATCGTCACGTAATCCACCTGCTCGTCTCTGACGGCTGCGGCCGTCTCAGCGTCTTGGAACCTGGGGGCGGGGCGATCCCCGCGGGCGGGTAGTCCCCTGCCCTCGTATTCATGGACCCTAACGCGCTGGTGGGCGGGCGCCATCCCGGTTCCCGAACTGTTCGCTGGCAGCGCAAGCTAGGGGGCGCGCGCCGGTATGAATACGCCCCGCGGATGTGCGGCCGGCACGGTCGGCGCCTGCTCGCCCCACGGCTCCCCGGGGTGCCCGTCCCCGCCGCCGAGGCCCTGCCGGGCACCGCCGGGGGACGGCGACGGGCCCGGGCGCGCGTGTGCGCGGCTCCGGGCCCGTCGTGCCGATCGGTGCCGGGGGGTGGGCGGAGCCGGCTCGGCTCGCCCGCGCCCGGCGGGAGTCGAGGCTCAGGCCCCGGACTTCTCCTCGTCACCGGTGGCCGCGGCGGCGACCTCGGTGGCCTCCTCGACCTCGTCCTCGTCGTCGCTCATGTCGACGACCTCGCCGTTGGTGTCCTTGACCGTCGAGGCCTCGACGACCGTGGCGAGGGCCTTGCCGCGGGCGACCTCGCCCACCAGCATCGGCACCTGGCCGCCCTCGACGACGGCCTGGGCGAACTGGTCGGGGGACATACCGGAGGAGGCGGCGCGGCGCATGAGGTGCTCGGTGAGCTCCTCCTGGCTGACGTTGAGCTTCTCCCTGGAGACCAGCTCGTCGAGGACGAACTGGGTCTTGATGCCCTTGACCGCCTGCTCCTTGGTCTCGGCGTCGAACTCCTCCTCGCTCTTGCCCTGGATCTCCAGGTACTTGGCGAGGTCGAGGCCCATCTGACCGAGCTGGTGGTGCTCCAGGTTGTGCTTGCGGGTGCGGATCTCGTCCTCGAGGAGCTTCTCGGGGACCGGGACCTCGACCAGCTCCAGGAGCTTCTCGAGCACGCGCTCCTGGGCCTGGGTGGCCTGGTCGTACTGCTTCATGTTCTCCAGGCGCTTGCGGCTGTCGGCCTTCAGCTCCTCGAGGGTGTCGAACTCGCTGGCCATCTGGGCGAACTCGTCGTCCAGCTCGGGGAGCTCGCGCGCGGCGACCTGGGTCACCTTGACGGTGATCTCGGCGTCCTTGCCCTCGGCGGAGCCGCCCTTCAGCTGCGAGGTGAAGGTGGCCTCGCCGCCGGCCTCCAGGCCGGTCACGGCCGCGTCGATGCCGTCGAGGAGCTCTCCGGAACCGATCGTGTACTGCACGCCGTCGGCGACACCGTCCGCGAGGACCTCACCGTCGACCTTGGCCTCGAGGTCGATCGTCACGACGTCGCCGTCGGCGGCGGCACGCTCGACCGGGGAGGTGGAGGCGAAGCGGGTACGCAGCTGGTCGACGGACTTCTCGACGTCCTCGTCGGAGACCTCGACCGCGTCGACCTCGACCTCGATGCCGGAGAAGTCCGGGATCTCGATGGCCGGGCGGACGTCGACCTCGGCGGTGAAGTTCAGCGTCTCGCCGTCCTTCAGCTCCGTGATGTCGACCTCGGGCTGACCGAGCGGGTTGATCTCGGCCTCGTTGACCGCCTCGGTGTAGAACTTCGGGAGCGCGTCGTTGACGGCCTCCTCCAGCACCGCGCCGCGGCCGAACCGCTGGTCGATGACGCGCGCCGGGACCTTGCCCTTGCGGAAGCCCTTGACCGTGACCTGCTGGTTGATCTTCTTGTACGCCGCGTCGAGGCTGTCCTTGAGCTCCTCGAAGGGCACCTCGACAGTGAGCCGAACCCGGGTCGGGTTCAGGGTCTCCACGGCGCTCTTCACGGTTCGGTCTCCTTGGTGGCTGAATTCTGGGGTTCTGCTGGGTCCACCACGGAGTGTCGTCCGGCGGCGGCGCAGCGGATCGGGCCCGGCGCTACGGACGCTCGGTCAGACACACGGGCACACAGATTGCATAGTAACCGCAAGGGGGATCAGCCCCACAATGCGATCTTGCCCGGGCTCGATCGCGATGTTGGTCGGGGTGGCGGGATTTGAACCCACGGCCTTCCGCTCCCAAAGCGGACGCGCTACCAAGCTGCGCCACACCCCGTCGGTGCGACACGTAGGGTACATGCCCCCAGGCAGTGGCCAGCCCCCTTTTCCCGCGGCTTCCCGGGGGCGCACGGCGCTGTTCGGGGCGGTGGGGGCACGGCCGGGGCAATGGGTGTGCGGCGGACGCCGGGGACCCGCTACGATGCTCTTCGTGCCGCGGCCACCACGACCTGCGGCGCGGTGCTTGCGGGCGTAGCTCAATGGTAGAGCCCTAGTCTTCCAAACTAGCTACGCGGGTTCGATTCCCGTCGCCCGCTCCAGATGGCTCAGGGCCAGGTCAGAGGATGATTCCTCGGCCTGGCCCTGATGCGTTCTGCGACCCTCATTCGGCCCTACGTGCCCGTCGCGTGCCCGTTCCGATGAGGATCTTGCTTGCGGGCCTGCTCGACGACGGCACTCACGGCCTGGCCGATCAGCCGCTCTCGCTCCGCTGTGGCGTGCTGGTAGATCAGCGCGGCGCGGGCGGAACTGTGGCCCATCCTGGTCATCAGCTCGCGTGTGCTCGCACCGGTCGCCGCAGCGAGGGTGTTCCCCGTGTGGCGGAGATCATGGAAGTGCAGCCCCTTGATTCCGGCCTGGTCACATGCCGTGCGCCACAGCTTGCCGAAGTGGTTCCGGCGAGGCGTCGCCTTCTTGGCGCCGATGAACACGCGACCGTCGGGACCCGGCTCGGCATAGATCGCGAGATGCGTCGCCAGGTCGGTCACGATCACTTCCGGGATGGCCACCGTGCGCCGACCCGCCGCGCTCTTGGGCTCCTTGATCAGCCGCTTGCCATTGTGCAGCTCGGCGACGTTCCGGCGGACCCGGACCGTACCCGCGTCAAGGTCGAGATCCCGGCGGCGCAGGCCGATCAGCTCGCCCCAACGGAGCCCCGTGAAGGCCGCCAGGAGGACGAGAGCCCGGTAGCGGGGCTGGATCGCCCCGGCGAGTGCGTAGACCTCCTGAACCGTGGCCGTAGGCCGCTCAGGAGTGGGAGCCACGCTCGCGCCCAGCTCCAGCCCAAAGCCGCTACGCCGACCTCACGCCGCGCAACGCCTGTAGGAGGCCGCAGCACCTGGTTACCATCTCGGCATGCCCCACATAGGAATCCCTGAACCCGTCGTTGACCTGCTACCGGGTGCACTCTTGATCTTCGCCTTGGTGGTGCTCGTCAGGGAACTGCACCGTAACGCTGTTGGACGGGGCATCAGGAAGCCGTGGTTCTTCTCTGCAGTGACGGCAATCATCCTGGCTAAGTTGCTCTGGCCCTAGCGATGGGTTCTGTAGAGCAGTGAAGCGGCAACCACGGCCGACCAGCAGCGGTCTAAGGAACCCGCTCGACCACCACAGCTACCGTCGGGCACATAGTTCAAACTGAGGGGGGCACCGTGCCCGCTGCGTGCCCGATCAGAGGGAGACGAGCGGGGAACCACGGGGAACCAGGGCAACGCAGCCACTCCGGCACAGGTCAGCGACGTCCCAGCTCAGCAGGCGTCCGCATACGTGGTCTTCCAAACTAGCTACGCGGGTTCGATTCCCGTCGCCCGCTCCAGATGGCTCAGGGCCAGGTCAGAGGGTGATTCCTCGGCCTGGCCCTGATGCGTTCCCCGACCTTCTTTCGGCCCCACGTGCCCGTTCGGCCACGGCTCTCGTGGCTCCTGGTGAGGAATCCCGGACCGTGGCCGCCGAGTGCGAGGCGGAGGAGTGGTCTCTGGAGCAGGCCGCCGAGGAGGTCCTCCAGCGGCTCGCGGACGCGCCCGGGGCGCAGTGGCCGACGTACGCCCCGCCGGGAGGCGGCGTCTGGGACCAGGCCGACGCCGAAGCACTGGTGCGCGGGGTGGAGAGGGCGGGCTCCCGATTCACGTGGACGTGTACGGGATCACCACCCCGTACACGTCGGACCGGAACCGACGCGATCTGCAGCCGCCCGTTCCCCCTGTGGGGCAGCACCGGTTCGCCTTCGAGCGCGACGGAAATGACTGGCGACTCGTCAAGGACCTGACGGCACAGCGCTGAACGAGCACACCGCCCGTGCGCGCGGGGCGGCGGCCGGGAGCCGCGGTCCGCGCCCGGCCGGGGACACGGACCTCCGTCGCCCGGTGCACACGGCTCAGGGCCGGGCCGGAAGATGTCCTCCCGTCCGGCCCTGACACGTTCCCGGCCCTGATGCGCGCCCCGGGTACGCCGGTCCGCGGGTCCCCGGCCGGGCCCGGCGCGGAGCCGGGCGATCGACGAAAGAAGCTGAGCGATACGGTTCAGAATCTGATCGCGTTGATTGAATCCGCCAGCGAGTTCAGAAAGTTGTCGATCGCCGGCGCCATACCGGTCGAGGCGAGGAAGAAGCCGAAGAGCGCCGCGACTATCGCGGGGCCGGCCTTGATCGAACCGCCACGGATCATCACCACGAGGATGATCGCCAACAGCAGCACCACAGACAGTGAAATGGCCACAACTGATCACACCCTCGGTCGGTCCGCCTTGCCCACCGGGGGGCATACGGCCCCGCACACCCCCGCCCCCACCATCGTGCCACCAACAGCCGGGCGGCGGTGACCGCGTGACGGACCATCGGCGCATGGATCAGATCACATCACGATGCGCCGACGGGTGGGCGGCGGCGCGTCACCGCTTACTGCTACCCGGCCGTGCGAAATGCACACATGCGGGTCACAGGAAATTCAGACAATACCGGTGAGGAAATTCACCGACGCCTTGCGCTTCGATGTTTCGCCCCGTTTAAGCAGGATTAATTGGGGCATATCGGACGTTTGGCGGTTGTGTCGGTGACGAATACAGGAGATCTTCCCGGTGGGTTTTACGAATTCCATTGGACCCGGTTAGGGTGCCTCGAATGTTCCACGCTCCGAATGGATTGCAGAGGGACCGCGTCCCCGACGCCCACCGTGAGCCGGAGCCCCTCCCAGGGAGGACAGCGACGGCCGAAGCGACACCTCCTGCCCCACCGGCCCCGGTGGCGCAGGAGGCGAAGGCGGCGCCGGTCAAGAGACGCGACGCCTACTTCGACAACGCCAAGTACCTCGCCATCGTGCTGGTGGCGGTCGCGCACGCCTGGGAGCCGCTGATGGACGGCAGCCGCGCCACCAGGGCGGCGTACATGTTCGTCTACACCTTCCACATGCCGGCGTTCATCATCATCTCCGGCTACTTCTCACGGAGTTTCCAGGCCCGTCCCGATCAGCTGAAGCGGCTGGTCAGCGGTGTCGTGGTGCCGTTCGTCGTCTTCGAGGTCGCCTACACCCTCTTCAAGCGGTGGGCCGACGACGACCCCGGCTACCCGTTCAGCCTCACCGACCCGCTGTACCTCACGTGGTTCCTGATCGCGCTGTTCGTGTGGCGGCTCTCGACGCCGCTGTGGCGCTCGATCAAGTATCCGCTGGCGGTGGCCCTGGTCATCGCCTCGCTCGGCTCGCTCACCCCGGGCATCGGCCAGGACCTCGACCTCCAGCGCATCCTGCAGTTCCTGCCGTTCTTCGTGCTGGGTCTGTCGATGCGGCCGGAACACTTCCAGATGCTGCGGCGCCGGGAGGTGCGGCTGCTGGCGATCCCGGTGGTCGCGGGCGCGGCGGTGTTCACCTACTGGGTGGCGCCGGACGTACGGATGGGCTGGTTCTACCGCTCCACCAGCGCCACGGAGCTGGACGCGCCGTGGTGGGCGGGTCCGCTGATGACCCTCGGGCTGTTCGGCTGCGCGCTGCTGCTGACGGCCGCCTTCCTCGCCTGGGTACCGCGTCGCAGGACGTGGTTCACCGTGCTGGGGGCGGGCACCATCTGCGGCTACCTGCTCCACGGCTTCCTGGTGAAGTCCCTGGACTACCTGGGGCTGGTGACGCAGTACCCGTGGCTGGCGGAGCCGGCCGGGGAGATCGCGGTCACGCTCGCCACGGCCGCGGCGGTGACGCTGTTCTGCACCCCGCCGGTGCGGCGTGCGCTGCGGTTCGCGACCGAGCCCGACCTGTCGTGGGCGTTCCGGCGGGACGTCACCCAGTTGTCAGGCCGAGCAGCCGCCGCATCGTCGCGTACTTCGCGGTGAGCCGGGCCCGGGTCGGTTCGTCGAGAAGGGCGAGCCGGTCCGGATCGGCGTTGTGGGCGAGATCGGCCTCCTTGACGAGACGGGCGCCCGGTGTGGCGAGGATACGCCGGGCGTACGACTCGGCATCCTCCCCCGGGCGCTTGGTCATGGCGTCCACCAAGTCCTTCACCTGCTGAGGGAGTTCGGCGGCGGCCAGCCATTCCCGCGACAGCGCGTCGTCCTCGATCGCGTCGTGCAGCCAGGCGGCGGCGATCTGCTCGTCGGTGCCGCCCCGCTTCCTCACTCCCTCCGCCACCGCCAGGACGTGCTCGGTGTAGGGCCGTCCTGCCTTGTCCGTCTGGTGCGCGTGGGCGTCCCGGGCGATCGCCTCGACCTGGTCGAGCGTGAGATTGGGCATGCGTCCGACTCTACGGGCGCCCCGCCGGCCGCTGGATCACGGCTCCCGGCGGATCAGCAGCAGGGCCCGGTCGTCGTTGACGTCCTTCGCCACGGCCTCGATGAGGTGCCAGGCGGCCCCCTCGAAACCCGTCGCCACATAACGGTCGGCCTCGCCGGTGAGCCGGTCCATGCCCTCGGCGATGTCGCGGTCGTTCGCCTCGACAAGGCCGTCGGTGAAGAGCATCAGCACGTCGCCGGGGCGCAGGGTGCCCTTGACCGGGTCGAACTGGGCGCCCTCGTACACTCCGAGCAGGGGGCCCTCCGCGGCCTGCTCCTCCCAGCGGCCGGTGCCCGCGTGGAGCTGGAGTGCCGGCAGATGGCCGGCGGAGAGCAGTTCGTAGTCGCCGGAGTCCAGGTCGAGCACGAGGTGGACGGAGGTCGCGAAGCCCTCGTCCCAGTCCTGGCGCAGGAGATAGCCGTTGGCGGCGGGGAGGAAGCCGTGCGGGGGGAGGGAGCCGAGGAGCCCGCCGAAGGCGCCGGACAACAGCAGGGCGCGCGACGCGGCGTCCATGCCCTTGCCTGAGACGTCGGTGAGGACGACTTCGAGGGTGCGGCCGCCGTTGGTGCGGGCGGCGACGACGAAGTCCCCGGAGAACGACTGGCCGCCGGCCGGGCGTAGGGCCATCTCGCGGTGCCAGCCCTGGGGCAGGCGCGGCAGGGCGCTCTGTACCCGGATCCGTTCCCGCAGGTCGAAGAGCATCGTGCCGCCCCGTCGCCAGGGCACTCCGACGCGGGCGCGGAACTGGGCGATGAGCAGCCCGAAGAGTCCGCAGGCCGCCACCACCAGCACCGTCCCCGGGGTGACCCGGGCCGGCCCTTCCGTGTAGGGGCCGAGCACGAGTGACTCGACGATCAGCGCCAGGGCCGCGGCCGCGTACAGGCCGAGCAGGCTCGCGGGCCGCAGCAGCAGTCCGCCCGCGACGATCGGCAGGACGAGGGCGGCCGGCGTGCACCAGACCGGCATGAGGATGGTGCCCCAGGCGATCGCCGGGACGGTCAGCAGGAGCCCGGCCAGTGCGATCCAGTCGGAGCCGTCGCCGCGGAAGTAGTCGACCCCGGACCTGCGCAGCGTCGTGCGGGCCCGGTGCGTCGCTTTGCGCATCCGGGCCGTGTACGAGTCCGCTGCGCCACGTGCCATCGTCGGCGACCCTATCCACACCCTCGTCCGACGTGGAGGGGGACCCCATGACATTGCGTTCGAAATCGGGTCGCGACGGGACGCGGTGCCCTGGTAGGCATGGCGCATGACGACTGAACTGCGGGTACTCCGTCGCGAGGAGTGGGACCGGTGGTACGGGAAGCTGGAGCTCGCCTTCGGCGGCGTCCCGGAGTCCCCGCCGGAACGCGAGCTCTGGAACGAACTCACGGAGTGCGAGCGTTCGATCGGCGTGCTGGACGGAGGTGACTGGGTCGGCACGGCCGGGGCGTTCTCCTTCCGGGTGTCGGTCCCGGGCGGCGCCTTCGTCCCCGCCGCCGGGGTCACGATGGTGAGTGTGGCCGCCACCCACCGGCGGCGCGGGGTGCTCACGTCGATGATGCGGCGCCAGCTGGACGACGTCCGCGCCCTGGGTGAGCCCCTGGCGCTGCTGACGGCCTCCGAGCCGGAGATCTACGGCCGGTTCGGATACGGCATCGCTACCCACCAGCTGAGTCTGGAGATCGACACCGTGCGCGCACGGATCACCGCCCCACCCGGGACGGACGACGTGCGGCTGCGGTTCGCCCCGGCCGCGGATTCGGCGGAGGCGTGCGAGGCGCTGTACCGGAGCACGCTCGGCTCGCGGCCCGGGATGCTCGCTCGCACGCCCGGCTGGGAGCGGCTTCCGCTGCTCGACCCGCCCGCCCGACGCGAGGGCGCCTCGGCGATGCAGTGCGTCCTCGCCGAACGGGACGGCGAGGTCGTGGGTTACGTCCGCTTCCACAACAAGCCCGAGTGGGACGCCTCGGGGCCGAACGGCTCGCTCCTGGTGCGGGACATCGACGCGCTGGACCCGGCTGCGTACGCGGCGCTGTGGCGCTTTCTCTTCGGCGTCGACCTGACGTCGCGGGTCCGGGCGCGCAACAGGCCGGTGGACGACCCGCTGCTGCATCTCGTCTCGGACATCCGGCGCTGCGACGTCCGGGTGCGGGACTCGCTGCACGCGCGGCTGGTCGACGTGGGCGCGGCACTGGAGGCGCGGACGTACCGGACGCCGGTGGACGTGGTGTTCGAGGTCGAGGACGCGTTCTGCCCCTGGAACGAGGGGCGTTGGCGCCTCGCGGGGGACGCCCAGGGCGCATCGTGCGAGCGCACGGCGGGCCCGGCCGATCTCTCCCTGGACGTACGGGAGTTGGGCGCCGCCTATCTGGGCGGGGTGACGCTTTCGTCCCTGGCGGGGGCGGGCCGGGTGCGCGAACTGCGCGGTGGCGCGCTGGCGGAGGCGTCGACGGCCTTCGCGTCCGACGTGGCGCCGTGGCTGCCGCACGGCTTCTAGGTGTGCTGTCCGGGGAGGTTTGCCCGGCGAGGAGCGGCGTCCGGTGCGTGGGGGCTCCCCAGGCTCTCCGGGCCGAGGGGAAGGATCGCAAGGCGCCGGATCGACCTCGTGGTGGGCCTGCTCGGCCGATTCGGCAACGCGGCGAGCCACCGTGCCGGGCGTCGCGACGGGGCGGACGTCGCGTGCCTGACGCGTCACCGGTCCGGTACCGGTGACGTCGGCCCTCCGACGCCGGTGGAGCGCAGCGATGTACGGGTGACCGGCACCAGGTCAACGGCGTCCGTTGCTAAGCGGGCTGGCAGCCGGCGCACCAGAAGAGGTTGCGGGCGGCGAGACCGGCGGTGCGGATCTCGCCGCCACAGATGTGGCAGGGCAGCTGTGCCCGGCGGTACACGTAGACCTCGCCGCCGTGGTCGTCGACGCGCGGCGGCCGACCCATCGCCTCCGGCGTGTGCTCGGGCCGCACGGTGTCGATGCGGTTGTTCCGCACCCCCTCGCGCATCAGGCCGACCAGGTCCTCCCAGAGGGCGCGCCATTCCCGCTCGGTGAGGTCCCTGCCCGCGCGGTACGGATCGATGCCGTGCCGGAAGAGCACTTCCGCGCGGTAGACGTTGCCGACGCCCGCGACGACCTTCTGGTCCATGAGCAGGGCGGCGATCGCCGTGCGGGAGCGGGAGATCCTCGCCCAGGCGCGCTCGGGGCCGTCGTGGGGCCGGAGCGGGTCGGGGCCCAACCGGGCGTGTATCGCGGCCTTCTCGCCGTCCGTGATCAGGGCGCAGGTCGTGGGGCCCCGCAGATCGACGTACGACCCGGCGTTCGCGAGCCGCAGGCGCACGGTGTCGGTGGGCGGCGGGGCGGGCGCGTCGCCGAAGTCCACCTTTCCGAACAGGCCGAGGTGGATGTGGATCCACTCACCGCCGTCGGAGCCGCCGAAGCCGAGGAAGAGGTGTTTGCCGTGGGCCTCGGTGCGCTCCAGGGCGGTGCCGTCGAGCAGCGCGGCGGAGTCGGCGAACTTGCCCTGCGGGCTGGAGACCCGCACGGACCGGCCGCCGAACCGTTCCCGGTAGTCGGCGGCCAGTCGGTGGATGGTGTGCCCTTCGGGCATCAGGCGGTCGGCTCCTGGGGGTGGTGGGCCGGGATCGGGGGGAGTTCGCCGGTGGTCTCGTACCGCTCGAGCATCTCGATGCGGCGGGTGTGGCGCTCCTCGCCCGAGTACGGGGTCTTGAGGAAGACCTCGACGAAGGTGGTGGCCTCGTCGGTCGTGTGCATCCGGGCACCGACCGCGATGACGTTGGCATTGTTGTGCTCACGCCCAAGGGCGGCGGTCTGCACGCTCCAGGCCAGTGCGGCCCGGACGCCCTTGACCTTGTTCGCGGCGATCTGCTCGCCGTTGCCGGAGCCGCCGATCACGATGCCGAGGCTGCCGGGGTCGGCGACAGTCCGCTCGGCGGCGCGCAGGCAGAACGGCGGGTAGTCGTCCTGGGCGTCGTAGATGTGGGGGCCGCAGTCGACGGGCTCGTGGCCGTGGGCCCTGAGCCACTCGACGAGGTGGTTCTTGAGTTCGAAGCCGGCATGGTCGGAGCCGAGGTACACACGCATGGTCCGAGTGTGGCACGCGCGAGGCGCGGCAGCCGTCAGCGGGGTACGGCGAGGGCCCTGTCGGATGACCGGGCAGTCACGGAGAGTGACGCAGCGGCGTGCCCATCATCACGATCCGCAGGCAGGTCTTCCTTACCGGCGGTTCAGCGGTTTGAATGCTCGGGCTCGCGACCCGTGCGAACCGCACATGTAAGGAATCGATCCATGAACCCCCAGCCGACCCTTACGAAGGCAGGCTCAGTTGCTGGCGAACCCGGCAATTCCCAGCCTTCCGACGGTCTCAAGGCCGGACTGAAGAACCGCCATCTGTCCATGATCGCCATCGGCGGCGTGATCGGTGCCGGCCTGTTCGTCGGGTCCTCCGGCGGCATCGCCGCCGCCGGCCCCGCGATCCTCGTTTCGTACCTGCTCGTCGGCATGCTGGTCGTGTTCGTGATGCGCATGCTCGGCGAAATGGCCGCCGCGAGCCCCAACTCCGGCTCCTTCTCGGCGTACGCCGACCGTGCGCTCGGCCGCTGGGCCGGCTTCTCCATCGGGTGGCTCTACTGGTTCTTCTGGGTCGTGGTGCTCGCGGTCGAGGCCACCGCGGGTGCGGTGATCCTGGAGGGCTGGATACCGGCGGTCCCCCAGTGGGCCTGGGCACTGATCGTGATGGTCGTGCTCACCGCCACCAACCTCGCCTCGGTCGCCTCGTACGGCGAGTTCGAGTTCTGGTTCGCCGGGATCAAGGTCGTCGCCATCGGCGCCTTCGTCGTCATCGGCCTGTTGGCCGTCTTCGGCGTACTGCCGGGCTCGGACAACCCGGGCGCCGGTTTCGCCCACCTGACCGACGCCGGCGGCTTCCTGCCCAACGGTGCGGGCGCCATCCTCACCGGTGTGCTGATGGTCGTCTTCTCCTTCATGGGCAGCGAGATCGTCACGCTGGCCGCCGGTGAGTCCGAGAACCCGCGCCGTGCGGTCACCAAGGCCACCAACAGCGTGATCTGGCGGATCGCGGTCTTCTACCTGGGCTCGATCTTCGTCGTCCTGACGCTGCTGCCGTGGAACGACAAGTCGATCGTCGAGAAGGGCTCGTACGTCGCGGCGCTGGACTCCATCGGCATCCCGCACGCCGGCCAGATCATGAACGTGATCGTGCTGACGGCCGTGCTGTCCTGCCTCAACTCGGGTCTGTACACCGCCTCCCGCATGGCGTTCTCACTCGGTGAGCGCGGCGACGCGCCGAAGTCCTTCGCCAATGTCAACGGCAAGGGTGTGCCGACCACGGCCATCCTGGCCTCGGTCGTCTTCGGCTTCGGAGCCGTCTGGGCCAACTACGCCTACAAGGACACGGTCTTCCTGTTCCTGCTGAACTCCTCGGGTGCGGTCGCACTCTTCGTCTGGCTGGTCATCTCCTTCACCCAGCTGCGCATGCGCGGAATCCTGATGCGGGAGGCCCCGGAGAAGGTCACGGTGCGGATGTGGCTCTTCCCGTACCTGACCTGGGCGACCGCCGCGATGATCATCTTCGTGCTGGGCTACATGCTCTACGACGACGCGAACCGCGAGGTCGTGCTGCTGTCGCTGCTGGTGGCGGCGTTCGTGGTGGCCATCGGTCTCGTGCTCCAGCGGGTGCGGCCGAAGCAGGCCGTGGAGGCGATCCCGGCCCAGCGCCCCGAGACGGCTGTCCCGGCCGCGCGTACCGAGGGCGCCAGGGGCTGACACCGGCCTCCGTCACTCCCACTCCGCGCCCGGCGGAGGGAAGGACACCCGACGAACGAGGGGTGCCCCGCACTTTCGTGCGGGGCACCCCTTCCCCTGTGTGGTCACCGGCCGCCCCGCGGAACCGACCCGACTCGGTGCGCACGGCCCGCCGTCGGAGCCCACGGGCGTTGGGGCGGAGCCCCCGGAGTGCTCAGCCCCGGCGGCCGACGAACTTCCAGGCGGCCGGCAGCACGCCCATCGCCAGCGCGGCCTTGAGCGCGTCACCGATCAGGAACGGGGTGAGGCCGGCCGCCACAGCCTGGGGCAGCGTCATGCCGGTGGCGAGCGCCAGGTACGGCACGCCGATCGCGTAGATGATCGCGGAGCCGAGCACCATCGCGCCGGCGGTACGCAGGACGGAGCGGTCCGCGCCGCGCCGGGCGAGGGCACCGACGGCGGTGGCGGCGACCAGCATGCCGAGGATGTAGCCGAGGGACGGCATGGCCCAGCCGGAGGACGCCTCGGCGAACCACGGCATGCCCGCCATTCCGGCCAGGGCGTACAGGGCGAGCGAGAGGAAACCACGGCGCGCGCCGAGCGCGGTGCCGACCAGCAGGGCGGCGAAGGTCTGGCCCGTGACCGGGACCGGGGAACCCGGCACGGCGACGGAGATCTGCGCGGCGACACCGGTGAGCGCGGCGCCACCGACGACCAGGGCTGCGTCCACCGCGGACTTGGCGCGCGAGGCGGGCAGCAGATCGGCGAGGACCAGCCCCGGGCGGGGGGCGGAAGCGGCAGCAGTGCTCATCGGGACTCCGGGTGCGAGGGCGGTGACGCCGTGGTGGGTGATGACGTGGACGTGGCTGATGACGTCGTTGTGGACATGGCGACGTTAGCCCAGCGGTGAACGGCTGTTCACCGTCAGTCGATGACAAAGGCCCGCGATGCCGCATGGTGGAGTTCACACAAACGGATGAGGACAAGCGCAGGAAGCGCGTGATGCTCGTCACTGAGGTGGTGGACCGGCGGTGCCGTTTTGGTGAAGCGGGTGACCCTCGGGAAGACTGTAGGTTCTTGCCAAAAGCCAGCACAGCCGAGAGTCCCGAGCACATGCACGACGCACCGCCCCGCCCACTGGTCACCGAGGTCGAACCCCTCTCCCACGGGCTGAAGCAGCGCCATCTGACGATGCTCGGGCTGGGCGGGGTGATCGGGGCGGGGCTGTTCGTCGGTTCCGGTGCCGGCATCGCGCTCGCCGGCCCCGGCATCGTGGTCTCGTACCTCCTCGCCGGCGCGCTGGCCATGCTGGTGATGCGGATGCTCGGCGAGATGTCCGCGGCGATGCCCGCGTCCGGGGCGTTCTCCGTGCACGCCGAGCGGGCCCTCGGCCGCTGGGCGGGATTCACGGTCGGCTGGCTCTACTGGTTCCTGCTCGTGGTCGTACTCGCCGTGGAGGCGACCGGCGCGGCGACGATCGCCAACGGCTGGGTGCCGGGCGTGCCGCAGTGGACCTGGGTGCTGATCTTCATGGTGGTCTTCACGGTGGCCAATCTGGCGGCCGTGAAGAACTTCGGCGAGTTCGAGTTCTGGTTCGCCGCGCTCAAGGTGGGCGCGATCGTGCTGTTCCTGGTCCTCGGCTCCCTGGCGGTCTTCGGACTGCTGCCGGACACGCAGCCGGTGGGCCTGGCGAATCTCACCGGCGCAGGCGGTCTGCTGCCGAACGGGTGGGAGGGCGTCGTCGCCGGGGTCCTCGCCGTGGTCTTCGCCTTCGGCGGGCTGGAGGTCGTGACGATCGCGGCGGCGGAGTCCGACGATCCGGCGCGCGCGGTCGGACGCGCGGTGCGCAGCGCGGTGTGGCGCATCCTCCTCTTCTACGTCGGCTCGATGCTGGTCATCGTGACCGTCCTGCCGTGGACGGCGATGCAGCCTGGCCGGAGCCCGTACGTCGCGGTCCTGGACACGGTCGGGGTGCCGGGGGCCGGGCAGATCATGAACATCGTGGTGTTCGTGGCGCTGCTGTCCGCCCTCAACGCCAATCTCTACGGCTCCTCGCGAATGGTGTTCTCGCTGGCCGAGCGCGGCGAGGCGCCGATGGGGCTGCTCAGGGTCTCCGGAGGAGGGGTACCGCGCCGTGCGGTGTTCGCGTCCGTCGCGTTCGGTTTCGTGTCGGTCCTGCTCAATCTGAAGTGGCCGGACACCGTGTTCCTCTACATGCTGAACGCGGTCGGCGCGGTGCTGCTGTTCGTTTGGGGCCTGATCGCCGTCTCGGAGCTGCGGCTGCGCCGCCGAATCGAGCGCGAGGCTCCGGAGAAGCTGACGTTGCGGATGTGGTGCTTCCCGTGGCTGACCTGGGTGGCGCTCGCCGGGATCGTGGCCGTGATCGTGCTGATGCTCCGGGACGAGGCCGCCCGTCCCCAGGTGCTGTGGTCGGCCGCGGCGACCGCGCTGGTGTTGCTGGTGGCGGGACTCCGGGAGTTGCGCGACATACGGGCGAGCCGTGCCTAGATCTTCACATTGTGTGAGCATCTTGTCCGTATAGCGGTCATCGATGCTCTGTGAGCGGTGCGCCCCCCAGACTGTGGGCCGCCCCCCATCCGCTCATGAACAGGCACGCCCATGTCTCGGACCTCGGCGCCCGCACCCGCCGGCACCCAAGCCGGCTCGTCGCTCGCGCACGGCCTCAAGCAGCGCCATCTGTCGATGATCGCCCTCGGCGGTGTGATCGGCGCCGGCCTCTTCGTCGGCTCCGGCGCCGGTATCGCCGCCGCCGGCCCGTCCATCGTCATCGCCTACGCCGTATCCGGCCTGCTCGTCATGCTGGTGATGCGCATGCTCGGCGAGATGTCCGCGGCGAACCCGGCCTCCGGCTCCTTCTCCGTGCATGCCGAGCGGGCGCTCGGCCCCTGGGCGGGCTTCACCGCGGGCTGGTCGTTCTGGGTGCTGCTGTCCGTCGCCGTCGGCCTGGAGGGAATCGGGGCGGCGAAGATCGTCAGCGGCTGGCTGCCCGGTACCCCGGAGTGGGCCTGGGTCGCGCTGTTCATGCTGGTGTTCTGCGGCACCAACCTGGCCGCGGTGCGCAACTTCGGTGAGTTCGAGTTCTGGTTCGCCGCGCTCAAGGTCGGCGCGATCACGCTGTTCCTGATTCTCGGCGGCCTGGCCATCCTCGGTGTACTGCCCGGGACGGAGGCGCCCGGCACCGCCAACCTCACGGGCGACGGGGGGTTCCTGCCGCACGGCGCGGAAGGGCTGGTCATCGGTCTGCTCGCGTCGGTCTTCGCCTACGGCGGTCTGGAGACGGTGACCATCGCGGCGGCCGAGTCGGAGCACCCGGTCCAGGGTGTCGCCCGGGCCGTGCGCACCGCGATGTGGCGCATCGCGCTCTTCTACATCGGCTCCATGGCGGTCATCGTCACTCTGGTGCCGTGGGACGACCCGGACGTCGCCAACCCCGACAAGGGCCCGTACGTCACCGCGCTGAACCACCTGGACATCCCCGGCGCCGGTCTCGTGATGCAGATCGTCGTGCTGGTGGCGCTGCTGTCCGCGATGAACGCCAACATCTACGGCGCCTCCCGCATGGCGTACTCCCTGGTCGCGCGTGGTCAGGGCCCGAAGGCGATCGGCCGGGTGTCGGGCGGGGTGCCGCGGATCGCGGTGCTGGTGTCCTCCGTCTTCGGCTTCCTGTGCGTACTGCTCAGCTACTGGCGTCCGGACGACGTCTTCCCGTGGCTGCTGAACATGATCGGCGCGGTCATCCTCGTCGTCTGGCTGTTCATCGCGGTGTCCCAGCTGGTGCTGCGGCGCCGCACGGAGCGCGACGACCCCGAGAAGCTCGTGGTGCGGATGTGGCTGTTCCCGGTGCTGACCTGGGTCGCCATCGCGGGCATGCTCGCCATCTTCGTCCTGATGCTGCGCCAGCCCGACACTCGTGACCAGCTGCTGGCGACCGGTCTGATGACGCTGGTGCTGGCCGCCTCCGGCCTGGTGGTGCAGCGCCGGCGCAGGCATGGGAACGGGCAGGCGGCCGACAGCGCCGGGCGGGACGCGCCTTTGGAGGCGGCGGCCGTCGAGGACTGAGCGGGACGCCGCACGCCAAACACGAGGACCCCCGGGCCGGACAGGCCAGGGGGTCCTCGCGCGTACGGAGCGGAGCCCACCACGGCCGCGGGGCCGGGAGGCCCGTCGAAGCCCGCCATCGGCCCGAATCCCCTGACGCCGGCCCCGTCGTCACGGGCCTCCCCGACCTCTGGATTGCGACCGTCCGCGACGCACGGCCCCGGGACGAAGGGCTGATCAAGTCCGGAGCCCTCCTGCTGATAGCCTGCAGTTGCGAATCACTTGCAATAAGCAGTCGGAGGGCTCGGACATGGCCATGTACACGCTTCCTGAACTCCCGTACGACTACGCGGCGCTGGAGCCGGTGATCAACCCGGAGATCATCGAGCTGCACCACGACAAGCACCACGCCGCCTATGTCAAGGGCGCCAACGACACCCTCGAGCAGCTGGCCGAGGCGCGCGACAAGGAAGCCTGGGGCTCGATCAACGGCCTGGAGAAGAACCTCGCGTTCCACCTCTCGGGCCACATCCTGCACAGCATCTATTGGCACAACATGACCGCTCCCAAGGAGGGCGGCGGCGGCGAGCCGCTCGCCGCGGACGGCGTCGGCGAGCTGGCGGATGCCATCACCGACTCCTTCGGCTCCTTCGCCAAGTTCCGGACCCAGCTGTCGAAGGCCGCCGCGACCACCCAGGGCTCGGGCTGGGGCGTACTCGCCTACGAGCCGGTCAGCGGCCGGCTGATCGTCGAGCAGGTCTACGACCACCAGGGCAACGTCGGCCAGGGCTCGGTGCCGATCCTGGTCTTCGACGCCTGGGAGCACGCCTTCTACCTGCAGTACAAGAACCAGAAGGTGGACTTCATCGACGCCATGTGGGGCGTCGTCAACTGGCAGGACGTGGCGAAGCGCTACGCCGAGGCCAAGGAGCGCACCCCGCTGATCACGCCGTGACCCGAGCCCCGTCACGGCCGTAGGCCGTCCTGCTCGTGATCGTCTTCTCAACCTTCACCGGCAGGCGGAAAGAAGAAGGACCCCCGCGAGTGTGGGCACCTCCCAGACAGGTCTCTGGGGGAGTGACCCGCGGGGGTCCTTCCGTTCCCGGCCGGGCGTCGGGCGCGTCAGGAGAAGTCGGGGCCCTTCGTCCGGGTGCGCTTGATCTCGTAGAAGCCCGGGATCGACGCCACCATCAGCGTGCCGTCCCACAGCCTGGCCGCCTCCTCGCCCTTGGGCGCCGGGGTGACGACCGGGCCGAAGAACGCGATCTGCTCGCCGTCCGCTCCGGGCACCGCGATCACGGGCGTGCCGACGTCCTGGCCGACCTTCGAGATGCCCTCCTCGTGGGAGGCGCGCAGCTCGGCGTCGTAGGCGTCCGAACCGGCGTGGTCCGCGAGTTCGGCGGGCAGGCCGACGGCCTCCAGGACCACCTCGGACGTGATCCCGCGACCCTCGTTGTGGATCCGGGTGCCGAGGGCGGTGTAGAGCGGGCCGACGATCTCGTCGCCGAACTTCTGCTGGGCGGCGATCACGACGCGCACGGGACCCCAGGCGTTCCGCATCGCCTCCCGGTACTCCTCGGGAAGCTCGTCCAGCCGGTCCTCGTTGAGCACCGCCAGACTCATGACGTGCCAGCGGACCTCCACCGGCCGCACCTTCTCCACCTCGAGCATCCAGCGGGAGGTCATCCAGGCCCAGGGGCACAGCGGGTCGAACCAGAAGTCGGCGGGTGTCCTGTCGTCGGACATGTCACTCCTCGTACTCGTGATGGGCGCACGCTCCGGGAACTCAACACCGGGCCTCGCCGACCGCATTCCCCGACACCTCGGTCACGAGCGCGTGCGAGGATCGGTGCTGTCCGAACGAGACACGAAGGAGTGGACGTGCCCGGAGAGAATCTGTCCCGCGACGAGGCCCGCGCCCGGGCCGAGCTGCTGTCGGTCGACGGGTACGAGGTCTTCCTCGATCTGCGGTCCGCGACGGCGGAGGGCGAGGAGGCACAGCCGCGGACGTTCCGCTCGGTCACCACGATCAGGTTCCGGCGGACCGGCGCGGGCGACAGCACCTTCGCCGACCTCGTCGCCCCCTCCGTGAACGCGGTGACGCTCAACGGTCGCGAGCTCGACCCGGCCGAGGTCTTCGACGGCTCCAGGATCGCCCTGAGCGGCCTGCAGGCCGAGAACGTCCTGGTGGTGGACGCCCAGTGCGCGTACAGCCGGACGGGCGAGGGCATGCACCGGTTCGTCGACCCGGAGGACGGCGAGGTCTACCTGTACACGCAGTACGAGCCCGCCGACGCCCGGCGGGTCTTCGCCGACTTCGAGCAGCCGGACCTGAAGGCCCCCTTCCGCTTCGAGGTGGCCGCACCCGAGGACTGGACGGTCTGGAGCAACGGCGCGGTGGAGTCCCGCGAGGGCGGGACCTGGCGGTTCGCGGAGACCAAGCCGATCTCCACCTACATCACGGCGGTCGTGGCCGGCCCGTACCACTACGAGACCGACCTCTACACCCGCACCCTCGACGACGGGACGACGCTGGAGGTCCCGCTCGGCGCCATGTGCCGCAAGGGGCTGGCCAAGCACTTCGACGCGGACGACGTCTTCCTGGTCACCAAGCAGGGCCTGGACTTCTTCCACGACCACTTCGACTACCCGTACCCGTTCGGGAAGTACGACCAGGCGTTCGTGCCCGAGTACAACATCGGCGCGATGGAGAACCCGGGCTGTGTGACCTTCCGGGAGGAGTTCGTCTTCCGGGGCAAGGTGACTCAGGCGTCCTTCGAGCGCCGGGCCAACGTCATCCTGCACGAGATGGCACACATGTGGTTCGGCGACCTGGTCACCATGCAGTGGTGGGACGACCTGTGGCTGAAGGAGTCATTCGCCGACTTCATGGGGGCGTTCTCGCTGGTCGAGGCGACCCGCTTCCAGGGCGGCTGGGTGACGTTCGCCAACAACCGCAAGGCGTGGGCGTACCGGGCCGACCAGCTGCCGTCCACGCATCCGATCACGGCGGACATCCACGACCTGGAGGACGCCAAGCTCAACTTCGACGGGATCACCTACGCCAAGGGCGCCTCGGTCCTGAAGCAGCTCGTCGCCTACGTGGGGCCCGAGGCGTTCCTGGAGGGCGCGCGGCGCTACTTCAAGCGGCACGCCTACGGCAACACCCGTCTCGACGACCTGCTGTCGGTGCTGGAGGAGACCTCCGGCCGGGACATGAAGGCGTGGTCGCGCTCGTGGCTGGAGACCTCGGGGGTCAACACGCTGACGCCGCAACTCACCTGTGACGCGGGCGACCGGATCACCGAGCTGGCGGTCGTGCAGGACGGCGAGACACCCTCCGCCGCCCCGTCGCCGGCGCGGCCGCACCGGGTGGCCGTCGGCCTGTACCGGCACGAGGGCGCCGAGCTGGTGCGCTACGCCCGGGCCGAGGTGGACGTCACCGGGGCGCGGACGGTCGTGGAGGAGCTGACCGGCCGGGAACGCCCGGCGCTGGTGCTCGTCAACGACGACGACCTCACCTACTGCAAGGCCCGGTTCGACGAGGGCTCCCTGGCGACGCTGCGCGGGCACCTCGGCTCGGTCACGGACCCGCTGGCGCGGGCGGTGTGCTGGTCGGCGCTGTGGAACCTGACGCGGGACGCCCTGATGCCGGCGCGGGACTTCGTCGGGATCGTCCTGGACTTCGCCGGCCGGGAGTCGGACATCGGGGTGCTGCAGATGGTGCACGCCTGGTCCCGCACCGCGCTCGTCCACTACGCGGCGCCCGAGTGGCGCGAGGAGGGCGGCCGGCGGCTGTCGGAAGGCGCACTGCGGGAGCTGCGGCTCTCCGAGCCGGGCAGTCAGCACCAGCTGACGTGGGCACGTTTCTTCGCGTCCGTGGCGGCCACGGACGCGGATCTCCAGCTGCTGCAGGGCCTGCTGGAGGGCAGCGCCGAGATCGACGGTCTCGACGTGGACCAGGAGCTGCGCTGGGCGTTCCTGGAGCCGCTGGCCTCGCACGGGGTGGCAGACGAGGCCGCGATCGCCGCGGAGCTGGCTCGCGACGACACCGCGTCCGGCAAGCGCCACCAGGTGCGCTGCCTGGCCGCGCGGCCCTCCGCCGCGGTCAAGGACCAGGCGTGGGCGCAGGTCGTGGAGTCGGACGCACTGTCCAACGCGCTGGTGGAGGCGACGATCTCGGGCTTCGCCCAGGCGTCCCAGCGGGAACTGCTCGCGCCGTACGCCGAGAAGTACTTCGCGGCGATCGAACGGGTCTGGGCGGAGCGGTCGATCCAGATCGGCATGGACGTGGTCCGCGGTCTCTTCCCCGACCTCCAGGACGACGAGGCCACGCTCCGGGCGACGGACGCGTGGCTCGCCTCCCGCACGGACGCGCCCCCGGCGCTGCGCCGGCTGGTGCTCGAGTCCCGGGACGACCTCGCCCGAGCGTTGCGGGCCCAGTCCTGCGACGCGGCGGCCTCCGGCCGCTGAAGCCGGCTCCCCCCACCGGGCCCAGGAGCCCGGTGGGGGGAGGCAGCCGGCGGCAGAACTGATCGGCATTCGAACGTCCGTACTTTAGGACGGGGATGTCCAGAATTGTCGACGGCTGTGTAACAGCGGTTAGGGGCCCGCCTCCGCGCGGGAATTGGCGGGGCATGAACCACAACACGCCTCTGTCCCCCCGCCCGTTGAGCGACCTCTCCGATGTGCGGCGGCGCGTGCTGACGGCCGCGCAACTGCGCGCCCGGGGCGTGGCCGCCGAGCGCGTCGCCGAGCGATGCGGTCCCGGCGGTCCCTGGCAGCAGCTCCTGCCCGGTGTGTTCCTGCTGCACCCGGGGACGCCCACCAGCGAGGAGCGGCTGCACGCCGCGGTGACGTACGCCGGCCGCCCCGACCAGGGCGAGGTCATGGTGACGGGGCTCGCGGCGCTCGCGCTGCACCGGTTCACCTCCGCGCCGTCCCTGATGGCTCTGGAACGCATCGACGTGCTCGTGCCGCGCACCCGGCGGCTGCGCTCGGCCGGCTGCGCACGGCTGATCCGCACCCACACGATGCCGAGGCCGGACGTGGTGACGGGGCTGCCCGTCGCCCCCGTGGCGCGTGCGCTGGCCGACGCCGTCGCACGGCTGACCGACCCGCGGGCGGTGCGGCGTCTGCTGACCGAGGCCGTGCGCGCCGGCCACTGCGAACCGGGCGCCGTGGTGGCCGAGCTGACCCGTGCACGGTTGCTGTCCCGCCCCCACGTCGTGGACGCCGTCGACCTCCTCCTCGCCGAGGGGCGCACGGTCGCGGAGGGCCGCCTCTACGACCTCGTACGGCTGTACGGACTCCCCGAGCCGGTGTGGAACGTGGATCTGCGCCTGCCGGGCGGCCCTCAGCTGGGCAGCGTGGACGCGTACTGGCCCGAGGAGGCCGTCGCCGTCGAGCTGGACACCCGCGCCCCGCGCCCCGCGGCCGTCCCGGACGGGCCCGACGCGGACCCGGAGTGGTCCGCGTCCAGCCGCCGGCGCGAGCAACTGGAGCGGCTCGGGATCACCGTCGTACGGGTCGCCCCCAGGAAGCTGCGGGACGTCCCCGTGCAACAGGCGATGGTGCTCCGTACGGCCTTGATGGCCGCCGCGGACCGGGAACCGACGCCGTACGTCGTCGTACTCCCCCGCTGAGGACTCGCAGGGGCCTCCGGCCACCGTCTCGACGACGAGCCCGGCGGGCACATGACCGGTGTCGGAGTGGTGCCGGCCGGCGCCGGGGGCGGATCGCGGCAGGGAGTGCCGTCACACGGGTCTCCCCTCCGCGCGCCGTCGCGAACGCGCTCGCGGGCGGAATCGGGGACGGGGAAGCGGACAGGGCGGGCAGGGCGGAGTGCAGAGGTGCCGGAGGTCGAGCGGCTCCCGGCCCGCGCCGTGGGCCCCGCCGTCCACACCGGCGAGCGTGTCCGCACGGGCCGAGCGCGGGCCGGGTACGCACAGCTCCAGCGGTGCTCCGCACCCTCGACGCACCGGCGCCGAATCCGCCCGCCGATGCAAAAACCGTCCATTGTTGAACGGCCTGACAGGCCGGATGGATGGGCTATCCACCCCTTTGCCCCTCGCGGTGCACGTTCCGCCAGTGGCGGATGTCCGCCATGACCACATCCCGCCCCGGCCAACTCTCCACAAACCCCTGTCACTTGCGAAAGGCTGAGCGGTCATCCGGTACCGAATTCCGGACCCTTCTTTCACAAAACAGGGAAGCTGATGACAACCCTCGAGTCCCAGGGCTCCATATCCGGGCCAAGACGCGTGGCCCGGATCGCCGCCGCCGCAGGCCTCGTGGCCGCGCTGGTGGCCACCGGTGCCGCCCCCGCCTTCGCCGCCACCTCGGTGGACGACCCGGCGGGCGGTCCGGTCAAGACCGCCGAGACGCCCGCCGACAAGCTCGGCCAGGCGGACGCCCAACTCCTCGCCGAAGCCGAGGCGAAGGGCCAGAAGACCGTCACCGTGATGGTCGCCACCGTTCCCGGCCGGACCGAGCAGGTCGCCGGTCAGCTGGACGCCGTTCCCGGCGCGGTCGTCGGCCAGCGGGACGACAAGCTCGGCTACGTCCGGGCCACGCTCCCCACCGCCAGGGCGAAGAGCGCCCTCGGCAAGGCCGGGGAACTCGCCACGGTCCAGGGCATGGACCTCCAGCGCGAGATCAAGCTGGACGATCCGAGGCCGGACGCGGGCGCCAGGGGTACCGCTTCCGCCGCCTCGGTGTCGTCCACGTACCCGGCTCCGGGCAAGAAGACCAAGGCGAAGAACCCTTACAACCCGTCCCACGAGACGGGCGCCGTGGAGTTCGTCGAGGACCACCCGCGGGCCGACGGCCGCGGCGTGACCATCGGCATCCTCGACTCCGGGATCGACCTCGGGCACCCGGCCCTGCAGAAGACCACCACCGGCGAGCGCAAGATCGTCGACTGGGTGACCGCGACCGACCCGGCCCGGGACGGCGACGGCACCTGGCGGCGGATGGACACCGGGGTGACAGGCCCCGTGTTCACCGTGGGCGACCGCAGCTGGAAGGCACCGGCCGGCGAGCACCGGTTCAGTGTCTTCGAGGAGCGGGCCACCCTTGGCGGCGACATGGCCGGGGACCTGAACCGCGACGGCGACACCACCGACAAGTGGGGCGTGCTGTACGACGCCGCCGCCGGGACCGTCCGCGTCGACCTGAACGACGACGCCGACTTCACCAACGACGTCGCGATGAAGCCGTACAAGGACGGCCACCAGGTCGGGTACTTCGGCACCGACGACCCCGCCACCGACATCGCCGAGCGCATCCCGTTCGTGGTGGAGATCCGCAAGGACGTCGAGTTCGAGGCCGGGAAGTTCTCCGACTATGTCAGCATCGGCGTCGTCGAGGGCTCGCACGGTACCCATGTGGCCGGTATCGCCGCCGCCAACGGCCTCTTCGGCGGCCGAATGAGCGGCGCGGCGCCCGGCGCCAAGCTGGTCTCGTCGCGCGCCTGCACCTGGAGCGGCGGCTGCACCAACATCGCGCTGCTCGAGGGCATGCGGGACCTGGTCGTCAACCGCGGCGTGGACATCGTCAACATGTCCATCGGCGGTCTGCCCGCGCTGAACTACGACGACAGCGACCGCGGCGACGACGCCGACAACGCGCGCGCCCTGCTCTACAACCGCCTGATCGACACCTACGGCGTCCAGCTGGTCATCTCGGCCGGCAACTCGGGCCCCGGCGTGAACACGATCGGCGACCCGGCCCTGGCCAACAAGGTCGTCTCGGTCGGCGCTGCCATCTCCCGCAGCACCTGGGCCGCCAACTACGGCTCGCAGGTCGAGAAGCGCTACAACATGTTCAACTTCTCCTCCCGCGGCCCGACGGAGAACGGCGGATTCACACCGACGATCACCGCGCCCGGCTCGGCGATCAACACGATCCCGACCTGGCAGGCGGGCGCCCCGGTGCCCGAGGCCGGCTACACCCTGCCCGCGGGCTACGGCATGCTGAACGGCACGTCCATGTCCGCGCCGCAGGCGACGGGCGCCAGTGCGCTGCTCATCTCGGCCGCCAAGCAGCGTTACACGAAGCTCTCCCCGCTCACCCTGCGGACCGCGCTGACCAGCACCGCCAAGCGCATCCCCGGGGTGAAGGCGCACGAGCAGGGCGCGGGTCTGATCGACGTCGACGAGGCGTGGGAGTCCATCCGGGACGGCGCCACCGCCCACTCCTACACGGTGAAGGCACCGGTCGACACCGCGCTCGACCACCTGCTGAAGCCGGAGGCGGGCTTCGGAGCCGGCATCTACGACCGCGAGGGCGGGTTGAAGCCCGGCCAGCGCAAGACCTACGACGTCACCATCACGCGCACGAGCGGCCCGAACCGGCCGGTCGAGCACGAGCTCGACTTCCGTAACAACGACGGCACGTTCCGTCTCGTCGGCGACGACGAGGTGGACCTGCCGCTGAACAAGCCGGTCACCGTCAAGGTGCAGGCCAAGGCCGGTTCGACCGGCGTGCACAGCGCCATCCTGGAGGTGGACGACGAGCGCACCGAGGGCGTCGACAAGCAGATCCTCACCACCGTGGTCGCCTCGAACGAGCTGGTGAAGCCCGGCTTCTCCTACTCCGCCAAGGGGTCGGTGCAGCGCAACAGCGCCAAGTCCTACTTCGTCACGGTGCCGCAGGGCGCCAGGACGCTGGAGGTCGCGCTCGGCGGTCTCGCCGCGGGCAGCCAGACCCGGTTCATCTCGATCCACCCGTACGGCGTGGCCTTCGAGAGCACGGCGTCCACGGTCTGCTACCCGAACTACGACAACCCGGCCAACACCTGCCGTCCGGACGTGCGCTCCTACGCGAACCCGCAGCCGGGCGTCTGGGAGATCGAGGTCGAGTCGCGCCGTACGTCCCCGGTGCTGGACAACCCGTACAGGCTGGACGTCACGCTGCTCGGCGCCACGTTCGACCCGGCGGTGAAGACCCTCCCCGCGGCCACGGTCGGCACGCCGGCGACGGTCGACTGGACGGTCACCAACGACGCCGCCGCGCTGGAGGGCAAGCTGCAGGGCGGCTCGCTCGGCTCCGCGAAGACGGCGACACCGACCATCGCACAGGACGAGCGCCAGGTGTCCACGGTCACGATCGGCGCGGGTGTCGAGCGGCTGGACGTGGTGATCGGGAACACCTCCGACAAGGGCGCCGACCTGGACCTCGCGGTCCTCAAGGACGGCAGGCTCGTCGGTCAGTCCGCGGACGGCGACTCCGAGGAGTCGGTGTCCCTGACCAACCCGGCCGCCGGTACGTACACGATCCTCGTCGACGGCTACGCGGTGGCGCCCGGCGGCACCACGTACGACTACAAGGACGTGTACTTCTCCTCGGCGCTCGGCACCGTGAAGGTCGACGGGGCGAAGACCGTCTCCCTGGCCAACGGCGCGAGCGCGCAGGTCTCCGCCGAGGTGCTGGTGGCCGGTCCCGCGCCGGAGGGCCGCCGGTTCTTCGGCGAGGTCCGGCTGCTGAATGCGCGCGGCACCGCCGCGGGCACCGGCAGCGTGGTGATCGAGAAGGTCGTCCCGTAACGGGATGACCTGGTCACGAGGGCGGGCGTCCGGCGTGACGCCCGCCCTCCGTGCGTGCGGGCCTGCTCGGGTGTGAGCAAGGCCATGCGTCCCGCCCCTCGGACAATGGATTGGACAAAACGGCCGTGGACAGACGCATCATGGAAGACACCCAGGCCATGCAGGCTGCACAAGCGTACGGAGGAATCCCCGTGAAGGTCGGAATCGTCGGAGCCACCGGGCAGGTCGGCACGGTCATGCGCAAGATCCTCGCCGAGCGGAAGTTCCCGGCCGACGAGCTCCGGCTGTTCGCGTCCGCCAGGTCCGCGGGGTCCACGATCGAGTGGCAGGGCCGGGAGATCACCGTCGAGGACGCCGCCACCGCCGACTACTCCGGCCTGGACATCGTGCTCTTCTCGGCCGGCGGCGCCACCTCCCGTGCGCTCGCCGAGAAGGTGGCCTCCCAGGGTGCCGTCGTGATCGACAACTCCTCCGCCTGGCGCCGGGACCCCGAGGTGCCGCTGGTCGTCTCCGAGGTGAACCCGCACGCGGTCAAGGACCGCCCGAAGGGGATCATCGCAAACCCGAACTGCACGACCATGGCCGCGATGCCCGTGCTGAAGCCGCTCCACCGGGAGGCCGGGCTCACCTCGCTCGTCGCCACCACCTACCAGGCCGTCTCCGGCTCGGGCCTGGCCGGTGTCGCCGAGCTCGACGGCCAGGTGAAGGCCGTCGCCGAGCGGGCCGCAGAGCTGACGCACGACGGCGAGGCCGTCGTGTACCCGGAGCCGGGGGTCTACCAGCGCCCCATCGCCTTCAACGTGCTCCCGCTGGCCGGTTCCATCGTCGACGACGGCTCCCACGAGACCGACGAGGAGCAGAAGCTCCGCCACGAGTCCCGCAAGATCCTGGAGATCCCGGAGCTCAAGGTCTCCGGCACCTGCGTCCGCGTCCCCGTCTTCTCCGGGCACTCGCTGCAGGTCAACGCGCGCTTCGAGCGTCCGCTGAGCGTGGAGCGGGCCTACGAGCTGCTGGCCGGCGCGGAGGGCGTCGAGCTCTCGGACATCCCCACCCCGCTGCAGGCCGCGGGCAAGGACGCCTCGTACGTGGGCCGCATCCGGGTCGACGAGACCGTCGAGAACGGTCTCGCCCTCTTCGTGTCCAACGACAACCTGCGCAAGGGCGCCGCGCTGAACGCGGTACAGATCGCCGAGCTGGTGGCCGACGAGCTCAAGGGCTGATCCGCCCGCCGCATCGCGGGGCGGGGTCGCGTGCCGAGCGCACGGGACCCCGCCCCGTCGTCGTGCGGGGCCGGCCGGTGGTCCGGGCGGAGGGGCACCGGAACGGGCCTCGCCGGGCAGTCCGCCCGGGGGACGGGCGGGCCGCGGGGGGCGCGTGGAAGGATGGGCCGAAACGTCACATACCGAGGACGCAGAAGCGAGGAGATGACCGGGTGCCTGGCACAAACCTGACCCGCGAAGAGGCACAGGCGCGGGCGCGCCTGCTCACCGTTGACTCGTACGAGATCGACCTCGATCTCACCGGGGCGCAGGAGGGCGGCACCTACCGGTCCGTGACCACCGTGCGCTTCGACTCCGCGGAACACGGCGCGGAGACCTTCATCGACCTGGTGGCTCCCGCGGTGCACGAGGTCGTGCTGAACGGCCACCCGCAGGACGTGGCCGCGGTCTTCAGGGACTCGCGGATCGCGCTGCGCCATCTGCACGAGGGCCCGAACGAGCTGACGGTCGTCGCGGACTGCGCGTACACCAACACGGGCGAGGGGCTGCACCGGTTCGTCGACCCGGTGGACCAGCAGACCTACCTCTACACCCAGTTCGAGGTGCCGGACGCCCGCCGGGTGTTCGCGAACTTCGAGCAGCCCGACCTGAAGGCCACCTTCCGGTTCACCGTGAAGGCGCCCGAGGGCTGGACCGTGGTCTCCAACTCGCCGACGCCGGAGCCCAAGGACAACGTCTGGCACTTCGAGCCGACCCCGCGGATCTCCACGTACATCACCGCGCTGATCGTCGGTCCGTACCACTCCGTGCACAGCTCCTACGAGAAGGACGGGCAGAGCGTGCCGCTGGGCATCTACTGCCGTCCGTCGCTCGCCGAGTTCCTGGACGCGGACGCCGTCTTCGAGGTCACCCGGCAGGGCTTCGACTGGTTCCAGGAGAAGTTCGACTACGCCTACCCGTTCGCGAAGTACGACCAGCTCTTCGTGCCGGAGTTCAACGCGGGCGCGATGGAGAACGCGGGCGCGGTGACCATCCGCGACCAGTACGTGTTCCGCTCGAAGGTGACCGACGCGGCCTACGAGACGCGCGCCGAGACCATCCTGCACGAACTGGCGCACATGTGGTTCGGCGATCTGGTCACCATGGAGTGGTGGAACGACCTGTGGCTGAACGAGTCGTTCGCCACCTACACGTCGATCGCCTGCCAGGCGTACGCGCCCGGCTCGAAGTGGCCGCAGGCGTGGACGACGTTCGCCAACTCGATGAAGACCTGGGCCTACCGGCAGGACCAGCTGCCGTCCACCCACCCGATCATGGCCGAGATCAGCGACCTGGACGACGTGCTCGTCAACTTCGACGGCATCACGTACGCCAAGGGCGCCTCGGTGCTGAAGCAGCTCGTCGCCTACGTCGGCATGGACGAGTTCTTCCGCGGCGTGCAGGCGTACTTCAAGCGGCACGCCTTCGGGAACACCCGGCTGACGGATCTGCTGTCGGCGCTGGAGGAGACCAGCGGCCGCGATCTCAAGACCTGGTCCCGGGCCTGGCTGGAGACCGCGGGGATCAACGTCCTGCGGCCGGTGATCGACACCGACGCGGCCGGGACGATCACCTCGTTCGCGGTAAAGCAGGAGGCCCCGGCGCTGCCGCCGGGTGCGAAGGGCGAGCCCGTGCTGCGCCCGCACCGCATCGCGATCGGCTTCTACGACCTGGACGAGGCCGGGAAGCTGGTGCGCACGCACCGCGTCGAGCTGGACGTCGACGGCGAGTTCACGGCGGTGCGGGAGCTCGTGGGCAAGCACCGCCCGGCGGTCGTGCTGCTCAACGACGACGACCTCACCTACGCCAAGGTCCGTCTGGACGAGGAGTCGCTCAGGACCGTCACCGAGCATCTGGGCGACTTCACCGACTCGCTGCCCAGGGCCCTGTGCTGGGCGTCCGCGTGGGACATGACCCGCGACGCGGAGCTGCCGACCCGCGACTACCTGTCGCTGGTGCTGTCGGGCGTCGGCAAGGAGTCGGACATCGGCGTGGTGCAGTCGCTGCACCGGCAGGTGAAGCTCGCCCTGGACCTTTACGCGGCGCCGGAGTGGCGCGAGACGGGTCTGACGCAGTGGACGGACGCCACGCTGGCGCACCTGCGCTCGTCGGAGGCGGGCAGCGACCACCAGCTGGCGTGGGCACGGGCGTTCGCGGCGACCGCGCGCACCCCGCAGCAGCTGGACCTGCTGCAGGCCCTGCTGGAGGGCCGGGACTCGATCGAGGGACTGGCCGTGGACACGGAGCTGCGCTGGGCGTTCCTGGAGCGGTTGGCGGCCACCGGGGTCTACGACGAGGAGGAGATCGCGGCCGAGCTGGAGCGGGACCGCACGGCCGCCGGCGAGCGGCACGCGGCGACGGCCCGGGCGGCCCGTCCGACGCCGGAGGCCAAGGCCGAGGCCTGGGAGTCGGTCGTCGAGTCCGGCACGCTGCCGAACGCGGTGCAGGAGGCGGTCATCGGCGGCTTCGTCCAGACCGACCAGCGCGAGCTGCTCGCCCCGTACACGGAGAAGTACTTCGCGGCGGTCAAGGGCGTGTGGGAGTCGCGTTCCCATGAGGTCGCCCAGCAGATCGCCGTGGGTCTCTACCCGGCGCTCCAGGTGTCGGCGGAGACGCTGGACGCGACGGACGCATGGCTGGATTCAGCCGCTCCGAGCGCGGCGCTGCGGCGACTCGTCCTCGAGTCCCGCGCGGGTGTCGAGCGGGCCTTGAAGGCCCGCGCGGCGGACGCGGCAGCGTCCTGACCTGCGGGGCCGCGAGCCCCGCACGGCGCATGTGAGGGCGCCTCGGAACCATTGGGTCCGGGGCGCCCTCGCGTATGTCCGACAAGCCCCATCAAGGGTGTGTCCGAAGTGTGACCCGGCGTCAACAACCGTGCCATGAAACGACTATGCTCCCTCACCGACGTCATATGATCGTTTCCGTTCAGATGATTTAAGGGTGCTGATGATCCGTGAGGAATCGTCGCCCGGAAGTGGAAGCCCGCGATCCGCGGCCGCTTTCGGGTGGCTGCTGCCCGCCGCTCTGACAGCCGTCGCCACCGTGATCACGGTGCTGCTGCTCCCCGCTCCGGCCCGAATCCCCGTCGCGGTCATCGGCGCCGTCGCCGCGGTCGTGATCGCCGCCATCGGCGCCGAGGCAGCCCGCCGCGGCAGGGTGATCGACTCACTGCGGCGCGCCGTCGCCGAGCGCGACTCCGTACTGTCCCACCAGGCCTCCCAGACGGCGCACCTCGCCGGCACCCTGCTGCCAGAAGTCGTGGAGCGGCTCCGCAGGGGCGAGTTCCCGGAGGACGTCCTCGCCTCGCTCAACGCCCCGGAGGCCCACCAGGCCGTCGTCCGCACCGTCGTCGACGCCGTCGTCGCAGAGGAGGACCTGCGCGAGTCCGCACAGCGCGCCTTCGTGAACATCGCGCGCCGGGTGCAGGCCATCGTCCACCAGCAGGCCCAGGAACTGCGGGAGATGGAGGACCGGCACGGCAAGTCCCCTGACGTCTTCGGCGATCTGCTCCGCCTCGACCACGGCACCGCGCTGATCGGCCGCCTCGCCGACTCCATCGCCGTGCTCGGCGGCACCAGGCCCGGCCGCCAGTGGAGCCGGGCCGTGCCCCTGTACAGCGTGATGCGCGGCGCCATGTCGCGGATCATCGACTACCAGCGCGTCGAACTGCACTCCGTCTCCGAGGTGGCCGTCACCGGCCCGGCCGTCGAGCCGCTCATCCACGCGCTGGCCGAGCTCCTCGACAACGCGACCCGCTACTCCCCGCCGCAGACCAAGGTCCATCTGACGGCCGTCGACGTCCAGTCGGGCATCGCCGTCGAGATCGAGGACGGCGGCGTCAGCATGAGCGAGGAGGCCCGCAAGCGGGCCGAGCGGATGCTCCGCCAGGCACAGCAGGGCATCGACCTCAACGACCTCGGCGAGACACCACGACTCGGCCTCGCCGTGGTCGGGCGGCTCGCGCAGGCGTACGGCTTCCAGGTGTCGCTGCGGCCGTCCGCCTACGGCGGCGTCCGCGCGGTCCTCGTCGTGCCGCAGGACCTGATCACCACGACCGCGACCGCCACCGGTCTCGCCCACGGCATCGGAGCCGCGTCCGTCCCCCGGACGACGCTCCCGCCCGAGGCGGTCCACGCCCCGCCGGCGCCCCGGGCGGCCGCCGTCCCCCCGGTGACCGCCGGCACCCAGGTTCCCGCTTCGCGGCGCCCTGCCACCGGCCCGGTGGCCTCCGGGCCGGACCCGGTGGTGGTCGAGCGGGCCCCGAACGGCCTCCCCCAGCGGCGCCGCAAGACACCCGCCGTCGCACCCGACGCACCCACCACGCCGGCGTCGTCCACGCCGAACGCGGCTCCGGAGCAGGAGCCCACTCCGCAGGTGCAGCCCGGAATGTGGCTGGCCGCCTTCCAGAGCGGTCTGTCCGGGGAGCCCACTGACGCTAGCAAGGGGAACACGCAGCCATGATTCAGCAGCAGGCCAATATGGACTGGATGCTCAAGGACCTCGCGGAAGGCGTGCCGCAGACCAGGCATGTGGTCGTGCTCTCCGCCGACGGTCTGCGCATGGCCCAGTACGGCACGGACACCGACACCGCGGACCGGCTCGCCGCCGCGTGCGCCGGGCTCCAGTCCCTCGCCGCCGCGGTGGGCTCGGAACTCCCGCGCAGCGAGGGCCGGATGAGGCTCGTCGTGATCGAGATGGACGGCGGCTTCTTCTATCTCATGGCCGCGGGCGCCGGGGCCTTCCTCGCCGTGCTCGCCGACGAGGGCGTGGACGCCGGGCTCATGGGACAGCGAATGCGCGACCTGGTGCTGCGGATCGGGGACCACCTCAGCAGCCCGCCTCGCCAGGACGGTGTGGCCAGGTGAGCGACCCGGGCGGCGGGGACTGGGAGGAAGCCAGTCCCGAGCGGCTCTACGTCATCACGGGCGGCCGCAGCAGCACGTCCGCCCCCGTCGAACTGGACCTGGTCACGCTGATCGTGGCCAGGTCCCGGCCGAAGCCCGGAATGCAACCGGAGCACGCGGCGATCATCGAGCTGTGCCAGTCGCCCCTGTCGGTCGCGGAGGTCTCCGCGTACACGGGGCTTCCGGTCAGTGTCGTCACCGTCCTTCTCGGCGATCTCCTCGCCGACAACCGGGTGGTCGCCCGCGCGCCCGTCCCACCCGCCAGACTCCCCGACCGCGCTTTGATTGAGGCAGTGATCGATGGACTTCAAAAGCTCTGAGCAGTCGGCGCCGACGGCCGGGCCGCGGAGCGAGGACGCGCTGCCCGAGACGGCCGCGGCCGCCGTCAAGGTGGTGATCGTCGGGGGCTTCGGCGTCGGGAAGACGACCCTGGTCGGATCCGTCAGCGAGATCCGGCCGCTGACCACCGAGGAGACGATGACCCAGGCGGGAGTCGGCATCGACGACACCTCGGGCATCGGCGGCAAGACCTCCACGACCGTGGCCATGGACTTCGGCCGCATCAGCGTCAACGAGGAACTGGTGCTGTACCTGTTCGGCACGCCGGGGCAGGAGCGCTTCTGGTTCCTGTGGCGCGGGCTGTTCGAGGGGGCGCTGGGTGCGGTGGTCCTGGTGGACACCCGGCGGCTGGAGGTCAGCTTCGACGTCATCGGCCGGCTGGAGGAACGGGCCGTCCCGTTCGTCGTGGCCGTCAACTCCTTCCCGGACGCCCCCGAGTACCCGATCGAGGAACTGCGCGGCGCGCTCGACCTACCGGACTCGGTGCCGATCGTGCCGTGCGACGCCCGGCAGCGCTCGTCGAGCCGGGACGTGCTGATGACACTGATGCGGTACCTGCAGAGTCTCGCCATGACGCAGGAAGCGTCCTGAGCAGACCGCCGGCGGCAGCGGGAGCGGTGCGGTGGGGCCCTGATCAGCGACGACGTCGGCGCCCGTGAGCGCGAGGGGCCGGCACCCGGAGGCGCCGGCCCCTCGCGCTCAAGGCCGTGCCCGACGCGTCAGTGCTGCTTGACGAACGCCCGGCCCGCCTTCGAGCCCGCCGAGCAGGACTTCTTCTCCGCCGCGGTCATCTTGCGGCTCTTGACGACCACCGCGTTGCTCTTGCCGTCCGTGCCGTTCTTGGCCGGGCCGGTGATGGTGTCGCCCCAGAACCAGTAGTAGTGGTTCCACTTGGGGCTGTCGAAGTGGGTCTGCCAGGTGCCGGAGACCCGCTGCATCACCTGGGCCCGGGAGATCCAGCCGACCTCCCCCGGCCGCACCGTCATGTTCAGCGAGCTGCTCGCCGTGTGCGTGCTGGTCCAGCTGTGGTCGTAGCTGGCCGTCACGCTCAGGTCGACTATGCCCGCGATGTTCCCGCCGGCCGTGACCGAGACGCCCACCGAGTCCGTGGAGCCGACCGAGTCGGTCCACGTCATCGACTGGGTGGCGGGAGACGTACTGCAGTTGAAGAGCGAGTCGGAGACCTGACGGAACTTTCCGAGGTACGCCTCGCCCAGCGTCGGGTCGTTGAAGCTGCACTTCCCCACGCCCGACTCGCAGTCCGCCCTCAGGAGTTCGCGGGTGGGTCCGCCGTCCGCGGCCGCCGTGGAGGTGGCCGCCACGAGGATTCCACAGGTTGCCGTCGCAACGGCGAGTGCCCGGACGCCCCGGCTCAGGGCGTGACTCATCGTCATGCTGGTGCCTTTCACGCTGTGTGGGGAGTCGGTGAACTGCGCTGCCACGCCCGGAAGTCGGGCGCCCTGACCAAGCCGCAATCACCGCCTGTGAACGTGAGATTGTCCCAATAGTCACGCCAACCCCACCAAGAACAAGCAAAGTTGTAGTTGATTGCGAAACCGAACTTTTCGGTAACCGCACCAAACACGAACAACCACGGACGGACCTTCGACGAACCCTTCGACGAACCCTTCGGCGCACCTCGACGCGCCTCGGGCGCGACCGGACGGACACGGCCGGACGGGACGACCGGCAGGATCGAACGGCAGGGACCTGCCGCCCGGCCGGTCCCGGGGAGCACGGCGGCACGAGGCGTACGGCAACGAGGCGCGCGACATGCCGACGGTCGCGCACCCGCCGGTTCGGACCCGGCCCGCGCCCCGCCGTCGCCGTCGCCGTCCGCGGGCGGCTCCGCCCGGACGGTCCGTCACCCGGGTGGCGCCACGATCCCGGGTGAGTGGCAGCAGTCGGGGGAGATCCGTGCCCACGTCCCGGCGATCGGCTGACAAGGGCTCAAGCGGCGGCGCGACCGGGTCGAAAAAACGGTGACATGATCACCGTCGATCGGATGGGAGTATCCATGCGACTGTTCGCGCGCCGCGCGGCCGCCGCTCTGCTGCTCGCCGTGTCCGCCGCCGCACCCGGGGTGACCGCGCAGGCCGATACGGGAGGGCCCACCCCGGCCCCGCTGTACCGGTCGGCCGAGCCGGTGAAGGGCAGCTACATCGTCGCTCTGCGCGAGGGCGCCGACCCGGTCGCGGTCGCCCGGGACACGGGCGTGAAGCGCAGGTACACGTACAACCGGGCCATGCGCGGGTTCTCCGCCACGCTGAACGCGAACCAGCTGGAGACCATGCGCCTCGCGCCCGGCGTCGCGGCCGTGGAGGAGGACGCTCGGGTGTCCGCGCGCCGGGCCCCGGAGGGTCCGCGCGTCCCGTCCCTGGACCGGCTCCCGGGCCCGCGCGGTGCCACCGCCCTCCGCCGCCAGGCCGCGAGCTGGGGGCTCGACCGGGCGGACCAGCGGGCCCTGCCGCTGGACGGGCAGTTCACCGCGGCCTCCACGGGCAAGGGCGTCACGGTCTACGTCCTCGACACCGGGATCGACTACGACCACGTCGAGTTCGGCGGCCGCGCCGCCCTCGGGTTCGACGCCGTCGGCGACGGCCGCCGGGGCCAGGACTGCGAGGGCCACGGCACCCACGTCGCGGGGACGGCCGCGGGGGCCACCTACGGGGTTGCGCCCGAGGCCCGCCTGGTCAGCGTGCGCGTGCTCGACTGCGAGGGCGAGGGTGCCTGGTCCAAGATCATCGCGGGCCTCGACTGGGTGGCGAAGAACGCCCAACAGCCCGCCGTGCTGAACGCCTCCCTCGGCGGCTCCACGTCCCCCTCCGCCAACGCCGCCGCCAAGGCGGTCTTCGACAGCGGCGTGCTGCCCGTCGTCGCGGCCGGCAACTCCGCCGAGGACGCGTGCGGCGTCTCGCCCGCGAGCGCGCCGAACGCCCTGACGGTCGGTGCGACAGACATGGAGGACACCGAGACCGACTACAGCAACTACGGGCGGTGCCTCAGGCTCTACGCACCGGGCAGCGACATCAGGTCCGCGCGGATGGGCGGTGGCACCACGGCGATGAACGGCACGTCGATGGCCGCCCCGCACGTGGCCGGCGTCGCCGCGCTCTACAAGGCGGCCCACCCCGCGGCCGGCCCCCAGGAAGTCACGGACTGGCTCGTCGCCCAGTCCACGAAGAACGTCGTGAAGAGCATCACCCGGGGATCGCCGAACCGGCTGCTGTTCACCGGCGGACTGTGACCGCGTCCCCGGCTCGGACCGTGCCGCCGCGGGGCCGGCGGCTGCGTACCGTCGGCCTCGCGGCCGTACCGGCGCGGTCCCGCCCTCGACCGGCGCCGCGTCCCGGGCACCAGGGGGCCGAGCCTCCACCGGAGCCGCCGCCGGATGCGAGCGGGCCCCTCAACCGCCGGCCGCGAGCTGCCGCGCGAAGCGGCGGACGGCGTCGCTGAAGGCCGCCGGGTCGTCGAAGTTCGCCAGATGGCGGGCCCGGGGGATCAGCTCGACGCGCGCGTCGGGATGGGCTCGGGCGAAGTCCCGCTCCCCGGACCGGAAGACGGAGTCCTTCTCCCCGTTGAGGATCAGCACCGGGGCCGCCACATGGCGCATCGCACCCGCGTCGAAGCGGCCCAGCACCTCGCCCCATGCGTCGGGCAGGGTGTGGAACGCGTAGCCGGCACGGATGGTCGCCTCCACCACCCGGGGTGGGTAGAGCCTCCGCAGCATCCGGTCGTTCCACCGGGTGAGCCGGTCCGCCGGGATGCGCGGGACCAGCCCGGCGACGAAGCGGTACGGCGCCGCCCAGGCGCCCCGGGTCGAGGCGCTGGCCCCCGCGAGGACCAGTCCGCGCAGCAGTTCCGGCCGGTGGCGCGCGAACTCCAGGGCGGCGTAACCGCCGAGCGAGTGCCCGACGACGAGGGCCGGCCCGCGGTCCAGTGAGTCGACCGCGCCGGCGATGACCTCGGTGGCGGCGTCCAGGCTCCAGGGCTCGTCGCCGCGCTCGCCGTGGCCCGGCAGGTCCACGGCGGCGGCCGGGAACTCCTCCCCGAGCGCGGCCAGCTGCGGGCTCCACTGCCCCGCGCTGAGGCGCGTCCCGTGCACGAAGACGATGGGCGGTGCGCCCGCTGCCGTCATCAGTACCCCCCGTATGGCGTAATCCCCGACAGATTCCCAAGCCGCGGGTGTCCGCACGGTCACGACCCGCCGGTGCACGCACAAGGGCGCCGCACGGTGCGCGTACCGTGCGGCGCCCTCGGAGGTGCGCGGCGCGGCGCCGGCGGTGCGGCGCCCGCCCGGTGCCCCGGGCCTCGCGTCGGAGGGTCAGGCCTGCTTCTTCTTCGGCCTGTCGGACTTGTCGAGGACCATCACCAGGCCCGCGATCAGTACGAACAGCGCGATCGGCGCCACGACGAACAGACCGAGCGTCTCGGCCACGCTCAGGCCGGTACCCGGGTCGTCGCCGTCGTCGCGGGTCAGGGCGAGCGCGGGGGACGACATGAGCAGCATCATCAGCGTCGTACCGGCCGCGACGGCGCCGGCGCGCAGGGCGTTCTTCTTGTCCACGGTGCAAACGTAGCGAACGGCTAGGACGGCCGCGCGTCCGGGGTGCCCGTACGGGGAGCGGAGCCCGGTCGGAACACCTCCATGAGCGCGTGCAGCCTGGGCGAGGCGGCCAGGTCGTCCAGGGTCATCGGGCGGCCGGCGGCGTCCGCGACGGGCAGCCGCCAGTTCGGGTACTGGTCCCAGGTGCCGGGCAGGTTCTGCGGCCGGCGGTCCCCGACGGCGTCGGGCAGCCAGACGCCGACCATGCGGGCCGGGGTGCGCAGCAGGAACCGGTACACCGCGCGGATCTCGCCCTCCTCGTCGTGGGTGCCCTCGGGGAGCAGACCCTGCCGGGTCAGACAGGCGCGCCATTCGGCCACCTCGGCGGAGTCCTCCGTGCGTTCCTGGTCCAGCGGCCGGGTGAGCAGGCCCAGCCGGTGGCGCAGCGCCACGTGCTCGCCCGTGAGCCGGGCCGCGGTGGACGGCAGGTCGTGGGTGGTGGCCGTGGCGACGCAGCCCTCGCGCCAGTGCTCCGCCGGCAGCGGCCGGCCGCTGCCGGCCCAGTCGCGTTCGAACCAGAGGACGGACGTGCCGAGCACGCCCCGGCGCGAGAGGGCCTCGCGCACCCCGGGCTCGACGGTGCCGAGGTCCTCCCCTATGACGACCGCCCCGGCGCGGTGGGCCTCCAGGACGAGGACGGCGAGCATCGCCTCGGCGTCGTAGCGGACGTAGGTGCCCTCGGTGGGCTGGGCCCCGACGGGTACCCACCAGAGCCGGAACAGACCCATGACGTGGTCGAGCCGCAGTGCTCCGGCGTGCCGCAGGAGTCCGCGCAGAAGCCCCCGGTAGGGGGCGTAACCGGAGGCGGCGAGGACGTCGGGCCGCCACGGAGGCAGGCCCCAGTCCTGGCCCCGGGCGTTGAACGCGTCGGGCGGGGCGCCCACCGACATGCCCGGGGCGAAGGCGTCCTGCTGGGCCCAGGCGTCCGCGCCGCCGGGGTGCACGCCGACAGCGAGGTCGTGCACGATCCCGACGGCCATCCCGGCGTCCCTGGCCGCCGCCGCGGCCGCGGCCAGCTGCTCGTCGGTCAGCCAGGCGATCCGGCAGTGGAAGTCGACGCGGTCCATGAGGTCCCCGCGGGCGCGGGCCGTCTCCGGGGAGCGCGGGTCGCGCAGGCCCTCGGGCCAGGCGTGCCAGTCCGAACCGTGGACCTCGGCGAGGGCGCACCAGGTGGCGTGGTCGTCCAGCGCCCGGCCCCGCTCGGCCAGGAACGCGCAGTACGCTGCCCAGCGGCCGGGTCCGAGGGGGACCCGCAGGACCAGCTCCAGTGCCCGGTGCTTGAGCCGCCACACGGCGTCGCGGTCGATCAGCGCGCCCTTGTCCAGGACGGAGGCACGCAGTTCGGCGGCCTTCTCCAGGAGCGCGTCCAGCCGGAGCCGGTCCTGGCCGGTGACATAGGCGTACTCGGGGATGTCCTCGATCCGCAGATGCACCGGATCGGGGAACCGGCGCGAGGAGGGGCGGTAGGGGGACGGGTCGGTCGGCGTGCCGGGCACGGCCGCGTGCAGCGGGTTGACCTGCACGAACCCGGATCCGAGGGCGCGGCCCGCCCAGGACGCCAGCTCCGCGAGGTCCCCGAGGTCGCCCATGCCCCAGGAGCGGCCGGACAGCAGCGAGTAGAGCTGGACCAGGAAGCCGTGGACCCGTTCGGCGGGCTGGTCCACGGCCTCGGGGGCGACGACGAGTACGGCGCTGCCGGTGCGCCCGCCGGTCGTGCGCACGGTCAGCCGGTGCACCCCGGTGGGCAGTTCCGCCCAGCCGGACGGGGCGGAGGAGCCGCTTCCGGCAGCGGGCCGCTCGGCGGACGGTGTGTCGGTGGAGCCCGGCGCGGGCGCGTGGGGGACGGTTTCGCGCCATTCCAGCAGGCCGCCGTCCTCCAGGTCCACGCGCACACGGGCGCCGGGCGGGACCGCGACGGGGGGCGGCCCGGTGACGGGGAGCCACGCCACCACGGTGGGCGGGAGCAGCCGCTCCCCTGCGGCGGACTCGGCTGCCGCGAGGGCCGCGCGGACCGCGCCCGGCGTGGCTGCGTCCACACCGAGGGCGGCGAGCACCGCTACGACCGTGGAGTCGGGGACGGGGACGCTGACGCCTGCCGAGGGCGAGTACGTGGTGGCGACACCGTGCAGCGCGGCGAGCCGGGCCAGGCCCATTCAGACTCCTGGGGACTCCGAGCCTCCGGCGTCGCCGGTGGCGGTGGGCTCGCTGGTGAGGGGCGCGGCGTCGACGAGGGGAGGCTCACTGGTCAGCGGCAGGGCGGCCGCGAGCGGGGGCTCGCTCGTGAGCGGACCGACATCTGCGAGCGGAGGCTCGCTGGTCAGGGGCGGTACGGAGGTCAGCGGCGGCTCGCTGGTGAGCGGGCCGGGCACCGGTTTGGACAGGGCGGGGAGCAGAAGCTGTGCGGCTGCGGCCACGGAGGGCCTCCTCACGGTGGGTCAACAGGACATTGGCAGCCCTACCCAGTGGGCGCGGCCGCAGACGTACACCTCTCTTCAACGTGTTCCGTGTCACATTCTGCTCCACGCATGGGAGTTGAACCGGCCGGTCGCGACTCTCGCGCGTCGATGGGCAAATACGACACAACCGTCAGCCGCATTGACACCTTCACCACCGCGGTGGTGGGCTCGAACCCGTTTCGTGGGGCACCGTGGGGCACGGGGAGTCGAGGGGAGACCGGACGTGCGGTTCGGGCGCAGGAAGCAGACGGCGACCGCCGTCGCCGTCGCCGTGATCGGCGGACTGCTCGGGACGGCTCCCGGAGCCGCCGCGGCCCCGGACGTACCGGGCTCCGCGGGCACGGCCGCCCGCGACCGGCAGACCGCCGGACCAGTGCCCCCGGTCTGGCCCCGGCCCCAGGTGCTGAGGGCCACGGGCCCGGCGGTGCCGCTGGGCGAGGACGTGACGCTCCTCGCGGCCCCGGACGCCGACCCCGACGCCGTCCGGACCGTGCGCGAGGCGCTGCGCGCCGCGGGGGTGCGGACCGTGCACACGGAGCTGCCCGGCCGCGGGACGGTGCTCCGTCTCGGCGGATCGGGAGCGTTCGACGCACTGCGCGCCCTGCGCGTGCCGGAACGCGCCGATCTGCCCGCGGGCGGCTACCGGATCGGCACCGGCCGGGTGGACGGACGCCACACGGTCGCCGTGGACGGAGTCGGGGCGGACGGGCTCTTCCACGGGGCCCAGACGCTGCGGCAGCTCGTCGGGGACCGCGCGGTGCCCGGTGTCGCCGTACGGGACTGGCCGGGCACGGCGGTACGCGGAGTGACCGAGGGCTTCTACGGCCGCCCGTGGAGTCATCGACAGCGCCTGGAGCAGCTCGACTTCATGGGCCGCACCAAGCAGAACCGCTATCTCTACGCGCCGGGCGACGACCCGTTCCGGCAGACCCGCTGGCGCGACCCGTACCCCGCCGCCCAGCGCGCCGAGTTCCGCGAGCTGGCCGAGCGGGCCCGGCGCAACCACGTGACGCTCGCCTGGGCCGTCGCCCCCGCCCAGTCGATGTGCCTGGCCTCCGACGACGACGTGAAAGCGCTCAAGCGCAAGATCGACGCGATGTGGGCACTCGGGGTGCGCGCCTTCCAGCTGCAGTTCCAGGACGTCAGCTACAGCGAGTGGCACTGCGACCGGGACCCCGACGCCTTCGGTTCCGGCCCGGAGGCCGCGGCCAGGGCGCACGCGAAGCTCGCCGGGGAGATCGCCGGGCATCTCGCCGACCGCCACCCCGGCGCGGAGCCGCTGACGGTGATGCCGACGGAGTTCTACCAGGACGGCGCGACCGAGTACCGCACCGCGCTCGCCTCGCGACTGGACCACGGCGTCCAGGTCGCCTGGACGGGGGTCGGGGTCGTGCCCCGCACCATCACCGGACGGGAACTGGCCGGGGCCCGCGAGGTCTTCCGGCACCCGATGGTCACGATGGACAACTACCCCGTCAACGACTACGCGCAGGGCCGCATCTTCCTCGGGCCCTACACGGGACGCGAGCCGGCCGTGGCGTCCGGTTCGGCCGCGGTGCTCGCCAACGCCATGGAGCAGGCGACCGCATCCCGGATCCCGCTGTTCACTGCGGCCGACTACGCCTGGAACCCCAAGGGTTACCGGCCCCTGGAGTCCTGGCGCGCGGCGCTGGACGACCTCGCCGGCGGCGACCCGCGGACGAGGGAGGCGCTCGGCGCGCTCGCCGGGAACCACTCCTCGTCCGTCCTCAGCCCCACCGAGTCGGCGTATCTCCAGCCCCTGCTCGCCGAGTTCTGGCGCTCGCGCACCACGAACGACGCCAAGGCCAGGGACGAGGCGGCACGCCGGCTGCGGTCGGCCTTCACCGTGATGCGGGAGGCCCCGGAGCGGCTGGCCGGGCTGGACTCCGAGGTGGGGCCGTGGCTGGACCAACTGGCGCGCTACGGCACCGCCGGAGAGCTCGCCGTCGACATGCTGCAGGCCCAGGCGCGCGGTGACGGCGAGGCCGCCTGGCGGGCGTCGCTGGCGCTCGCCCCGGTGCGCTCGCAGATCAGCTCGGGCAGGGTGACCGTGGGCAAGGGCGTGCTCGATCCCTTCCTCACCCGGGTGGCGAAGGAGTCGGCGGTGTGGACGGGTGCGGACCGCCGGCCCGGCCCGGTGACCCGCACCGGCGACGCGTACACGGTGCGGCTGGACCGCGCCCGGCCCGTGGAAGCCGTGACGGCGATGACCGAACCCGGCGCGGACGGCCCCACGGGCACACTGGAGGCGCACGTGCCCGGCCAGGGCTGGCGGCCGCTCGGCGGGCTCGCCCCGTCCGGCTGGACCCAGAGCCGCCCCCAGGGGCTGCGCGCGGACGCCCTCCGGATCACCGGGGCACCGCAGGCGCCCGCGGTGCACGCGCTCGTGCCGTGGTTCGCCGACGAGCCACGGGCCCGGCTGGCCCTCGGCCGGGACGAGCTGGACGCGCCGATCGGCGGCGGCCCGCAGCGCACCGAGGCGTTCGTCGCCCCCCAGCGGCCGGACGAGGTGCGCGGCGCGCTCACCGCCAAGGCCCCGAAGGGCATCACCGTGGCCGTGCCGAAGGAGGTGCGGGCACCGCGCGGCAGGAGGACGGCCGTGCCCGTCGAGGTGACGGTCCCCCCGGGGACCCCGGCGGGCGAGTACCAGGTGCCGTTCGCCTTCGGCGGGGAGGAGAGCACGCTGACCGTACGGGCCTATCCGGCGGCCGGCGGCCCCGATCTGTTCCGCACGGCGGTGGCGTCGTCCTCGGGGGACGAGACGCCGGACTTCCCGGCCGCCGCGGCGGCCGACGGCGACCCGGGCACCCGCTGGTCCTCCCCCGCGGAGGACGGCGCCTGGTGGCAGGCGGAGCTGGCCAGGCCCGCCCGGCTGGGCCAGGTCGTTCTGCGCTGGCAGGACGCCTACGCGGCGAGGTACCGCATCCAGGTCTCTGCCGACGGGCGCACCTGGCGCACCGCCGCGACCGTCCGCGACGGCAGGGGGGGCCGGGAGTCGGTCCGGATGGACGCGCCGGGAACCCGTTTCGTCCGGGTCCAGGGCGACGGGCGGGCGACCCGCTTCGGTTACTCGCTGTGGTCGGTGGAGGCGTACGCGGTGTCGGAGCAGGGTGGCGGTGCGCCCTGATCGGCGCGCGTCCCTGCCGGCGTCAGGGCACGGACCGGCGCGCGCCCGCCGGTCCGGAGCGCGCGCACAAGACAGTGGCCCGGATCCTCAGGCGGATATGCCGTCGATCCGGGCCATGGCGTCGTCCGCGCCGTACGGCTGCAGATATGGCAGCCAGCGCGGGTCCCTGTGCCCGGTGCCGATGATGCGCCAGGCGAGGCCGCTCGGCGGGGCGGGCTGGTGCCGCAGCCGCCAGCCCAGCTCGCGCAGGTGCCGGTCGGCCTTGACGTGGTTGCAGCGGCGGCACGCCGCCACCACGTTGTCCCAGACGTGCTGACCGCCGCGGCTGCGCGGAACGACGTGGTCGACGCTGGTTGCGACGCCACCGCAGTACATGCAGCGGCCCCCGTCGCGGGCGAACAGCGCGCGGCGGGTCAGAGGAACGGGCCCCCGGTAGGGGACCCGGACGAAACGCTTGAGCCGGACCACGCTGGGCGCGGGGATCACCCGGGTCGCGCTGTGCATGAAGGCGCCGGACTCCTCGAGGCAGACGGCCTTGTTCTCGAGGACGAGGACGAGCGCGCGGCGGAGCGGTACGACGCCGAGCGGCTCGTACGACGCGTTGAGGACCAGGACATGCGGCACGGATGCCTCCTTGTACGCCGGCGGCGCGTGGCTCGCGCCGGGACGATCTGTACTCAGTCTCTCCTCATGCCTGGTCGAAGCGCCACTACGTACCCGTAACGGGCCGGAGGGATTCTGTGTGCGCTCGGCCACACCGGGAGGTTCCCCGGGTGAGGCTCGTCTCTCCGTTGTGGAGAACGTCGGAGGCACGGCGTATGCCCCGATAGTGTGGATGGTCCGCCGATCGCACCAACGGAGGTTCCGCAGTGTTCCTGGCCGTCGATCCGTCCGCGCCGCCCGTCAGTCTCGACGAGGCCGCGGACCGGGCCAACGAAGCCGCCGGATGGGTGGAGCAGAACTGGTCCACCTGGTTGAACGTGGGCCTGCGGATCCTGTTCATCCTCGTGATCGCGATCATGCTGCGTGCCGCCGTCCGCCGCGCGCTCACCAAGTTCATCGAGCGGATGAACCGCAGCGCCCAGGCCATGGAGGGCACCGCCCTCGGCGGTCTGCTGGTCAACGCCGAGCGGCGCAGACAGCGCTCCGAGGCGATCGGTTCGGTGCTGCGGTCGGTCGCCTCGTTCGTGATCCTCGGCACGGCGGGTCTGATGATCCTCGGCGCCCTCAACATCAACCTGGCACCACTGCTCGCCTCCGCCGGTGTCGCGGGGGTGGCCTTGGGCTTCGGCGCGCGGAACCTGGTCACCGACTTCCTCTCCGGCGTCTTCATGATCCTGGAGGACCAGTACGGCGTCGGCGACACGATCGACGCCGGGGTCGCCTCGGGCGAGGTGATCGAGGTCGGCCTGCGCGTGACGAAGCTGAGAGGCGACAACGGCGAGATCTGGTACGTCCGCAACGGCGAGGTCAAGCGGATCGGCAATCTGAGCCAGGGCTGGTCGACCGCCTCCGTGGAGGTGAACGTGCGGCCGGCCGAGGACCTGGGCCGGGTGCGCGAACTCATCGAGGAGGCGGCGACGGCGATGGTCAAGGAAGAGCCGTGGAACGAGCGGCTGTGGGGCCCGGTCGAAGTCCTCGGCCTGAGCGAGGTGCTGATCGACCGGATGACGGTCTCCGTCGCAGCGAAGACGATGCCGGGCAAGGCGCTCGGCGTGGAGCGCGAGCTGCGCTGGCGCATCAAGCGCGCCTTCGACGAGGCCGGGGTCCGGATCGTCGGCGGGCTGCCGCAGCAGGCCGACGGGGATCAGGCGAGCGATCCGACGGCGGGCATGGCGGCACCGTCCGCGTACGCCTCCGCCACGTCGCCGCAGTCGGTGGCGGCTTCCCCGATCTCGCCCCCGGCACCCCTGTCGAAGTAGCGCCACGGCCGGAGCGGGCACTCGGGCACCGCGAGACGCGCTCCCGCTCCCCGTGGGCACCGCTTCCGCGGAGCAGTGCTCCTCACTCCGGTCATCGGGCCCGCCGCACGGGCGGGGGCCTGCCGTATCCTGCTCGCCACCAAGGGCTGCCGGTCACCACCAAGGACGGCCGGCTTCGGCCTCTCCGCGACGGGAGACGACGACCTGTGATCCGGCAGTGGACCGACCTGGCCTTCCTCACGCCCCTGCCCGCCGGCGTGGTTCCGCGCACGGGCCGGACACCCCACCGGCGGTGCGCCCGCCCGGTGCGGGCGCTTCCCCGGCGGAGGACGCTCCGGGCCGGGTACGCCGTCGCGCCGGTGGACGCGATCCCCCGTCCGGTCGGTGCCCCGCCCGCCACGGCCTGCGGCGGCTCGCCGGCCGTCGAGGGATGCACGACGGCCGCCTTCACCGCCCGGCACTCCCGGGCGGCTGCCCGATGAGCGGCCGCTCCCGCAGGTGGCGGCTCGGTGGGTCGCTCATCGGGTGGTGGCTGCTGTTCGCCCTGGGCCTGTGGCTCGTGGGCCAGGCCATCGGCCGGCCCGCCTCCCCGACGGCGTGCGCCGCCTCCGCCGCCCTCTTCGGATTCGTCGGGGAAACCGGTGACTGGGTGCGAAGACGCCTGCGAGCACACCGCGCCAGGCCCGGTGCCCGACCGGCTGCGCGCGGCGGGCCCGCTCGACGGTGAGCGGGCGCTGTCACGATCGGGCCGCTGCGACGGCTCGCGGCCTCTGCCGGCAGTTCCGCCCTGTCGTCGCCTGTGACGAGATCGGGAAGGGCGTGGACGAGCCCCGCCCGGGGCCGGGTGGGATCGGTGGGGGCAGCGGTCCGCACCGGGCCGATCAAGCGCCCCGGGCCGCCGCAAGATCCCCGGACATCACGCCACATTCCACTCCGCGCCCCGAACTTACCAGCGGAAACACCTACCGCGCGCCAGTCCGGTCCTTCACTATGAAGGCCACCCAACCGCAGTACGGGGTTCAGGAGTTGAGCGGAACCAGCCCGCTCCCCCGTAACGACCGCCCCGCTGCGGCGTCCGAAGCACCACGGATGCGGAGCGGTGCAGCAAGTGAGGGGCCCGATGCCGAGGCTGCAGAAGGTCGGTTTGACAACGGTGTCCTGGGGTGGCGTTCGCATCGAGCCGACGGACGCGGAACTCGCCGAGCGCATCCGCTCACGCGGCACAGCAGGCCCCGGGCCCGAGAACGAGCTGAAGCAGCGTCACCTCTCGCACGCGGTCACCTGCGCGCAACTGTGCACCCGGGGCCGGACGGCCGCCGACCGGCTGGCGCGCGAGGCGCTGCAGCGGGCGGCCGAGGCCGCCCGCTCGGGTATCGACCCCTTCGGCACCTGGCGCCACTTCATCCTGACGCACGTGCACCACACAGCCAGGAGCTGGGCCCGGACCGGCAGACGGGCCCTGCTCAGGACCTCCTTCCTCACCTGGGCGGACGACCACGGCGAGGGCGGCGCCGGTCGGCCTGACGGCACACCCGCGGAGTCGGGGGAGAAGCAGGCGCTCCGCAACGGCTTCTTCTCCCTTCCCGAGGCCGCCAGGGGCGTCCTGTGGTACTCGCTCGTGGACCAGGAGCCGGACGAGAGGGTCGCGACCTACGTCGGGGTGGCAGCGGACGCCGTCCCTGCCCTTCGGGCCAAGGCCCGGAAGTCCCTGCGCGACGCCTTCCTCCAGGCGCATGCGGAGCGTGCCGGTGACACCCGCTGCAACGGTTTCCGGCGCCTCATCGAGGCCACGGCGGTCGCGGACGACAGTCCGCACTGCGGCGACCTCGCCCTCCACCTCGACACATGCCTCGACTGCGAGGGGCTGCTGACGCAACTGATCCTGCTCTCCGACGACCTGCGCACGGCGCTGGCCGACGCACTGCTCGCCCGGGACGGAGCGGCATACGCGTCCGCCGTCGTCCAGGGGCGACGCACGCCGGAATCCGGACTCCCGCCCGGCGGCGGGACGGACTCCGGGGGCACGGGGGAGCACCCCGGCCCGGCAGACGGTGCCGCCCACCCACCACGTCCGAGGAGGCGCGGGGCGCGCATTGCCGGTGCCGTGGCCGCGGTGGCCGCCGTCTCGGTCCCCCTTCTGCTCATCGCCGCAGGTCTCTCGGGGGAGGAGACGGACGCCGACCGCGGCCGGGCCGAGGGCCGCCCGTCCGCTTCGGCAGCCCCGGGCAACGCCGCAACCAGCCCCGCACAACCAGGGTCGGGGAGCACGCTTCCGCCCGGCGACCTCGTCTACGGACGGATCGTGCACGCGGGCAGCGGGCTGTGCCTGGACATCGAGGACGGGGTGATCACCAAGCGCGGCGGCGCCGTGGCGGCCCCGTGCACCGAGGCGCTCACCCAGCGGTGGGCCCTGGACGCGCAGGAACGGCTTCACAACCGCGACGACCCCACGTTCTGCCTGAAGGCGGACGGCGACGGAGAGGGGGTCGGCATCCGCCCGTGCTCCTCGGACGACCCGGAGAAGCTCGACAAGATGGCCTTCCTCGTCGAACCCGCAGGCGTGATCCGGCCGAGGTCCGCCCCGACGGTCGCGCTCGTCCCCGACCCGGAGTGGGTGGAGAGCCCCGTCCCTCTGGAACTCCGCGCCGTGAACGACCGGAGCGACCAGCGCTGGACCATGGAGTCCCTCGTGTCGGCCACGCGGGACGGGGCGACGGACGGGCCGTGACGCCCGGGCGCCGTGGCGTCGCCGAGTCACGCAGCCGGCCCGAGATCGTTCCGCGCGGGTCAGCAGCGCATCGCGCCTTCGCCCCGCGCCGGGGCGTGGGGAGTCCCGTGGCCGCGCCGGGGGTCCGGTGCTGCCCGCGCCGATCCCGGCCTGCCGCTGTCTGCGCTCCCGGAAGGGAGCGGTGTGCCACGGAGGACCGGGCAGGGGAGGGCCGCCCTTCCGCATACCGCGCCCGCACCGGAGGCCACCGGGTGTTGACGAACTCATGGCGGCGGCCTAGGTTCCGAATGGACAGGAAGGTTTACTAACAGACTTGTACGAAGGACGAGGTGGGTCGTGGCCGCTACGACTCCCGGAACCCCCCGTGTGCTCCGCGCCATGAACGACCGGGCGGCGCTCGACCTCCTGCTGGAGCACGGCCCGCTCTCACGTACCCGGATCGGCGGGCTGACGGGCCTGTCCAAACCCACCGCGTCCCAACTGCTGGCCCGGCTGGAGGCCGCCGGGCTGGTCGTCGCCACCGGCACCAGCGAGGGCGGACCCGGGCCGAACGCCCAGCTGTACGCGATCAACGCCCGCACCGCCTTCGCCGCCGGCCTCGACGTGACCCGCCGGCGCATCCGCGCGGCCGTCGCCGACATCACCGGAGCGACCGTCGGCGAGCACGTCACCGAGACCCGAGGGCGGCGGTCGGAGAGCGTCGTACGGCAGGTCGCCGAGGCACTGGACGGCGCGGTGGAGGCAGCCGGGATCACCCTGGGCGACGTCCACCGCCTGGTCGTGGGCACCCCGGGCGCCTTCGACCCCGCCACGGGGCGCCTGCGATACGCCTCCCATCTGCCCGGCTGGCACTCCCCCACCCTGCTGGACGAACTGGCTGCCGCGCTGCCCATGCCGGTCGAGTACGAGAACGACGTCAATCTGGTCGCCGTGGCCGAGCAGCGGCTCGGAGCCGCCCGCGGCCACGACGACTTCGTACTGCTGTGGAACGAGGAGGGGCTCGGAGCCGCCCTCGTCATCGGCGGCCGGCTGCATCGCGGCTTCACCGGCGGCGCGGGCGAGATCGGCTTCCTGCCGGTGCCCGGTACTCCGCTCGTGCGGCAGGTGTCCAAGACCGGCAGCGGCGGCTTCCAGGAGCTGGCCGGTGCTCGGACCGTGCCCCGGCTGGCCCGCGAACTGGGCATGACCGATGTCCCGCAGGGCCCCCACCACGAGGTGGCGGCCGGCCTGCTGGCGCGGGCCGCGGCGGCCGGACAGGGACCGTACCGCGTCCTCCTGGACACCTTCGCGACCGCGCTGGCCACCGGCCTCGCCTCCCTGGTCGCCGTCCTCGATCCCGGACTCGTCGTCCTCTCCGGACCGCTCATCGCGGCCGGCGGGGAACCGCTGCGCGAGCGGGTCCGGTCCGAACTCGCCGAGCTTGCCCCGTCCAGGCCGCGGCTCGTCATCGGTGACGTACAGGAGCACCCCGTGCTGCGCGGGGCTCTGGAGAGTGCCCTGGCCGCCACGCGCGACGAGGTCTTCGACACCTCCCGCTGAACCCCGACCCGAAATCCGCACCCCCGTCACGAACCCCGCTTCCCGCACTCCGCGCCTCCCCGACCCGACCGCCCGCCCCGCCCCACCCCACCCCCAGGGAGACACCCCCCATGCCCGCAGGACGACGCTCCACGGCCGCGGCCGTCGTCACGGCCGCCGCGTCGGCACGACGGTGCGGATCGTGCCGCCGACGGCGGGGCCGGCGATCGCCGCGGTGGCGCCTTTCCTCTCCTCCCCCCTGCCGGAACGACTGCTCCGTCCCGCGGATCCACGACTCGCAGAACCCCGCCGCACGGACGCTCCCCACGGGCCGGGGTCCTTCAAGGGCGTCGCACCAGACGGACCGGAGCCCGACCACGGCCGCGACCGTGATGATCGCGGCGCAGGTGATCACCCTGCTCCTCCTCGCGCAGAAGGACTTCGTCGAGGTAGTCGCACCGATCGGATCGAAGGGCTGACGCACATGCGGCAATCCAGCGGGGGACGCCCCCCGAACCCCCGGCGTACGAAGATCGCGGTCGTGGGTGGCGGGTCCACCTACACACCCGAACTGATCGACGGGTTCGCCCGATTGAGAGAGACCCTGCCGGTCGGCGAACTGGTGCTGATCGACCCGGCCGCCGAACGGCTGGACCTGGTGGGCGGCCTCGCCCGGCGGATCTTCGCCCGGCAGGGCCACCCCGGGACCATCACGGCCACCTCCGACCTGGACGCGGGTGTGGCGGGCGCCGACGCCGTGCTGCTGCAGCTGCGCGTCGGCGGCCAGGCCGCGCGGGAGAAGGACGAGACCTGGCCGCTGGAATGCGGCTGCGTCGGGCAGGAGACGACCGGCGCCGGCGGTCTGGCCAAGGCGCTGCGCACCGTCCCGGTGGTGCTGGACATCGCCGAACGGGTACGGCGCGCCGCCCCCGGCGCGTGGATCGTCGACTTCACCAACCCGGTCGGGATCGTGACCCGCGCCCTCCTCCGGGCCGGGCACCGGGCGGTCGGGCTGTGCAACGTGGCGATCGGCCTGCAGCGGAAGTTCGCCTCGCTGCTGGACGCCTCCCCGGGCGATGTGCACCTGGACCATGTGGGCCTCAACCACCTGACCTGGGAAACGGGTGTGCGGCTGGGCGGTCCGGAGGGCGAGAACGTGCTGCCGCGGCTGCTCGCCGAGCACGGCGACGCCATCGCCGGGGACCTGCGGCTCCCCCGGCAGCTCCTGCACCGCCTCGGCGTGGTCCCGTCGTACTACCTGCGCTACTTCTACGCGCACGACGCGGTCGTCCGGGAGATGCGGACCAAGCCGTCCCGGGCCGCCCAGGTCGCGGCGATGGAGCAGCGGCTCCTGGAGATGTACGGAGACCCCTCGCTGGACGAGAAGCCCGCACTGCTCGCCCAGCGGGGCGGCGCCTACTACTCGGAGGCCGCCGTCGACCTCGTCGCGTCGCTCCTCGGGGGAACGGGCAGCCCCCACCAGGTGGTCAACACGTACAACAACGGCATCCTGCCGTTCCTGCCCGACGACGCCGTCGTCGAGGTGCAGGCCGCCGTCGGCACCGAGGGCGCGACGCCGCTGCCGCTGCCGGAGGTCGACCCTCTGTACGGCGGGCTGATCGCGAACGTCACGGCCTACGAGGAGCTGGCGCTGGAGGCGGCGCTGCGGGGCGGCCGCGACCGGGTCTTCAAGGCGCTGCTGTCCCACCCGCTGATCGGCCAGCACGAGAACGCCGAGGCGCTCACCGAGCGGCTGGTCGCCCACAACCGGGAGCACCTTCCGTGGGCGTGAACGAACCGGGCGGGCACGAGCAGGCCGGGGGCGGCTCCGCGGCGACCGGTCCCGCGCCCGCCGTCCTCGCCGTCGACGCCGGCAACAGCAAGACGGACGTGGCGGTGGTCGACGCGGAGGGATCGGTCCTGGCCACGGCCCGCGGCGACGGGTTCCAGCCGCCGCGGACGGGCGTCGCGGCGGCACTGGACGGGCTGGACGACACGGTCCGGCAGGCGCTCCGCGCCGCCGGGCTCCGGTCCGTCACCCATGTCTCCGCCTGTCTGGCCAACGCCGATCTCCCCGTCGAGGAGGCCGAGTTGGCGACGGCGGTACGGGCCCGCGGCTGGGGTCGGACGGTCGAGGTCCGCAACGACACCTTCGCGATCCTGCGGGCCGGGGCCGACGAGCCCAGGGGTGTCGCCGTCGTCTGCGGCGCAGGCATCAACTGCGTGGGCATGGTGCCGGACGGCCGCACCGCACGCTTCCCGGCCGTCGGCCGGATCTCGGGCGACTGGGGAGGGGGCGCGGGCCTCGCGGAGGAGGCCCTGTGGTTCGCCGCGCGGGCCGAGGACGGGCGCGGGGAGCCGACCGAGCTCGCCCGGACGCTCCCCGGGCACTTCGGGCTGCCGTCGATGTACGCGCTCATCGAGGCACTGCATCTGGGGCGGATCGCGGCCGGCCGACGGCACGAGCTCGCTCCCGTCCTGTTCTCGACGGCGGCCGCCGGGGACGCCGTCGCCTGCGCGGTCGTCGACCGGCTGGCCCACGAGGTCGTCCTGATGGCCACGGTGGCGCTCGGCCGGCTCGGGCTGCTGGGCGAGCAGGCCCCGGTGGTGCTCGGCGGCAGCGTGCTGGCGGCGCGGCACCCCCGGCTCGACGACGGGATCGCCGAGTCGCTCGCCGTCCGGGCGCCGAAGGCCGTCCTCTCCGTGGTGACCGCACCCCCCGTCCTCGGTGCGGCGCTGCTGGGACTCGACCGTCTCGGCGCACAATCCTGGGCACAGGCCCGGCTGCGGTCACGGTACGGGGGCTGAGGGCCGCGGGCCGGCGGGGGATCGAGGTGTTGCCTCCCCGCACGCCCTCAGGGCGTCCGACCAGGAGCGGGGGGTGCACCGCCCGCGCGCGAATCGAAGGGGCGCACGCGGTGACACCCCGTGCACGCCGACGCGGCCGGCCCATCGGGCGGAACCGATCCGCCGTCGGCGGCGTACTCATGAAAGGGGCGCTGAACAGGGGGCGGCATTGACGCGACACGCGGGATGACACAAGATCCAGTGAATCCTGGGTGTGGAATGCCGGCCCCCACGGCCATACTTCTGGCCGGAAGCCGTCCTCCCCCGCCCGCAGGAGGTGGGACGCCGTCAGTGACCGAGGGGGAGGTCAAGTGACACACATGCCGAGCGCGGCAGGCCCGCCCGCGCCACCGGTGCCGCATGTCCCGGCACAGCCGGCCCCGTCGCCCGGCCCGCGGTCGGACCCCTCCGCCGAGCGGTCGGCGCCGCCGTCGGGACCGCCCGCGCGGCGAAGCGCCCGGGCGGAGACGACGGCGCGGTTGCGCGCCGCCGCGACGACGGAGCCGGGCCGGTTGCGGATCATCGGCGCCGTACTGGCCGCCCTGGTCGTGGCGTTCGGCGCCGTGACGGCCCTCGAGATCGCCGACCGCGCCTCTTCGGCCGACGCCGTGGTCAACCGCAGCCAGCCGCTCAGCGCGGACGCGGCGAGCATCTACCGCTCGCTCGCCGACGCCGACACGGCCGCGGCGAGCGGCTTCCTGGCCGGGGCGCAGGAGCCCGAGGCGATGCGGGAGCGCTATCGCGCGGACATCGCCAGCGCCTCGCGGCTGCTGGTGAAGGCCGCCGGGAACACGGACGGTTCGACGGACTCGCGCCGCTGGATCGCCACGCTCAACGAACAACTCCCCCGCTACACGGGGCTGGTCGAGCGGGCCCGGGCCAACAACCGCCAGGGCCTCCCGCTCGGCGGCGCATATCTGCGCTACGCGAACCAGCTGATGACCACCGAACTGCTGCCGGCGGCGCAGAAACTGTACGAGGAGGAGACGGCCCGACTCGACGAAGACCACGACGACGCCCGGACGTGGCCCTTCCTGTCGCTGGGTCTCGGCGTGGTGGCGCTCGGCGGACTTGTCTGGGCACAGCGCCGCAACTACCTGCGTACGAACCGGGTGTTCAACCACGGGCTGCTCGCGGCCACCGCCGCTTCCGCGGTGGTGCTGCTCTGGCTGGGCATCGGGCACGCCGTCGCCAGGGCGGGGCTCGACGAGGCCCGGGCCGACGGGCAGGAGTCCCTGAAGGTCCTCAACGACGCCCGGATCAGCAGTCTGAAGGCCCGGGCCAACGAGAACCTGACCCTCGTCGCGCGCGGTGCGGTGCTCACCGCGGACGGCAAGAGCGACAAGTACGAGAGCGACTACACCGCGGGCATGAGCAGTCTCACCGCCTCGCTCGGCCGCGCCGGGCGGCTCGCCGACGACGGCGCGGGCCGTACACCGGTCGCCGACGCGGTCTCGGCGGCGTCGGAGTGGAGGAACCGGCACAAGGACGCCGGTGAGACGGACAGGGCGGGTGACTACGACGGCGCGCTGGCCAAGGTGATCGGCAGCGAGGGCTCCACGGGCCAGTGCTTCGATCGCGTGGACGCCGCGCTGGAGAAGGCGCTGGCCCACGAGCAGGCCGAGTTCACCGAGTCCGCCGAGGGCGGCCGGGGGGCGCTGGGCGGCCTGCCGGTCGGCGCGGCCGTGCTGGCCGTCCTCGCGGCGGCCGGCGCCGTCCTGGGCATCGGCCGCAGGCTTTCGGAGTACCGGTGAGAGGGGGAGGGATGGCTGACGCGATGCCTGACGGGGCACCGGACGTGACACCGCGGGCCGGGACCGCAGCGGACGCCCGGCAGCGCCTTCCGCACCGGCGGGGACGCCTCACGGGCCGGCTGCGCGGCTGGGGCGGCGTCGCCGGGATGGCGGCGGCCTGTGCGGTGACCGCCGTCCTCACCCTGGTCCCGCTCTCGCACGGGGGACCGCCGACCGGGGTGACCCCGGGCGCCGATCCGGCGGCGGTACCGCCCGCGAAGGCGGACGACTGCACGAGCCCGGAGGCGTCCCTGCGGCCGTCCTCGGCGGACGGCCCGGCGATCGGGGAGATCAAGCAGCGCGGCAAGCTGGTCGTCGGCGTCGACCAGAACAGCTACCGCTGGGGCTATCGACGGGCGGACGGCCGCCTGGAGGGCTTCGACATCGATCTGGCCCGGGCGATCGCACGGGACATCCTGGGCGACCCCGACAAGATCATCTTCCGGGCGGTCCCGACCAACCAGCGGATCACGGCGCTCAACAACGGCACGGTGGACCTCGTCGTACGGACGATGACCATCAACTGCGCCCGGATCAAGCAGGTCGCCTTCTCCACCGCCTACTTCCAGACCGGCCAGCAGGTCCTCGCCCCCCGGCAGTCGGCGATCACCGGCTTCGACGGGTCCCTCAAGGGCCGGCGGGTGTGCTCGGCCGAGGGCTCGACGGCGTACGACGCGCTGGAGAAGGACCCGCACGGAGCGGTCTTCGAGGACGAGGACGACGAGGGCCCCGGCGACCGGGACAGGCTCACGGTCCCCAACCAACTGGACTGCCTGGTCCGGCTCCAGCTGGGCGAGGTGGACGCGGTCGTGACGGACGCGGCCCTCGCCGCGGGCCAGGCCGCACAGGACCCATCCGTCGAACTCAAAGGCGACAGGCCCTTCACCACCGAGTACTACGGCGTGGCCGCCAGACTGGGCAGGGACGACCTGGTCCGCAGGGTCAACAAGGTGCTGGAGGAGTACCGGACGGGCCCGTGGATGCAGGCGTACGCCAAGTGGCTGAAGGAGGACCTGCCCGGCATACCGGGTCCTCCGGCGCCGAAGTACCTGGACAATTGAGACCGTTGGGAAGGCATCCGGCGGAAGCAGGCCGCCCGGCGGGGAAACCGGGCCGGCCGGACCTTCCGGCGGTGGACCCGAGTACACGAGCGGAGAGGTGATCGATGGGCGTCGCGGGACCCCCCGGGCCGGTAATGGACCGGGACGAGGTGGACCGTGCGCTGGCGCGGCTCGGGGAGGAGCACGAGGCGATCGAGACCTCGCTCCTCGCCCTCCAGGACCACGCGGGCCGCAGGCTCCTGGAGGGTGCGGAGCTGACGGGTGTCACCAAGGACCGCTGGACCTCCACCGAACAGGCGATCACCCTGCTGTGGGCCTACTTCGACGCGTACACGGGGGCGCTGCGCTCGGCTCGTGAACTGCGGGCACGGCGCCGCTGGCCGAGCCGGGACGACCTGGTGGCGCTCACGGACCGGCTGCGCGGCCCCAGCGTCGCCGTCGCGAGCTCCGCGGTCCATCCCGCGCCGTCGGTGACCGGCCCGGCCAAGCTCTCCGAGCGCTTCACGCTGGAGGGCCTGGTCAGCCGGATGAACACGCTGTACGCCCGCTCCCTGGACGTGGTGGTGGCCGCCGACACGGTCTGGTCGGCCCTGCCCGCGCGTATCGACCTGCTCGCCGCGGAGCTGCAGCGCACCCGCTCGCTGGCGCACTCGGTGGGCGTGCGGCCGGGCGAGCACCCGGCGGGCGACGAGCTGGAGTCGATCACCCACGAACTGTCCGCGCTCCGGGCTCAGGTCGTGTCGGACCCGCTGGCGTTCTGGTCGCCGGCGACGGCGAGTTCGGCGCCGGGCGGCGGCCGCCCCGACACGGGACGCTACGACCGCGCCGCGCGTTCGCTGGAGGACGTCCGGCGTGAGATCGAGGCGGTCCTCGCGGTGCGGCAGGACTCGGAGACCCGGCTGCTGCGGTTGCGGGACGTGCTCTCGCGCGCGGACCGCACCCTCACGGAGGCGCGTGCCGCGCGGGGTGAGGTGCTGGCCAAGATCGCAGCGTCCGAGGTCCCCGCGGTCAGCGGCCCGCCGACCGTGCTGCAGGAGCGGCTGGCCACCGCTGCGGAGTACCGCAGGCACGCCCAGTGGCACCGACTGTCCCCGCTGCTCGAGTCCCTGGAGCGGGAGGCCGAGGACGAACTGCTGCGGGCACGCGAGTCGTTGACGGCCGTGACCGCCCCGCTCGCCGTCCGTGCGGAGCTGCGCGGCCGACTCGACGCGTACAAGGCGAAGGTCGCGCGGCACGGTATGGCCGAGGACCCGCTGCTGATCGAGCGGTACGACGCGGCGCGCCGGATGCTGTGGAGCGCTCCGTGCGATCTGCGCGCCGCAGAGCAGGCGGTCCTGCGCTACCAGCGGGCGGCGGCCGAGGTCCTGGTGCCCCGGCAGCCCGGCCCGGTGGACGGCGTCGGCCGGCAGGGGGAATCGTGACCCGCGCACAGGTCACCCGTGGCTCCGCGGACCCCGTCCGCGGCGCCGGTGACGGGCCGGCGAGCAGGCAGGGGGAGCCGTGAGTGATCTGACGAAGTGCAGCCGCCCGGACTGCGGAGGCGCGTACGAGGACGTCGGTGGCGGCGAGTTCTACTGCGACACCTGCGGACTCGCCCCCGAGACCGGCCGGCGCGGCACGCCGCCGACCCCGAGCGACGGGACCTCCGGCACGGCGACGAGCGCCTGCCAGCGCCCCGGCTGCGAGGGCGCCTACGAGGACGTCGGCGAAGGCGAGCTGTACTGCGACACCTGCGGACTGGCCCCGGTCGTCGCGAGGAACGGCGCGCTGTCGTCGCCGCCCACCGGCATCACGGGAGGAGGGCGGAGCGGAGGCAGCGGCCGGAACGGGAACAGCTCCTCGGTACGAGGGAGTTCGGCGTCGGGCTCCCGGTCGTCCCGGTCGTCGCGCTCCTCGACGTCACGGCGGTCGGTCTCGGGACGGTTGTCCCGTTCGCTGTCGGGCCGCGGCTCGGGTCGCTCGGTGTCGGTCCGCAGCTCGGGATCCACGGCCTCCTCCTCGGGCCGCAACCGGCTCGGAGCCGGGCTGGTCTCGGTCCCCGACGTCCCGCGCCCGGACCCGCGTTCCGCGGTCATGGCGGAGCCGCAGGTCCCCGAGCGGAAGCGATTCTGCAGCCGCAGCGACTGCGGATCGCCGGTGGGCCGCGCCCGCGGCGACCGAGCGGGCCGTACGGAGGGCTTCTGCACCAAGTGCGGCCACCCGTACTCGTTCGTGCCGAAGCTGCGCGAGGGGGACGTCGTGCACGGGCAGTACGAGGTGATGGGCTGTCTGGCGCACGGCGGCCTCGGCTGGATCTATCTCGCCATCGACCGGGCGGTGTCGGACCGCTGGGTGGTCCTCAAGGGCCTGCTGGACACGGGCGACCAGGACGCGATGGCCGCGGCGATCTCGGAACGCCGGTTCCTCGCGGAGATCGAGCACTCCAACATCGTCCGCATCTACAACTTCGTCGAGCACCTGGACCAGCGGACCGGCTCCATGGACGGCTACATCGTCATGGAGTACGTCGGCGGCAAGTCCCTCAAGGAGATCGCCAACGAGCGGCGCGCGCCCGACGGAAGGCGCGACCCGCTGCCGGTCGAGCAGGCGTGCGCCTACGGGATCGAGGCACTGGAGGCGCTCGGCCACCTGCACAGCCGGAACCTGCTGTACTGCGACTTCAAGGTCGACAACGCCATCCAGACCGAGGACCAGCTCAAGCTGATCGACATGGGCGCCGTGCGGAGGATGGACGACGACGAGTCGGCGATCTACGGCACGGTCGGCTACCAGGCGCCGGAGGTCGCCGAGGCCGGACCGTCCGTCGCGTCGGACCTCTATACGGTGGCACGCACCCTCGCGGTGTTGACGTTCGACTTCCAGGGCTACACGAACGTGTTCGTGGACTCCCTCCCGGACCCGGACAACATCGAGGTGTTCCGGACGTACGAGTCGTTCTACCGGCTCCTCGTCCGCGCGACCGACCCCGACCCGGCCCGCCGGTTCGCCTCCGCGCAGGAGATGGCGGACCAGCTGACGGGCGTGCTCAGAGAGGTCGTGGCGCTCCAGACGGGACGGCCGCGCCCGTCGCTGTCGACCCTGTTCGGCCCGGAGCTGCGCGTCACGGACACGGAGCTGTTCGCCGAACTCCACGGCGAGGTCTCGGCGCTGGGTGCCCGGCGGCCGATTCGCCGCGGCCGCGGCACACCCGGCGCGGCCAACGCCCCGCAGCCGCCCGGACCCTTCGGCGCGGCGGCTCCGGTGCGGCCGGCCGCGCCCGCCGGACGGGTTCCGGTCCAGGCGCCCGGGACCCATGCGTACGCCGCCGCCGTACCGGGTGCCGCAGGCCCGGTCGGCCCGCGTCCCCAGCCGCCCGCCCCGGCCGGCGTCCCCCCGGAGCCGGCGGCGTCCGCACGGCCCGGGGAGCGGGCGGCGGGCGCCCCGCGGCCGCACCTCGCGGACCTCGACGTCCGCGCGACCGCACTCGCCCTGCCGGTCCCCCGCGTCGACCCCAACGACCCCAACGCGGGGTTCCTCGCCGGTCTGATGGCCTCCGCACCCGCCGAGCTGATCGCCGCACTGCACGGCGCGCCCACGAGCTCCCTGGAGCTGCGGCTGCGCGAGCTCCGGGCGCGGCTCGAGACGGGCGAGCTCGCCCACGCGACGAGCTCGCTGGCCGACCTCGAGGCCCGGCACCCCGACGACTGGCGGGTCGTCTGGTACCGGGGCGTCGCCTCGCTCGTCGCCGGCGACGACGAGACGGCCGCGCTGTCCTTCGACGCGGTCTACGACGCGTTCCCCGGCGAGACCGCCCCGAAGCTGGCGCTCGCCGTCTGCGCCGAGGTACTGGGTCAGCTGGACAACGCCGCGGAGTACTACCGCCTGGTGTGGTCCACCGATCCGAGCCATGTGAGTTCCGCGTTCGGCCTCGCCAGGGTGCAACTCGCGGCCGGCGACCGTGCCGCGGCCGTCCGCACGCTGGACTCCGTCCCGGAGGCGTCGATCCACTACACGGCCGCCCGGGTCGCCGCGGTACGGGCACGGCTGCGGCGGCGCGCCGTGCAGGACCCGCTCATCGACGACCTCACGGCCGCCGCCGACCAGGTCGCCGCACTCGAGCGGCTCGGACTGGACGCCCTGCGCCGCGAGCGCCTGTCGACGGAGGTTCTGGGTACGGCGCTGGACTGGGTACTCTCCGGCAGTGCCGGCGCCCGGCCGGCGAGAACTGTCCTGCTCGGCAGCGAACTGGACGAACGCGGACTGCGGTTCGGCCTTGAACGCTCGTTCCGGGTGCTCGCCCGGCTCGCGACGAACGGCGAGGAGCGCATCGAACTGGTGGAGCGGGCCAACCGCTACCGCCCCCGGACGTGGGTGTGATGCTGTGCTGTCGCGGGGACAGGTCCCCGGACCTCCGGCGGAAGGACCGAGGCGCGCCCGGCACATCAAGGCGAGGTGAGAGCGAATGACGCCGCAGATGCCCCAGCAGGCGGCCTGGTCGAGGTGCCCCGGATGCGAGGAACCCCTCGAATCCGGAGATCTGTTCTGCGGAGCGTGCGGGTACGACCTGTCGGCCGTACCCGAGCCACCGCGGAACGGCCAGACTGTCGCGACGGGTGCCCACGTGCACTGGCCCGAGGCTCCCGGGGCGGACGGCTCCGCCCTGCCGGGGTCGCTGCAGCGGCCCGGTGAGGTGCCGGGTACGGACTCCGGCGGCCGTGAACTGCCCGCGACGCCGGTCCGCTTCGACGGCCCGGACGGCGCAGCGGCACGTCCGGCTCCCCGGGAAGCCGGTACCGACGCGCGGTCCTGGCCGGCCGCGCCGAGCGGAGCGGCCTCCACCGCCTCCGGGGCGACCCCGGCCGACGGCCCGGCCGTCGCACCGCGCGGCTCCGGCCCCGGTTCCGACTCCGGCCCCGGCCCCGGCTCCGGCTCCGGCTCCGGGGACTTCGAGCTCGCCGCTCCCGACCCCCGCGCCGCCGGGCACTCCGGCGGGCACTCCGCCGCGCCCCCGTCCGGCGGGAAGCTCTGCGTCGCGTGCCGTGCGGGGCAGGTGGACCACGACGGCTACTGCGAGAACTGCGGGCACGCCCAGCCGCGCGAGCGCGACCACATGGAGCGGGAGCTGGGCGTGGTGGCCGCGGTCAGCGACCGGGGGCTGCGGCACCACCGCAACGAGGACTCGTTCGCGGTGTCGTCCACGGCCCTGCCCGACGGCTCCCCGGCCGTGATCGCGATCGTCTGCGACGGTGTGTCCTCGGCCACCCGGCCCGACGACGCGTCCGCGGCAGCGGCCAGTTCCGCCAACGAGCACCTTCTCGCCTCGCTGCCGCAGGGCACGCATCCGCAGCAGGCCATGCACGAGGCGATCCTGGCCGCCGCCTGCGCGGTCAACTCCCTGGCGGCGGAGCCCGGCGCGGCCATGGAGCACGACCGGCACCGCCACCAGAACGCTCCCGCGTGCACGCTGGTGGGCGCCGTCTCCGCCGGCGAACTGCTGGTGGTCGGCTGGGTCGGCGACAGCCGGGCGTACTGGGTCCCGGACGACCGCAGCGGCCCGCCCGCCCGGCTCACCGAAGACGACTCCTGGGCGGCCCAGATGGTCTCCGCCGGCCTGATGAGCGAGGCGGAGGCGTACGCGGACGAGCGCGCGCACGCGATCACCGGGTGGCTCGGCGCGGACGCCTACGAGCTGGAACCGCACACCGCCTCGTTCAAGCCGGACCGCCCCGGTGTGGTGGTGGTCTGCACGGACGGACTGTGGAACTACGCGGAGGCACCGGAGGAGATGGCACAGGTCCTGCCGCCCGACGCGGCGGGCCGTCCGCTCCACGGGGCGCAGGTGCTCGTCGGCCATGCGCTCGACGGCGGGGGCCACGACAACGTAACGGTGGCCGTGCTCCCGTTCGCCGTGCCGCGACAGGGGGCAGGATCGGCCTGAACAAGGCCGTGTCCCCTCGCCCCTGCGTCCGTTCGGCACCCTTTCGTCATGTCTGTCTGCCCAGCTGAGCCCCGAGGAGCCAGTTCAGATGGCCAATTTCTCCAAGTCGAACGTGCCGCGGTTCTCCGTCGAGGTGTACCAGAACGAGTTCCTGCCCGAGGGCGGGCGCGAGGTCAACGCGATCGTGACGGTCACCTCCACCGGCGGCGGCACGAGCGGCGGCTTTCCCGTCGCCGGAGCTTCCGCTTCCCCTTCGTCGATACCCGGGCGGCGGACGGAAGCCGCCGTGGTCGTGATGGTCGACTGCTCGGGATCCATGGACTATCCGCCCACGAAGATGCGCAACGCGCGCGACGCCACGGCCGCGGCGATCGACACCCTGCGCGACGGCACGGCCTTCGCCGTGGTCTCGGGCACGCACGTGGCCGCCGAGGTGTACCCGGGCGGCGGCAGGCTGGCGGCCGCCGACGCGACGACACGGGCCGAGGCCAAGGAGGCGCTGCGCAGGCTGAGCGCCGGCGGCGGTACCGCGATCGGTACCTGGCTGCGGCTGGCGGACCGACTGCTCGGCGACGCCGACGTGTCCATCCGGCACGGCATCCTGCTCACCGACGGGCGCAACGAGCACGAGGCGCCGGAGGAGCTGAGGGCCGCGCTGGACGCCTGCGCGGGCCGGTTCACCTGCGACGCGCGCGGCGTGGGCACGGACTGGGAGGTCAAGGAGGTCACCGGCATCGCCTCCGCACTGCTCGGCACGGCCGACATCGTCGCGGACCCGTCGGGACTCGCCGCCGACTTCACGCGGATGATGGAGAACGCGATGGGCAAGGAGGTCGCGGACGTGTCGCTGCGGCTCTGGACGCCCCTCGGCGCGGAGATCGCGTTCGTCAAGCAGGTGGCACCCACGGTCGAGGAACTGACCGGCCGGCGCACGGAGGCGGGGCCGCGCGCCGGGGACTATCCGACGGGTTCATGGGGCGACGAGTCCCGCGACTACCACGTGTGCGTGCGGGTGCCGGAGGCGGGCGTGGGCCGGGAGATGCTGGCTGCACGGGCCTCCCTGATCATTCCGGATCCGGCCGGCGGCACCCCGCGGCCCCTCGCCCAGGGGCTCGTACGGGCGGTGTGGACGGACGACATGGCGGCTTCGACATCCATCAACCCCCAGGTCGCGCACTACACCGGGCAGGCCGAACTGGCGCAGGTCATCCAACAGGGCCTGGACGCCCGCAAGTCGGGGGATCTCGACAACGCGACCGCGAAACTCGGCCGCGCCGTCATGCTGGCGGCGGCCTCCGGCAACGAGGACACCGCGAAGCTGCTGGCGAAGGTGGTGGACGTCGTCGACGCGGCGACGGGTACTGTGCGGCTGAAGGCAAGGGTCACGGAAGCGGACGAGATGACACTCGAAACGCGCTCTACGAAGACAGTTCGCGTGAAGAAGTAGACGCTCGGCGAACACGGACCAGCCGAAAGCGGTCGATAAACGACGAAGAGCACAAAGTGTCCGGCTCGCCGGCCGGACGGAGGAGAGGGGGAAGCGCCGACATGCCGACCTGCCCGAACGGACACCAGTCGGGTTCCGACGACTGGTGCGAGGTCTGCGGCCATCGCATGGCCGGGGCGGGGGCTCCGGCGGGCGCGGTTCCGCCGCCTCCCCCGCCGCCGGCTCCTTCGCCACCGCCCGCACCCGGCTACGGCTACCCGGGGCCGGGCGATCCGAACGCCACGGCCCAGGCGGAACTGTGCCCGCAGTGCCGTACGCCCCGCGAGCCGATGGCACCCTTCTGCGAGGAGTGCCGCTGGAACTTCCTCACCCACACGGCTACGTCGTACACCCCCGTGGCCCCGCCCCCCCGAGGGGCACCCGGCGGTCCGCCGCCCGGCCTGAACCTGCCGCCGGGCTTCCAGGCCCAGCAGCCTCCGCGCCCACCGGACCCATTCGACTACCAGGGCTCGCGGCCCTCGCAGATGAACCGGCCCGCCGAGCCGATCGGCGGCGAACCCCCGGCACCCCGGCCGCCGCAGGCCGGACCGCCGGCCCCGCCGCCGTTCCCCCAGCCGGGCACGTCCGGCTCCTCCGACGTCTCCGAGTCGCCCGGTCAGCACCGGCCCCCGGGTCCGCCCGAGTTCAGCAGGCCGGCGCCGCCGCCCCCGCAGCAGGGATTCCCGACCGGCCCGCCCGCGCCTCCCGGCTTCCCGCAGGCCGTCCCGGCCCCGCCGCAGCGGCCGCAGGGCGACGACGACTGGATGATCTCCCCGCCCTCGCAGCAGCACGCTCCGCCCCATCACGGACAACAGCACCCGGCGCCTCCACCGCAGCAGATTCCGTACGAGCCCGCGGGCTGGACCGCGGTCATCGCGCCCGACCGCGAGTACTTCATGGCGATGATGCAGCGCAGCGGCCCCGAAGCCGCCGGGCTGAACCTGCCCGCGTACTCACCGGAGCAGCAGCTCGCGCTCTCGGGCAACGAGGTGACCATCGGCCGCCGCCGGCACTCCACCGGCGAGTCGCCCGACATCGACCTCTCCGTGCCGCCGGAGGACCCGGGCGTCTCGCACCAGCACGCCGTGCTGGTGCAGCAGCCCGACGGCTCCTGGGCCGTCGTCGACCAGAACTCCACGAACGGGACGACGGTCAACGGCGCCGAGGACCCCATCCAGCCCTACGTCCCCGTCCCCCTGCGGGACGGCGACCGGGTGCACGTGGGCGCCTGGACGACGATCACCATCCGCCGGGGCTGACGGCGTTCACGACGGCGTCGACCGCTCGGTGCCGGGCGCGCCGAGGGTCCAGGCGTACGGACCCTCGGGGTCGTCCAGCCACGCCCACTGGCTGTCCCCGCTGACGGTGACCCCGAAGCGCTCCCGCTCCGGCCGGCCTTCGCGCCGCCAGAGCGAGAGCGCTTCGTGCGGATCCAGCACGCCCGCGGTCAGCGTGAGCAGGAAGCGGAACTGCTCGCTCTCCGCCACGCGCCTCGGCAGCCCGCCCACGTGCGGGACGGAGGTCCGCACCGGCCCGCCTCCGCGCAGCGGGACGAAGTACGCGGGCGTGTGCAGGAAGCGCCCCTCCGCGTGGCCCTGGTCGTGCACCCGCAGCACGACCAGCCCGTTGGCGAGCGGGGCGAGGAGCAGTCCACCCGGCACGGACTGCTCCAGCCAGGCCCGCGGCACCGATGGAAGGGCGCAGGTGGCGATGATGCGGTGGAACGGGGCACGCCCCGGGCAACCGCGCGCACCGTCTCCGGTGATCACGGCCGGATGGTGGCCGGCGGCCGCGAGGTGGCGACGCGCGGCCTCGGCGATCTCCGGGTCCAGGTCGACGGTCGTCACCAGCGGGTCCCCGAGCCGGTGCGTCAGCAGTGCCGCGTTGTAGCCGCTGCCCGCGCCGATCTCCAGCACGCGATGCCCGTCCTCCACCTCCAGCGCCTCCAGCATCCGCGCCATCAGGGACGGCTGGCTGCTGGAGGAGACGATTTCGCCGTCGCGGACGCGGGTGGCGAGCGGGCCGTCGGAGTACGCGCCCCTCAGCCAGCGCTCGCGGCGGTCCGCGTCGGGGTCGCCGGACCAGAGCCGTTCATACCCGGCGAGGGTCGGCACGTAGTAGTACGGCACGAACAGATGGCGCGGAACCTCCGCGAACGCCGCGCGCCAGGCCGGGTCCCGCAGCGCGCCGGCCGCGGCGATCCTCCGCACCAGCGCCGCGCGCACCTCGGCGGCGGGCCCGGCGTAGGGGTCCGGTACCGCGCGCGCGTCCTGGTCCGCACCCATGCCTCCACTGTCCTGCGGGCCGGTACGGGAGGCGAGCACCCCGGCCGGGGGCTTCCCGGCCGGAGTGCTCTTCGGGCCGGGGTCCTAGGGCCCGGGTCCTCGTCCGGTCCGTCTGAGAGCATGGAGCGGTGAACGAGATTCCGCGGGGCACGCTTCAGGAGCAGACCTTCTACGAGCAGGTGGGCGGTGAGGAGACCTTCCGCCGCCTCGTGCGGCGTTTCTACGAAGGCGTCGCCGAGGACCCCCTGCTGCGGCCCATGTACCCCGAGGAGGACCTGGGCCCGGCCGAGGAACGCCTCACGCTCTTCCTGATGCAGTACTGGGGCGGCCCCCGCACCTACAGCGACAACCGCGGCCACCCCCGCCTGCGCATGCGCCACGCCCCGTTCACCGTCGACAAGGCCGCGCACGACGCCTGGCTCAGGCACATGCGAGTCGCGGTCGACGAACTCGGCCTCGCCGAGGAGCACGAGCGGCAGCTCTGGAACTACCTCACGTACGCCGCCGCCTCGATGGTGAACACGGCGGGCTGACGCTCCGGCCGACCCCGGGCCTGCCGCACGCACCCACCGGTGGGTGCCGCGCGGTGACCGACCGGGGCGGATCAGGGCGGACCGGGGCGGACCGGGGCGGACCGGAGCAGGTCCCGAGGCGGGGACGAGGAGCGGGCCTGCAACCGGGCGAAACCCGGGTGGGGCCTTCCCCGGGGGGTCAACAGGCCGGGCCCCACCCTGTCTGCCTGCAGATCGAAGGCATATGGCCTCTCGGCCTTGGACGAGATCTACCTACGCATCAGGCGGGGGTGACGTTCAGCGCGCCGAGCCCCGCCCTGCGCACCGCGACGGAGCCGAACGGCGTGCGCAGCCGGAGCCAGCCGCCGGAGGCCAGGAGCGCGGCGCCCGGGACTCCCTCCGGGGTGGGGCGCAGAAAGCCCAGGGACTGGGCTGCGTGCACGGCCCGCAGTGGCAGGCCCGTCTCGTCGAGGGTCCGGGACCAGATCTCGCGGCCGATCCGGTCGCGCTCGGCGCGGGTGCGCCGCTCGGCGGGCAACGCCTCGTCCCGTGAACGGAATTCGGCGACCGCGGCGGCCACCGCGCCCCGCATCCGGTCGACTTCGGGCAACCCCGGAAGCTCCCGCCAACCTCCGCGGGGAGGCAGCAACCCGGCCCACGGCGGCCCCGTGACGGCGGACGGTACTGCGAGCGCCGAGCCCTCGACGGACTCCAGCAGTTCACCCGCGGACACGGTCGTGTCCAGCTCGACCGGTTCCGCCAGCCGCGCCGTCCGGACCGCGAGGACCTCGAACGACGGCGGCCTGCCGAACACGGCGAGCGCTCCCCCGCCGGCCTGCAGCCGCACGGCTGCGGCCCGGTCGTAGTGGATCAGCCGGCCGAGGAAGGCGGCGAGGTCCGCCGCCTCCCTGGCATCGGCCAGCCGCAGGGTCTGCACGGGAGCGGTCATGCCGCGAGCGCGTCCTTCACGCCTTCGTCCAGGTACTCCTGGAGGAAGGACTTCTCCTCGGCGGTGATACGGCGCGGACGCCCGGCCGCCAGGTCGTACGGGACGACGACGGTCGAGGCCCGGACGTACACCTGGTCCGGGTCCTTGATCTCGTAGGCGATCGTGAGCGACGCCGCGCCGACCTTCGTCACCCAGGACTCGACGGTCACCGGTTCGTGGCGGTGCACGAGCGGTCGTACGTAGTCGATCTCATGACGGGCCACGACGGACCCGCCGGAGAACGACGGGGAACCGTTCCCCGGTGCCAGCCGGAACATGAAGTCGATGCGGGCTTCCTCCAAGTAGCGGAGGAAGACCACGTTGTTGACGTGCCCGAAGGCGTCCATGTCCGACCAGCGCAGAGGACAGCTGTAGATGTGCCGAGCCACTTGCTGCCTGCCTCAGCCCCGGGTGAGCTTCTTGTAGGTGGCGCGGTGCGGGCGAGCCGCGTCCGGGCCGAGTCGCTCGATCTTGTTCTTCTCGTAGGACTCGAAGTTGCCCTCGAACCAGAACCACTTCGAGTCGCCCTCGTACGCCAGGATGTGCGTGGCGACCCGGTCGAGGAACCAGCGGTCGTGGGAGACGACCACGGCGCAGCCCGGAAAGTCGAGCAGGGCGTTCTCCAGCGAGGAGAGCGTCTCGACGTCGAGGTCGTTGGTCGGCTCGTCGAGGAGCAGCAGATTGCCGCCCTGCTTCAGGGTGAGCGCCAGGTTGAGGCGGTTGCGCTCACCGCCGGAGAGCACCCCGGCAGGCTTCTGCTGGTCAGGGCCCTTGAAGCCGAACGCCGAGACGTAGGCACGTGAGGGCATCTCGACCTGGCCGACGTTGATGTAGTCCAGCTCGTCGGAGACGACCGCCCACAGCGTCTTCTTGGGGTCGATGTTCTCGCGGCTCTGGTCGACATAGCTGATCTTGACGGTGTCGCCGACCTTGATCTGGCCGGAGTCCGGCTTCTCCAGGCCCTGGAGCATCTTGAACAGCGTGGTCTTGCCGGCGCCGTTCGGGCCGATGACACCGACGATGCCGTTGCGCGGCAGGGTGAAGCTCAGGTCGTCGATGAGGACCTTCTCGCCGAACGCCTTGCTGAGGTTCTCGACCTCGACGACGACGTTGCCCAGGCGCGGGCCCGGCGGGATCTGGATCTCCTCGAAGTCGAGCTTCCGGGTCTTCTCCGCCTCGGCGGCCATCTCCTCGTAGCGGGCGAGTCGCGCCTTGGACTTGGCCTGGCGGCCCTTGGCGTTGGAGCGGACCCACTCCAGCTCTTCCTTGAGGCGCTTCTGGCGCTTGGCGTCCTTCTGGCCCTCGACCTTGAGACGCGCGGACTTGTTCTCCAGGTACGTGGAGTAGTTGCCCTCGTACGGGTGGGCACGGCCGCGGTCCAGCTCGAGGATCCACTGGGCCACGTTGTCCAGGAAGTACCGGTCGTGGGTGATGGCGACGACGGTGCCGGCGTACTTGGCGAGGTGCTGCTCCAGCCACTGGACGGACTCGGCGTCCAGGTGGTTGGTGGGCTCGTCGAGAAGCAGCAGGTCGGGAGACTCGAGCAGCAGCTTGCAGAGTGCGACGCGGCGCTTCTCGCCACCGGAGAGGTTGGTGACCGGCCAGTCGCCGGGCGGGCAGCCCAGCGCGTCCATGGCCTGCTCGAGCTGCGCGTCGAGGTCCCAGGCGTTGGCGTGGTCCAGGTCCTCCTGGAGCTTGCCCATCTCCTCCATCAACGCGTCGGAGTAGTCGGTGGCCATCAGCTCGGCGATCTCGTTGAACCGGTCGAGCTTGCCCTTGACCTCCGCGACACCGTCCTGGACGTTCTCCAGGACCGTCTTGCTCTCGTCGAGCGGGGGCTCCTGCAGCAGGATGCCGACGCTGTAACCGGGCGAGAGGAAGGCGTCACCGTTGGAGGGCTGCTCAAGACCGGCCATGATCTTCAGCACGGTCGACTTACCGGCGCCGTTCGGGCCGACCACACCGATCTTCGCACCGGGCAGGAAGCTCAGCGTGACGTCGTCAAGGATCACCTTGTCGCCGTGCGCCTTGCGCGTCTTGCGCATGGTGTAGATGTACTCAGCCAAGAGAAACCGTCCGGCAATCAGTGAGTGGGCAGATACACCCCATCTTGCCTGACCGCCACCCCGGGAACGAAACCCGTCTGGCCAAGGGCCTCTGACCTGCGCCTTCACGAGGCAAACCAGTAGCTGATCCGTCACCGCCGGTCGTCATCGGTCGGCGTTGATCCGCTTCGCACGGCCCACGGACGGCCCACGGACGGCCCCGCAGGGCGAGCCGACCGGCGACTCCTCGGTCTCTCGGACGGGCGGGAGCGTCCGGCGCCCCCTGGCTCGTGACTCCCTTGTACCCGGCACGCGGCAGGACGCCTTCACGATGCGCCTTGACGGCGAACGCACCGCTCCCCATGAGCAAGGTCTGCACCGACTCCACACGGCCCCACCTCGCGCCTCCGGCCCCAGGAGTGACCCCGACGTCGTCACGACGGTCGGAAGGAGCGGCTTTGGTCGGGAGCTGCCATGGGGTGAGAGACGGCCCTGGCTGTCGAGGTGTCAGTGGGCGGTCAGGCGTCAGGGTCGACTTCGGGGTGCGTGAACCGCACGGGCTTGCCCAGCGACCGGGCGTAAACGATTTCGGCTCGGGTGCTGTCTCCGATGTAGTCGCCGACCACGAGCACCTCATCAGCGAGCCGGATCTTCGCCCGGTGCAGATCGTCGAGTCGAACCTTCAGGGCCTCGGCCTGGACAGGATCGGACCAAAGCTCGTGCGGCGACTTCATGTCACAGCCCGGTTTGACGACAATCCTTCCGGCTTCGGTCTCCCGCAGATCGGCCTCGTTCATCGCGGTCATGAAGCGGGTGGAACCGCAGACCACGACGATAGGCGGGAGGCTCGACAGCTTCTTCGCGTCGGCGAGTTTCTCCTCGGGTGTGAGCAGTTGCGGGTGTGACACTGGTTTCTCCTGGTGGTGTGGCGCGGCTGAGCCCGGTCAGGTGATCCAGGCACTCCCGGCCCGTCGCCTCGTTGGCGAAGCCCCGGTTGACTACGGCCGCCGGTTCGCGGCTGGCCATGAGCTGGGAGGCAGGGGTTGCCGATCGCCCTTGAGCGCCCACTCGCCGTGGTTCACGGCCTGCTCCATGCGCCTTGCGTGGCTGCGACCACACCGAGCGTGGTCCGCGCCTCCGCCATGCGCATCGGTGACCGCTCGGATCACCTCGTGGGCAAGGTTCTCGGCGAAGCGGTCCTCCCCGCCCGAACCGCCGGTGTCCTCGGGGCTTTCCGCCGGACGCGTGCCGCCGGACGCTCAGTCCTCCGTGGAGGGCGCCTTCTTCCTGCGTACGAAGAGGACAGCGGCGCCGCCGACGACCACGAGCCCGATGGCCACGCCCGCGATGATCGGGGTGGCGCCGGAGGCGCCGGTCGCCGCCAGGTTCTCGTCGAGGGCAGTACCGCCGGCCGAGGCCGCGCTGGGCTGAGGCTCCGGCTCGTCCGTCACCGGACCGACACTGCCGGTGGTCCTGCAGTCCAGCACGCCCTTGAAGCTCTTCGAGAAGCCGCCCGGCCCCGTGATCGTGAAGTCGTAGGCCTGGTCCTCGGGGACGGGGACGGTCACGGTGCGGGACTCGCCGGGGGCTATCGCGTGCTTGAGCCCCTGCAGCTCGAAGGTGAACTTCGCGTCGCCCCTGTTGGTGGCGGTGATGTCGATACCGCCCCCGGCGCAGTTCTTCTTCGCGGTGAGCGCGGGTATCGGGCCCTTTGTGGCCCAGGTGGCGGTGGCCGTGGCGGAGACGGTGGAACGGCTGGAGCCGGCCAAAATCTGCGTCTGGCTCTTGGTCACCCCGGAGAACGCCCGCCCCACCGGCACATTGGTGGTGGCCTGCAGGCTCAGAGCGGCCGTGCCGTCGGTGGCACCTGCGGGCACGTCGAAGTACAGCCTGCTGCCGTCGGCCGCGGTCGTGACGGGCTTGCCGGCTTCATCCGTCACGATGACGCCGCTGGCCGCGGAGTCCAAGGGCGGTGTCACGGTCACGCCGTCGGCGTCGGTGCGGACCGTGACGGGTCCGAGCCGGCCGCCTGCCTTCCCCGAGACCGCGTTCGGCTCCAGGCTCAGCGAGGCACGGGGCTCCTCGACGCTCTTGGCCTTCTTCTCAAGCCAGTCGGCGAGTTCTTCCGCCGCGGGGTCGAGCGCCTCGACCTCGGCGCCATCGGAGTACCGCCAGATCGCGACCTGTGTGCCGGCTGCCGCGGTCCGCTCGGTGAGCGGCCCCGTGCCCGCCCGTTCGGCCAGTGCCGTGAGGTCGTCGACCTGCGGATAGGAATGCTGCAGGATCCACCGGATCTTCCCGGCGCCGCTGTTGGCGCCGAGCGAGGTCTGGTCCCAGGGGGTCTCCAGGTACTTCGCCTGCTCCTGCGTCGGGTTGTGTATGTCGATGCAGTAGGTCTTGAGTCTGCCCCCACCGTCGACGGTCATCTCGAACAGCCCTGCGGGCAGTTCGTGGCGCTGTCCGCCGTCGTGCAGGACGGCTCGGTCGAAGGTGGTCAGGCCGTCGAGCGTCGCGGACACACCACCCTGGTGCTGCGGGATGTCCTCGGCCGCGACCGGTCCGGCGGAGGCCAAGGATCCCGCCGCGAAGAGACCCGCTACCAGGGCCGTCACGGCGAGCCGGGCGGCGCCCCGCCCGCGTACAGAGAGCGCAGTAAACACAGAATTCCCCTTCGGGCGAGGCCCTTTCGCGTGGGGTGCGTGGGGGGATTGCCTCGCCGGCAGACTCAAGTGCCCCGTGAGTACTGAGGATCCTAAGGACGTGGTGCGACCCGATCCCCCGTCATACCGTCAGACAACCATTCCGAATCAGAATCGTTATCGCCTGCGACGCATCCCCGTCCAGCTGTCGGCAGATCTCCACAGCGCCCGCTCGGGGTGGTCAGGGGACACCGGCCGCAGCCGAGCCGCGGGCTCCGGGCGTGGTTCCCGGAACACACGCCGGGGCGGGAGGAGCTGATGCAGGAAGGCTCCCGGCCGCCTCGGCACTCCGCATGCCCCCGGTCACCGTCGCCGTCGCCGAAGCGGCACGGGACCGGCCGCGAGCCCGGCCCGAGCCGGGCATGCCCGAGCAGAACGGGTCCGCCTCGGTCGCCTCACCCGGGCCCGGCGTCGGCGGAGTCGTCGCCGCCGACGGGACGGCCGAGGCGCGCTGGGCGCCCACGGCCGGGGCCACCGAGGGCCCGGGCCAGACCGAGTTGACCGGTGGCGTCGGAGGCAGTGGCCCTGACGGCATGGCAGGCTGCGGACCCGTGCCGCCCGCCACTGCCGAAGGACGGCTCGTCAGATCGCCGTCCGTTCTCGTCACCCGGCGGAAAGCCGACGTCCCTCGCGTCAGGTCGTGCCCGGCCGCCACGGCGTCGACGTCGACCGACGTCCTGACCTTGCCCTCCCACTCCTCCTCGCGCACCCTCAGACGCCCGTGCACGACGAGAGGTTCGCCCACCGCCACCGACGCCGCGAGATTGGCCGCCAGCGCACGCCAGGCCCACACCGTGTAGAAACTGGTGGGTCCGTCGGTCCAGCCGTCCCGCTGACGGTCCCACCGCCGGGAGGGCACGGCGAACCGGAAGCGAGACCTGCCCCCGGCCGCCGACTCCCGGTAGTCCACGGCCGTCGCGACATTGCCCACCAGCGTCACCATCACGTCACTCATGACGATCCCCCTGCCTCGTTGTCCGATCCGGAGTCGGCGCCGTCGCCCCGACGGGTCCATGCTGCTCGGCCGGGCGCATTCCCGCTGACGCCTGTGGACACGGACCCGACTGTGGAAAACCCCGCCGCCCTCCCGGGTGACGGGGCACTCCTGAACGGCGGTCCTACAGCGCTCCCCGGCTGCCCCGACCGTCTCCCGGTCGATCCGGAAGCGCTTCCGCCGGCCCGCGCGGACTGCCACCGGTACGCCACCCGGCGCGGCGGCGTCCGCCACCGCGCTGCGGCCGCCCTCCTCGCGCGACGGCCCGGGCTCCCGCTCAGCGTCTGAACGACACCGCCCCGTACTGCTCCCGCACCTCCCGGTAGCGAAGCAGTTCCGCCGCGATCGGATCGAGCACCTTCGCCCTGCCGCAGGCCGCCGCCGCCTCCCGCAAGCGCCGTTCCGCGTCCTGTCCGTACCGTCTCGCGGGCCCCTTCGCGGCCGCCGCGCACGCCCACTCCACGAGCGGCCCGCCGATGATCCCGGCGAGCATCACCAGCACCGGCGGAAGCAGCCCCGGCTCCAGTACCCCGATGATCTGGCCTACCAGCCACAGCCCGCCGAAGATCTGCAGCAGCGTCATGCACACCTGGACGAGCACCGCCGCGGGCCACCACGCCGGACGCGGCAGACGGCCGCTGGGCGTGCCCAGTTCGGCGGCCAGGTCGTCGAGTTCCTCAGGAAGCCCCTCCGCACCGCGCACCGCCGCCTCGCGCACCGCCTGCGCCCACGGGGCCGGCAGTCCGTGGGCAGCGTCGTCGGCCACCGTCCGTACCGCCTGCTCGACGCGCTGACGGGCGGTGAGTTCCTCCTCCGCGGGCTGCTTGGGCTGGGGCATCCCCCCGCCGGGCATACGGACGCGTTCGTACCAGCGCCACAGCCTCAGCCACGGCGTCCCGCAGGCCCTCCCGGCGTTCCTGCGCCACCGGCGTTCGGCCTCCTCGCCGACGGCGGAGGCGCCGACCGCGTTCGCCAACCGGGCCGTGAAGTCGTCCCGGGCCCGCTCACTGAGACCCGGCCGTCCGTCGGCGACGTACATGGACCGCAGCCGACCGGCCGCCGCGTCGATGTCGGCGGAGACGCGGCGGGCCGCGGCGGACTTGTCCTGGACGAGTCGGCCGAGCAGTTCTCGCAGCTCACCGACGCCCTCACCGGTGAGAGCCGACAGCGCGAGGACGGTGGCGCCCGGCTCGCCGTGCTCACCGACCGCCATCCCGTCCTCGTCGAGCAGTCTGCGCAGGTCGTCCAGCACTTGGTCGGCGGCGTCGCCCGGCAGCCGATCGATCTGGTTGAGGACGACGAAGGTGATCTCGGCGTGCCCCGCGAGCGGCCGCAGATAGCGCTCGTGGAGCGCCGCGTCCGCGTACTTCTCCGGGTCGACGACCCAGATGACCGCGTCGACGAGCTTGAGGACCCGGTCCACCTGGTCCCGGTGCACCGTCATCGCCGAGTCGTGGTCGGGAAGGTCCACCAGGACGAGGCCCTGCAGCGCCTCGTCGCCGCTTCCGCCCGCGAGCGGCCTGCGACGCAGCCGGGGCGGGATGGCGAGCCGGTCGAGCAGCCCGGCGGCCCCCTCGGACCAGCTGAGCGAGATCGGTGCCGACGTCGTCGGCCGACGCAGTCCGGTCTCCGAAATCGGCACCCCGGCCAGGGCGTTGAAGAGGGTCGACTTACCGCTGCCGGTGGCGCCCGCGATGGCGACGACGGTGTGCCGCGCCGACAACTGCTGCCGCGCCGCCGCCTCGTCGAGCACGCGGCCCGCTTCTGCCAGGGCCTTGTCGTCGAGGCGGGTGCGGGAGAGCCCGACGAGTTCACGGAGCGCGTCCAGCCTGCCGCGCAGCGGGGCGGCGTACGGGCCACCGATGGGGACGTGCCCTTCGCCGCCGACCAGCGAGCCTTCGTCGCGCGCGAGATCGGACGGGTCGACGGCCCGGCGGGCGATCAGGCCGTCGTCCCACCGGTCTCCGTCGCCTTCCTCGGGGGCATCGGCCCCGCGGCCTTCCTCGTGCTTCCCCTCGGCGCCCGACGCGGGGTCCGTGGCGCCCCCGGCCCCGTCGCCCCGCGCCCGCTCACCGCCCCCGGGGGACGCGTGCCCGCCCTCGGGACGGGCCTCCCCGCCGAGGCCGCCGGGGCGCCCCGGCGCCGCGTTCCCGACCTCGGCATCACCCCCGGCCCCGGGCTCGTTCCGCGCTCCTGACGCGTTCCCGGTGCCGCCCGGCGAGCGGCGGTCCTCGGTCTCGCCAGTGACTGCCGTCACCGCGGTCACCTCTCCTTCTGCAGTACGGACAGCGCGGCGATCAGCTCGGCCTGCGGCTCCGGGCACAGTTCGAGGGAGTCGAGCGGCGCGAGGCGCCGGTCGCGCTCCTCGTTCATGACACGTTCGATGTACGTGGTGACCAGTTCCCCGCCCCTGTCGCGCAGCCTGAGCGCGCCCTGGGCGCCCATCCGCTCCGCCAGCAGCTCCCCGGCGGCCCTGGCCCGCCGGCCGCCGAGCAGCGCGGTGGAGAGCAGCGCGGCGACCGTCTCGGCGTCGGGTGCGGCGGAGCGTTCCATCGCGCGGACCTCCTCCTCGGCGAGCTCCTCGATGACGCGACGCCAGCGCCGCACGGCCATGCCGATGCGCTCGGGCGTCTCTCCGTCGGCCCGTGAGTGCCGGGCGAGCGCGGGGCCGGCCGGTTCGCGCCTCCATGCCTCCTGGAGCCGCTCGTCGGCGGCGGCGACCGCGCACTGCAGCAGGGCGGTCAGGCTCTCCGCCAGTGCGTCGAGGAGTTCGCAGGCCGAACTGTCGCGCGGCCAGCCCCGCCATCGGGTGCGCGCGTCACCCGCGAGAACGGATCCGCGCTGAACGTGCTTGCGCACCCGCTCGGTCTCGACGCCGTACGCCTCCTCGACCGCGGCGGAGAGACGCACGGCGGCCGCGTACTGGGCGGCCACGGCCCCCGCGAGCTCCGGCATCCGGGCGTTCAGCGAGTCGATGACCCCGGCGGCGGTTCGGACGACCGTCTGCTGGCGCGCGGCGGGATCCAGGGCCCGGTGCGCCAGCCAGTCGCGGAGCGCGGCGACGGCGGTGTCCGGAAGCAGCCCCCGGCCGCCACCGGTGGACTCGGGCAGCTCCGGGATCGTGAAGCGCGGTACGTGCCCGAGCCCGGCCTTGGTGAGCAGGGCCGCGTACTGCCGGGAAACCTCGTTGATCACCTGGTGCGGCACCCGGTCGAGCACCGTCACGAGCATGGCGTCGTACTCCTTGGCCGTGCGGAGCAGATGCCAGGGGACCGCGTCCGTGTACCGGGAGGCCGTGGTGACCATGATCCATACGTCCGCGGCACAGATCAGCTCGGACGCCATGATCCGGTTCTCGACGACGAGGGAGTCGATGTCGGGCGCGTCGAGCAGAGCCAGCCCCGGCGGCAGCGACGCCGCGGTCTCGATCCTCAGCGCCCTCTCCTCGGGCTTGGCCTTGGCCTTCGTCCTGCCGCGCACGGGTCCGGGCGGCTGGTCCGTCTCGTCCTGCTGCGGCAGCCATACGCGGGTGAAGTTGGGCAGTACGCGCATGTCGGCGAACCAGTGGCGATCGTCCGGGTGGCAGACGAGCACGGGCGTGCGCGTGGTCGGTCGCAGCACCCCCGCCTCGGTCACCCGCCGCCCGACGAGGGAGTTGACCAGGGTGGACTTGCCGGCTCCCGTCGAACCGCCGACGACCGCGAGCAGCGGCGCGTCGGGGTCCTTCAGCCGGGGCACCAGATAGTCGTCGAGCTGCGCGAGCAGCTCAGCTCTCGTCTGCCGCGCCCGCGGAGCACCTGGAAGGGGGAGTGGAAGACGCACGGCTGCGACTCGGTCGCGCAGGGCGGAGAGTGCGTCGATGAGCTGAGGCCGTACTTCCATGGTCACCACATGCGAAGAATGCCCAATTTTGGAGGTTTTTTGAAGCGTATGAGCCCCCCTGCGCGCCGATCAGGCCGACGGGACAGACGGGACGAGTGGGGCACAGGCATAACGAGTGCACAACACCCGAGGTGTGACGTGAAAAAAGCGCTGCGAGAATCGCATCTGCCTGCGATTATCGGTTCGCTTCACTGAACCTCCACATCGTGCCACGCAGGTGAAGCATCCGGGGCAGGGCGATCGGAGCCCTATCCTTGTCCCGGCAAGGTCACGGCCGACCCACCAGGGGCTCCAGGCCACCGAGGCCACATCGGGCCCCCGTAGCTCAGTGGATAGAGCAGGCGCCTTCTAAGCGCTTGGCCGCAGGTTCGAGTCCTGCCGGGGGCGCATATAGCCTCTCACCTGCGAAAACGCGTGAGGGGCTCTTTTGTGTCCGGATGCACACCGCTCCACGAGCAGGCGCCTTCACCTGTTCACGATCGCGGGCGCCTAGATGGCCATCGGCGCCGTCATCCTCGCGGAACTCTCCACTGGGCCCCACCAGGTGCGCGGCACCGGCGAGCAGTGCGACTACGACGAACACACCGAGCGGGCCCGCCGCATGGACGTTCTGCAGCGCGCCGAGAACGATTCGACCCCATCCCCACCCTGCTCGACCGGTAGCGCCGCGTCCACCCTGCCCTGCGCCGGCGCCTCGGTGCCGACACGCACCCGTACAGTGCCCGAATGACACCGATCAGGAAGTTCCAGGTCACCTTCGACTGCGCAGAGCCTGAGCGCCTCGCTCGCTTCTGGTGCGAGGTGTTGGGGTACGTCATACCTCCGCCACCGGAGGGGTTTGCCACTTGGGGCGATTTCCAGCGCTCTCAGCCACCTGAGCAGCGGGATTCCTGGTTCGCCTGCATTGATCCTTCAGGTGTGGGCCCGCGGCTGTTCTTCCAGCGCGTCCCCGAGGGGAAGGCGGCCAAGAACCGGGTGCATCTGGATGTGCGGGTCGGCACCGGACTCGTGGGCGAGGAGCGCCTCGCCGCGCTTGAGGCGGAATGCGCACGACTGGTCCCGCTCGGTGCGGTACACGTGCGAACGTTGTACGACGGCAATGATGCGTGCATCCCGATGCTGGACATCGAGGGCAACGAGTTCTGTATCGACTGAGAGGCCACCGACGTGTCTGCGCCCTGTCCCCATGAGTCAGGACGAAGGCACGAGGGGCGGTCGTCAGCCGAAGGTCCCCCGGCATTGAGACCGAGCGCTTTGGCTGCATTCGTTCGCATGTGACCAGCGAAGACGCAGGTGAGTACACCGCTCGGCCCTGACACTTCCAAGCGCTTGACCGCAGGTTCGAGTCCTGCCGGGGCGCACAGAGTGCACGGCCCGCAGGCCCTCCCTCCGGGAGGGCCTTCTTGCCGGCCAGGGGGACACCAGCGGGCCGGCGGTGGAGGACGGGTAGGCGCCGGAACGCCGGGGTGCGCTCCACTCCGGGATGTCTGCCGGGGGCGTTGTCGTTCCAGGGCGGCCCCACTTCGCGGCCCGAGCACACGGTCCGCGTTTCAGGGAGCAGTCTTCGGCGTGAGCAGATCGAGCGCCTCCTCCCAGCGGAACACGTCGGCACCGACGGTCTCCGGCTGGGCGGACGGTTCGTGGGAACCGATCAGCACGCCCATCCCCCGCAGCCGCTGCAGGCTCTGCCGGTAGGCGGGGTGGGCGGCCTGGGCCGCGTTCAGGCACGGCAGCACGGCGGTCGGGACGCCGGAGCCGCAGGCCTCGCACAGGATGCCCAGCGCCAGGGTGTCGGAGATTCCGGCGGCCCACTTGTTGATGGTGTTGAAGGTGGCCGGGGCAACCGCTATCGCGTCCGGGGGAGGCAGCGGGCGGGGGTCGCCGGGCCGCCGCCAGGCCGAGCGGATCGGGTGGCCGGTCAGGGTCTCGAGGGCGTTCCGGTCGATGAAGTCCAGGCTCTGGGGAGTGGCGACGACCCCGACGTCCCAGTCCCGCTCCTGTGCCGCCGTGATGAGTTTGCCGACGCCTCCCGCGATTCCCGCGGCGCAGACGACGACGTACAGGAACGGTTTTCCGCCCGGGCCGGGCTGCCCGGGGCCCGCGGGTCGCCGGGGGCTGCCGGCGGAGGTGGCCTGCACCGGTCCACTGGGCCTGTTCGGCTGGTCGCTCACGTCGGGTCCCCCGGTCGGCGGCTGAGGCGTTGCGCTCAAGGCAGGGTATGCGCAACGGCGGGCGCCTCAGGGCCACTCCCTTACGGCAGGGGCGCAGATCCGTCCGCCCGGGACGGATGCCGCCGGCGGGGCCCGCCCGACGCGCTCGGCAGAATGGTGCCCGGCGGCCGGGCGACTGCTCCGCACGGCGGAGGGTCAGACCGTCCTGTCCCGCTCCCTCGGACCAGGAGGCTCGGCCGCCTCCGGTGTTTCCGGCGACGGAGGTGTCGCACCGGCCCCTCCGGTCCGGTCCCCCTCTGCTTCCCGCGCCGTCGCACGCTCCACCAGCAGTGCCGCGATCGCGGCGGCCAGTGACACGAGGCCGCCCACGACCAGCCCCGAGCGCGCGCCGAAGCGCTCGGCGAGCCAGCCGGTACCCAGTGCCCCCAGCGGGGTGGACCCCTGGACGATCAGGGTGTAGAGCGCCATGACCCTGCCGCGGTAGCGCGGGTCGCTGCCCAGCTGGATGCGGTGGTTCGCCGCCTGCACGAAGTAGATCGAGGCGAAACCGGTGAGCGCGAGCAGCACCATGGCGGCCATGAAGCCGGGCGACCATCCGGCCACCGTCTCCAGCGCCCCGAACAGGAGCGCCGACACGACCACCGTCCGGCCCGACGGACGGTCTCGGCGCGTGGTGGTGGCGAGCGCCGCCGCGAGCGAGCCGGCGGCGAACGCCGTGGTCAGCAGTCCGAAGGCATCCGCGTCCGCGCCGAAGACGGTCTTCGCCAGCAGCGGGAGGGTCAACTGGAAGTTCAGCCCGCACAGTCCGACGACCGCGAGCAGCGCCAGCGGCAGCACCAGGTCCGGCCTGACCAGCACATGACGCAGCCCGTCGACGATCCTCGCCCGGGTCTCCGGGGCGCCGCGGTGCAGTTCCTGCGGGCGCATCATGCGCAGCGCCACCACCGTCGCCAGATAGCTCACCGCGTTGAGCAGCATCACCCAGCCCGTGCCCAGGGCGGCGATCATCACTCCGGCCAGGGCCGGCCCGACGACCCGGGCGGTACTGAAGTAGGCGGCGCTCAGCGCCGAGGCGTTCGGCAGCAGTTCCGCGCCGACCATCTCGCTGACGAACGACACCCGGGCGGGCACCTCGACCGCGTTGACGATGCCGAGCGCCAGTGCGAACAGACCGATGTGCCACAGGCGCGCCTCCCCGGCCAGCACGAGTGCGGCGAGCAGCAGGGCGAGAACCCCCGAGAGCGCGTTGGCCACCGTCAGCAGCAGCCGCTTGTCGTGGCGGTCCGCCAGACGACCCCCGAAGAGGGTGAGGAGGAGGAGCGGGGCGAACTGCAGGGCCGTCACCATCCCGAGCGCACCGGCGGAGTCGTCCGTCAGGGCGAGAACCAGCCAGTCCTGGGCGACGATCATCATCCAGGTGCCGGCCACGGACACCACCTGGCCGACGGTGAAGAGCCGGAAGTTGCGTACCGCCAGCGACCGGAACGGGCCCGCCACCGGTCAGACCGCCGCCGCGTGGGGCTCGGGTGGCGTGCCTGACGCGTCCCGGCCGCCGCCTGCGGACTGCAGGCACTCCTCCAGGAAGCCCAGCGCCCGCAGATGGTAGGCGCGGGCCGCCCATCCGAGGCTGATGTTGTGCCCCGCGCCCGGCAGCCGGTCCACCAGGATCCGCGGCGCGGCGAGCTGCGCGGTCAGCTCGGACACCGCCTCATCGTCATGGCGCCACCAGGCCTCGAACTCGGCGAAGGTCAATCGGACGGGTACGCGTACGTCGGCGGCGACGGTGGGGAACTCCTCGGGCCAGCGCGCCGCTTCCCTGCGTTCCCGGACCGGCATCCCGGCCACGACCGAGGCCGCGGTGGTGAAGGTCTCCGGCGGGTACAGGCCGAGCGGCCCCCAGTTCAGCCTGCGGCTTCCGTGGGCCCCCTCGTCGGGCAGTTCCTCCGGGGCGACGTCGTAGCGGTGGCCGCAGCCGGAGACGTCCAGGCCGAGAAGCCGGTCGTGGACGGCCCGCGCGGCCGCCGTCAGCGCGAGTTTGCCGCCGTAGGAGTGCGCGAGCAGGAACAGGCCCGCGCCGTACGGGTGGACGGAGGTGAAGCCGTGCAGGGCGGCGCTCAGTGTCGCGGCCTGCTCGGCGAGCGTCTGGCCCTCCGGCAGCCGTTCGGCGGAGGCTCCGTAGCCGGGGCGGTCCAGCGCGAGGACGGTGTAGCCGAGGCGGGCGCCGAGGGTGAGCAGGGACAGGCCCGGGTCCGCCTGGCCGTCGAAGTAGCCGGCGTTCATGCCCCCGCCGTGCAGGGCGACGACGGTGGCGCGCGGTGTGCCCGCGGGGACGGCCACCAGGGCGGAGAGCGGCAGGCCGTCGGCGTCCAGGGTGATGCGCCGCACTCCTCGGGAGTGGAGGGGACGGGACATGGCTGCTCCGTGAGTTGTCGGGCGGCCCGGGAGGAGGGCCGGGGAGTCGGGCGTGCCAGGAGTCCCGCGGAACGGTGCACGGTGGGCACTCCCGTCGTGGCGGGCGGGCTCCGCCGTGGGCGCGGGCCCGGGTCCGAGCGGTTTCCAGACCCCGATCCGCGGTCCGGCCCGGGGGCGATCCGCGCTGGGCTCCCGGTGGGGACCTCCGCGTCCCGGCACGGATCCGTGCCGGGACGCGGGGCCCCGGTGTCGGGTGCGGACGGAGTAGGGCACGGGACGACCGTATGTGCATCCCCGTTCAGGGCGGCGTCACCACGGCACGGCCACGGCGGGGCGGCTCACCCGCTCGGCGCAGCGCGGGACGGGCGGGCGGTCGGCACACATGGCTTGTCCGGCTCGGGCGGGCACACAACACGGGGTACCATGCGGGCCTTTGGGGTCCAGGATCCGATGGGGACACGAGCGCAGGAGGAACGACACATGGCGCCCACTCCCCGGCCAGGCGTGCTCGCACTGCTGACCGAGCTGACCGGCGATCTGCCACCGGACCGGGCCGGGGCGCTGTGGCGTCTGGCGGAGGAATCGCGGCAGCTCGACGCGAACCTGGTGCGGCTGCCCGCCGGTGGCCGGATCGCCGGGCATGTGGAACCCGACCTGGATGTACTGCTGTACGTGGCCGCCGGTGACGGAGTGCTCGAACTGGAAGGCAGGCCGCAGGACGTGGTCGCGGGCTCGGTGGTATGGCTGCCACGCGGCAGCCAGCGGGCGCTCCGTGCGGGACCCGGCGGCCTGGTGCAGTTGAGCGTTCACCGCAGGCGCCCCGGACTCGCCATCAAGACGGCCGCGGCGGCCGAGGGCGGCGAGGCCGCTTGTCTGCTGGACCGGGTCTGCTCGGGGTGCGGGCGCCTGGCGGCGGAGTCCGGCGCTCGGTACTGCAGCCGGTGCGGGGAGGAACTGCCCGGCCGCTGAGCGGCCGCCGCGAGGGCGTCGAGGTCCCGGGGCCGGGTGTCACCGTCGGATTCGCGTCAGGTCAGCGTCGCGCCGACGAGGAGGACGAACGCGCCGAGGACCAGGAGGGTACGCATCCGGTGGTAGCGGTTCCACCTGCTCTCGAAGGCGGCACGGACCTCGGCGTCCGGCGACGATTCCGAGGAGGCCAGCGCGTTGTTCAGCGGGATGTTCCCGGCGATGGTCACCAGGTGGTTCAGCGCGGCGCACACGAGCGCCGTCAGCACCAGCCACATGCGCGTGGCCGAGCCCCCCTCGCCCGGCACGGCGAGGGCGGCGGCCGGGAACAGGACGACGGCCAGGAACACCGCCAGGAACACCGGCCGCGGCACCTCTTCGTTGATGCGACGCATCACGGGCACGAAGCGGTCGTCGGGCAGCCTGGCGAGCGCGGGCATGACACCCGTCTGGAAGATCAGCATGAAGCCCGCGTACAGACCGGTCGCGATGACGGCCAGGGCGAGCAGCAGGTCGGCCATGGTGCTCATCATGGCCCGAACGACGGCGTACCGCTGCCCACTCGACCGGGGAGGGACGCGGCGACACCGGCGGGCCGGGGCGGGTCGCGGAGGTCACCGCGCCCCGCCCCGCGCCGGCCGGTCCTCAGTCCAGCAGCTCGTCCGCGCTGCGGATCGACTCGGCGAGCCGGCGCACGGAGGCGTCCTCGGTGCGGCGCGCCAGTCCGGCCGCACGTTCCGCGAGGACACCCAGCCGGGGCGCGCCGGGGGTCTCTGCACCCCGCAGCCGCTGGGCGAAGTACGCGGCGGCGGCGCTGACCTGGAGGCGCGGCGGAGTGCCGCGCGACCACAGTTCGCCGGCGAGTCCGGCCGCCTCGACGGTGCCGGTCGCCTCGTGCGGCTCCCGGGTGCGCGGGTCGAGCCAGCGTACGGTCGCCGTGGCGACGCGCCCGGAGGCGCCTTCCTTCAGCCGCACCGCGTACAGCGCCGTGACCGCGTGGCCGGGGCCGACCTCGCCACCGTCCACCCGGTCGTCGCGGAAGTCCTCGTTCTCGACGTGCCGGTTCTCGTATCCGAGGAGGCGGAACTCCCGGACCGCCGCGGGGTCGAAGGCGACCTGCGCCTTGGCGTCACGGGCGCGCAGTTCCAGGTGGGCGGGGAGCTGGTCGACGAAGACCTTCCGGGCCTGGGCGGGGGTGGAGACGTACGTGGTGTGTCCGTCACCGCGGTTCGTGAGGCGCTCCATGAGCCGGTCGCCGTACTCGCTGCCGACCCCGACGCCGAAGAGGGTGATGCCGAACTCCTTGCGGGCGCTCCCGATCCGCTCCAGGATGGCGTCCGCCTCGGTCTCGCCGGTGTTGGCGAGCGCGTCGGAGAGGAGCACGACCCGGTTGTTGGCGCCGCGCCTGCGGCCTTCGACGGCGACGTCGTAACCGGTGCTGACGCCCGCCTCCACATTGGTGGAGTCGGTCGGCTCCAGGGAGGCGACGACCTCGTGGACCCGGTCGCGGTTGCCGTCGAGGCGGGTCATCGGAAGCCGGGTCTCCGCCTCGTCGCTGAAGGTCACCAGGGCGATGGAGTCGTCGTCGCGGAGCTGGTCGGTGAGGATGCCGAGGGATTCCTTGACCAGGTCGAGCCGGCCCGGCTCGGCCATCGACCCGGAGATGTCGACGACGAACGTCAGCGCGGCCGGGGGCCGCTCGGCGGTCCTGCTCGACGGGCGCGTGGCCAGTCCGACCCGCATCAGCGACCAGTCCCCGCCGTCCCCGCGCTCCACCCGCGCGCCGTCCACGGTCACCGAGAAGCCGTCGCCCTCGGGCCGCGGATAGTCCTGGCGGAAGCTGTTGACGAACTCCTCGGGCCGCACCGAGCCGGGTTCCGGCAGCCGGCCGCCGGCCAGGACGCGGCGGGCGTAGCCGTAGGAGGCCGTGTCCACGTCCAGGGCGAAGGTGGACACGAGGTTCGGCGCGGGAACGGCGTCGTGCCTCTCCCCGTCCCGCTTTCCGCCCGCGCCGTCGTCCCGGTCGCCCTCGGCCGCACGACCGCCGCCGTCGGGTGCCATCGGCGCCGGAGCGCCGTCCGCGCGGCGCTGTCCGCCGTCCGCCGAGGAGCGGTCGGCCTGCGCCCCCGCACCGCAGCCGGTCAGCAGCACGGCCCCCGCGAGCAGCGCCGCCAGTGCCGCCCGCGCGGTACGGGCGGGTGCCCCCGGCCCCGTCGTGGATTCCGTCGGTCGCGTCCTCGTCCAAACCGTCATGCTCCGCCCCCTGAAATCGTCAGCACTCGTGAATGTGACGTGCGGGGCGGCCCGACGGAGCAGACGAACGCGTTGCGGATGGGTCTCGATGCGGCAACGGACGCCCGTGGTCGCACGGTTGCCTACGGCGGACGCGCGTACGGGGCCGGGCCGCCGGAAGGACGTCCCACACCGCACGGAAGGGGGCCGCCGAGCCGCTCAGGACACGATGTCCTTGCGGGCGAACCCTCGGAAGGCGAGGGCGATCAGCACGACGGCGTAGGTCACGGACACCGCGGCGCCCTTCAGCATGCCGCCCCATTCGAGCTGGGGCTGGAGGGCGTCCGCCCAGGCGAACTGCCAGTGCGCCGGCAGGAAGTCGCGCCACGAACCGAGCGCCGTCACGGCGTCCAGGACGTTCCCGATGATCGTCAGCCCGACCGCGCCGCCGACTGCTCCCAGCGGTGCGTCGGTCTTGGTGGACAGCCAGAACGCAAGTCCGGCGGTGACCAGTTGGGAGACGAAGACGTACGCGACGACCAGCACGAGCCTGGGCAGCGTGTCGGCCGTCGCCAGCGAGCCGCCGGCCGGCAGCCGCAGGGGCCCCCAGCCGTACGCGACGGTCCCCACCGCCAGGCCGACCAGCGGCAGCAGGAGCATGGCCGCCGCGCTGAAGCCCAGCGCGACCGCCAGTTTCGACCACAACAGCCGGGACCGGGGGACGGGCGCCGCCAGCAGGTACCGCAGGGACGACCAGCTCGCCTCGGACGCCACGGTGTCGCCGCAGAACAGTGCGACCGGCACCACCAGCAGGAACCCTGCCGACACGAAGAGGCAGGTGGCCGCGAAGTTGGCGCCCGACGCGGTCGCCGTGTCCATCAGGTTGATCCGGCCGCCGCCGTCGCCGCGTTCGTCGGGTGAGCCGCCGATCGCGAAGGCCACGATCAGCACGAACGGCAGCGCCGCCAGGATGGCGCCCATCACGAGCGTCCGCCGCCGCTTCAGCTGGCGCACCGCCTCGACGCGCAGCGGGAGGGTGCGCCGCGCCCGGTAGCCGGGCGCCGTCGGCACGCTCGCCTCGCGGGTGCCGGGGCGCACGGGGGTGGTGCTCATGCTGATGCTCCTCCGATCAGGGTGAGGAACGCGTCCTCCAGTCGCCGGTGCGGTCCGACTGCGGTCACCGGCACGTCCAACCGGACGAGTTCGGCGACCAGGGCTGCGGCGCTCGCTCCGTCGAGGCGGACCAGCACACCGCCTCCTCCGTCGGCGCGGACGGCGGATCCGACCCCCGGCAGCGCGGCGATCTTCTCCACGAGCGGTGCCGACGGTTCCTCGGCCGTCGTCACCAGCAGGGTGTCGCCGGCGCCGGTGATGTCGGCGACGGGGCCCGCCTGCACCAGGCGGCCGCGGTCCATGACGACGAGGTGCGTGCAGGACTGCTCCACCTCCGAGAGGAGGTGGCTGGAGACGATGACGGTCCGGCCTCCGGCCGCGTACCGGATCATCACGTCCCGCATCTCGCGGATCTGCGGCGGGTCCAGTCCGTTGGTGGGTTCGTCCAGGATGAGCAGATCCGGCAGTCCGAGCATGGCCTGCGCGATGGCGAGGCGCTGCCGCATGCCCTGCGAGTAGGTGCGGACCGCGCGGGCGAGGGCGTCGCCGAGGCCCGCGATCTCCAGGGCCTCCTCGACGTGGGAGTCCTCGGCGGGGCGGCCGGTGGCCCGCCAGTACAGCTCCAGGTTCTCCCGGCCGGACAGATGCGGCAGGAAGCCCGCGCCCTCGACGAAGGCGCCGACCCGGGAGAGGACGGGAGCCCCGGGCCTGACGGCGTGTCCGAAGACCCTGATCTCGCCCTCGTCGGGGGTGATGAGTCCCATCAGCATGCGGAGCGTGGTGGTCTTGCCGGCACCGTTCGGGCCGAGGAGCCCCAGCACCTGGCCCTTCTCGACGCGGAAGGAGAGGTCCCGCACCGCGTACCGGTCGGACGAGCCGGCGTACCGCTTGGTGAGTGCGGTGATCTGCAGCGGTACGTCGGCGAGTCCGGGTTCGGGGGCGGGCGCCGCGGTCCGGCGGTGCGCGGTGAGCAGCAGAACCGCCGCGATCGACACGCCCGCCACGGGGAGGCCCCAGACCCACCGGGGCGTACCGGCCGCCTGGGTGGTGACTCCGGGTGCGGTGGGCACGCTCAGGGGGCCGGCGGGGGTGACGGAGTAGGCCGCCGGGGCGGCGGGTGAGGCGTGGGCGAGGTCGGTGGCCGCGAGTACGAGTCGGAGGCGATGGCCCGCCTCGACCTCGTGGTCCACCGCGGGGAGCGTCAGTTCGACGGTCCGGCCGGCCGTGGCGTCCTCGATCCGGACCGGGGCGACGAGCTGAGCGGGAAGCACCTGCTGTCGGCCGTCCGGGCCGACGTCGTAGACCTTGCCGAAGAGGACCGCTTCCCCACTGTCCGAGCCGACCTTCACCCGGACGGTGGGCGAGCCGGTGATCCGGGTACGGCGGTCGAGCGGCGCCGAGTCGAAGCGCGCGTGCTGCCCTGGGAAGTCGAGCGAGAGCCCGACGCCGAGCGAGGAGAACCGCGAGAGCCCGCCGCCCAGTCCGGGCACCGTGGAGATCCCCGGCGGGTTGGCCCCGGCGGGGTTCCGGAAGGTCTGCGTCCCGCCGGCCAGTCCGAACGCGCGGAGTCCCGCTCCCAGGCCCGGGTACGCATCGGCCGTGGCTCCGCGCAGGGTCGCCTGTCCGTCGGTGGAGTCGACGCCGCCGCTTCGGCTCACGCGGAACGCGGGTCCGGTGTCGACGGCCTCGTCGCCGTTCAGGTACCGGTCGAACCAGGCGGAGATCCGTCCCTGGACCCGTGCCGTCTCCAGATCGCCGCCGTCGTGCCCGCCGGCGATCCAGTCGACGGCGACGGGTGCACCGTTTCCGGTGATCGCCCGGGCCATGGCGTCGGCGTGGGAGAGCGGGAAGAGCGAGTCGGACTGTCCCTGGACGATGAGCGCGGGGACCTCGATCCGGTCGGCAACCGCGGACGGGCTGCGGGTCTCCAGCAGTGCCCGGGCCGCGGCGTCGGGCCTGCCGCTGGTCGCGACACGTTCGTACATGGCGCACAGGGCTGGCTCGAAGCGTCCGCAGGCCGCCGGGGGCGGGCCGGCGGGGGCGCGGCCGTCGCGGCCCGTGGCGCCGGGCTGCGTCGGGGCTCCGGTGCCCGTACCCGTGCCGGCTTCGCCGTCCCGGGCCCTGCCGGTGCCCGTTCCTGCCCCGGCGGGAGTGCCCACGGGCTGTTCGCCGGCGTCGGGAACGAGCCCCGACCCGCCGGCCGAACCGGCCGTGAAGAACATGCCCGCCCAGAGCTTCTTGAAGACGCCCTCCGGGAAGAGTGCGTCGGCGAGGTTCCAGTACGTGATCTGCGGAGCGATGGCGTCGACCCTGCGGTCGTGGCCCGCCGCGAGCAGGGCGACGGCGCCTCCGTAGGACACACCGGTGACCCCCACGCGGGGGTCGCCCTCGGCGTCCAGCTCGACCTCCGGTCGCCCGGCGAGCCAGTCGATCAGCCGTGAGACGTCCTTGACCTCGTGCTCGGGGTCGTTCAGCCCGATGGCACCGGTGCTCTTGCCGAAGCCGCGCGCGGACCAGGTCATGACGGCGTAGCCGTCCCTGGCCAATGCCTCCGCCTGCTGCCGTACGGAGTCCTTGCTGCTGCCGAAGCCGTGTCCGATCAGCACCGCGGGCCTGCGGCCGCCGCCGGACGTGAAGTACGAGGTGTCGATCCTCGCGCCCGGCACGGTCAGCATCCGGTCCTCGCGGTGCACCGCGGGCTCGTCGTCCGATGCCGCGGCGGTCCAGGTGCCCGCGCCCGCGAGCACGGCGAAGGCGGCGACGGCCGCGAGCCATCGGCCTCGGCGCCGGGGCAGCACGGCTCGACCGGGAAGTCGGATCCTCATGTCCGAAACCATAGGCGGACGGCCGGCCCGGCTGCCGCTGCCGCCGGTCGGAACTCCATGACCTCCTCGGGTAGTACCGTGCGCCCTCGCCGTACACCAGCCGCGGTACGCGGAACGGGGGCACGGGAGTGCGGGACGGGCCGGCCGCTGAACGGGAAGCCGGGCGGACGCGGCGAACCGGGCGGCAGTCCGGACGGGGGCCGGAGACGTCCGGAGCGGAGTGGATTCGCCGTCTTCGAGCGGCACTTGACACCGTGCCGCTTATGGCTGGTTCATCCCGATGGCAGATGGGGTCGCACATGCCCGCGTGCACCGTGCAGATGTCGCCGATGTCCGCCAAATTGCCCATGCCACCAGGGCTTTTGCTCTAACCCATCGGTAACAACCCCTTGTGTGCCGCACCACCTCACGAGACGCTGTGCCGGCATCCGCACCGCCGCGCGGATGCTTGTCGTGTTCCGATCAAAGAGAGAGGTCAGGTGCACGAGATGAGATTCACTGCCCGCCGCTCCATACGCATGGGCGCGCTGCTCTCCGCAGCCGTCGTCGCGGCCGGTCTCCAGTTCGCCGTCACCCCCACAGCGCACAGTGCGCCGCTCGGCGATCTCCGTCTCGCCCCCACTGCAACCGCCGTACAGAACAGCTGGATCGTCGTCCTGAAGGACGGCGGCACCCGCGTCTCCGAATTCGCCGCCGACCAGGACGTGACCCCCAAGCGCGTCTTCCGGTCGGTGCTGAACGGCTTCTCCGCCTCCATGTCCAAGGCCGAGGCCGAACGACTCGCCGCCGACCCGCGGGTGGCGTACGTGGAGCAGAACAGCGTCATCCGCCTCAACGAGACCCAGACGAACGCCACCTGGGGCCTGGACCGCGTGGACCAGCGCAATCTGCCGCTGTCGACGACGTACACGTACAACACCACGGCGGCGAACGTGAACGCCTACATCATCGACACCGGCATCCGCACCTCGCACGGCGAGTTCGGCGGCCGGGCGAGCGTCGGCACCGACACCGTCGGCGACGGCCAGAACGGCCAGGACTGCCAGGGCCACGGCACACATGTCGCCGGCACCGTCGGCGGCAAGACGTACGGGGTCGCCAAGGGCGTCGACCTGATCGCGGTGCGCGTCCTGGGCTGCGACGGCTCCGGTACGACCGAGGGCGTCATCGCGGGCGTCGACTGGGTGACGGCGAACGCGTCCAAGCCGGCCGTGGCCAACATGAGCCTCGGCGGCAGCGCCAGCGCCGCCCTGGACGACGCGGTGAAGCGTTCCATCGCCTCGGGTGTCAGCTACTCGATCGCGGCGGGCAACGGCATCCTGATCGGCATCCCCGTGAACGCGTGCAACTACTCGCCGGCCCGCGTCCCCGAAGCCATCACGGTCGGCGCGACCGACAGGACGGACCGACGGGCGTCGTTCTCCAACTACGGTTCGTGCCTCGACCTGTTCGCCCCCGGCGTGGACGTCACCTCCGCGTGGAAGGACAGCGACAGCGCGACGAACACCATCTCCGGTACGTCGATGGCCACCCCGCACACCGCGGGTGTCGCCGCGCTCTACCTGGCGAACAACCCCACGGCGTCCCCGGCACAGGTCCGCGACGCCCTCGTGAACAACGCGACCAGCGGCAAGGTCACGGACCCGCGCACCGGGTCCCCGAACAAGCTGCTGCACTCGTTGTTCTGATCCCGGCGGCCCGCCGGGAGGAACGGCCCGGTCCGGTATCCCGGCCAGGACGATCCCCGCCCCCACGGCGACGGATCGGGACATGCCGGAGCAGCGGCCGTGAGATGCCCGAGGAGCCCCTCCCCGACGGGGCGGGCCCGCTCCTCGGGCATCAGCCGTCCGTGCGGCCTCGCGATCCCCGCTGCGTACCGGGGACGGGGATCGCGTGCGCGAGCGGGGTCAGACCGTCGGTGCACACGGTCCGCCCATCGACGAACCTGGCCGAAGCCTCCCCTGCGCGTCCTGGTCGCGGCGTGCCGTACGGCAGGGACGCAGGCCGCTGCGGTACGTCGCCCGGAGGAAGGACGGCGTCGGCAGCGGGCGGCGCCCACGGCCGCCCCGACCGGGACCCTCCGGCTCCCGCGCGGCTCCCGGTCCGCACCCGGGCGGCCGGAACGGCAACACAGGCCAGACGGATGCGGCATTCGTCGAAATGCGGAGCAAATACCCTCGAACAACACCCGCGTCTTGCATAGTGAGCACACCACGACACGGGTCATCGGATCAGCCGTCTCCGCCCGACCCGCCCGGCCCGTGTTCACAGCCGCACGGGAGAGCGCCATGAACTCCGGTCAGCCGCACGGGAAGCGCCGTTCCGGCGAAACCACACCGCACCCGCCCGGGACCGGCTCCCGGCCGTCGCGTCCCGGACTGACGCTGATCGCCTCCTCGCTGTGCATCTTCGTCGTGCAGCTCGACTTCCTGGCGCTGAACCTGGCCCTGCCCCAGATGGCCTCGGACCTGGGCACGACCACCACGGACCTCCAATGGGTGATCAGCGGCTACATGCTGGCGCTGGCCGCCGCCCTGATCCCGGGAGGCAGACTCGGGGACATCGTCGGCCGCCGACGGATGCTGATCGCGGGCCTCGTCGTCTTCTCCCTGTGCTCACTCGGTGCCGGTCTCGCCTCCACCCCCGAAGCCGTGATCGTGATGCGGATCGTCCAAGGCGCCGGAGCGGGGGTGCTGTTCCCGCTCGCCATCGCCGTGATCACCGACGCCTATCCGCCCGACCGGACGATGCGGGCCATCGGGAACGCCTACGGGGTGGGAGCCCTGGCCCTGGCTCTCGGCCCCGTGTTCGGCGGCGGGGTGACGGAGCTGCTGAGCTGGCGAGTGGTGCTGTTCGTCAACGTCCCCGTGGGCGCAGCGGCCATCGCCATGGTCGTCGCCGGGGTGCGCGAGTCGCGTGACACCACGGTGCCCCGCTCGATCGACCTGCCGGGCCTGGTCATGGTGACCCTCGGCATCGCTCTTGTGACGCTCACCGTGGACCGTCTGCGGGCCTGGCCCGCCGGAGTCACCGCGGGTGTCGCGGCCGCCGGGGTGCTGCTCCTGGCCGGGTTCGTACTGCGGGAGCGAGTGGCGCGCTGGCCGCTGGTCGCGCTCGATCTCTTCCGCAACAGGCCCTTCGTGGTCATCACGCTGATGGCGACCGTCGCGAACATCTCCTTCGTCCTGGCCATGTACGGGGTCACGATCTACCTGCAGCAGGCTGCCGGGCACACGCCGCTCGCCGCCGGAATGATCTTCTTGGCCGCATCCGTCGCCGCGGGCGTGGCGGCGCCGCTCTCCGGGCGGCTCGGCGAGCGCTTCGACGTGCCGCGGACGATGGTCGTCATGACCCTGGTCGGGGCGCTCGGCCTCTTCCTCGTGTCGCTCGGCGGCGACTTCCGGTCCTACGTTCCCGGTCTCGCGCTGACCGGATTCGGATACGGCATGGGGTGGACGATGGGAAGCAGCGGCACCCAGGCCGTCGTCCCCTCCGAGCGGGCCGGTCAGGCATCCGGCGTGGAACTCGCCATCGTCATCGGGGTCGCCGGCATGTGTGTGGCCGCCGGTGCGACCCTGATCGAAGTCCGCACCAGCAGTGTCGGTCTTGCGGCGGCGATCGACGGCGTACTCCGATGGATCGCGATCGGCAGCGCCGTCGCCGCGGCCGTCCTGGGCCTCGTCACCGCCCGAATGACACCGTCGGAGCACGGTCGCGGGTCCACTGCGTGAAGCCGTGCCGCGGTTGCTGCGTGGGCGGCTCCTCACCTCGCCACCCGGCTGCTTCCTGCACCGGCGGGAACGACGCGCGGTGCCGCAGCCGGCCTGACGGCACCCCCGCGCGGCCCGCGGACGGCCGGTCTCCCGTGACGCCGCACGCGGCCCGCACGGGTGAGGGTTCCGTACGGGCCGCGTGGCGTCGTGGGCCGGGTGGCGCCGAGGTGCGGCGCGGGCCGTCAGTGGTTGCGCGGGAAGCCGAGGTCGACGCCGCCGTGGGGCTCGGAGGGGTCCGGCCAGCGGGTCGTGACGACCTTGCCGCGGGTGTAGAACTGCACCCCGTCGTTGCCGTAGACGTGCAGGTCGCCGAAGAGGGAGTCCTTCCAGCCGCCGAAGGAGTGGTAGCCCACCGGGACCGGGATCGGCACGTTCACGCCGACCATGCCCGCCTGCACCTCCAGCTGGAAGCGCCGGGCGGCACCGCCGTCGCGGGTGAAGATCGCCGTGCCGTTGCCGAACGGCGAGGCGTTGATGAGCGCGAGGCCCTCCTCATAGGTGTCGGCGCGCAGCACGCACAGGACGGGGCCGAAGATCTCGTCCCGGTACGCGTCGGAGTCGGTGGACACCTTGTCCAGCAGCGACAGCCCGATCCAGTGGCCCTCCTCGTAGCCGTCGACCGTGTGGCCCGTGCCGTCGAGGACGACCTCGGCGCCCTGGTCCGCGGCGCCGTGGACGTACGAGGCGACCTTGTCACGGTGCGCCTTGGTGATCAGCGGGCCCATCTCCGACGTCGGGTCGTCGCCAGGACCGATTTTGATCTTCTCGGCCCGCTCGCGGATCTTGTCGACGAGTTCGTCGCCGATCGCGCCGACGGCCACGACCGCGGAGATCGCCATGCAGCGCTCGCCCGCGGAGCCGTACGCGGCGGAGACGGCGGCATCGGCGGCCGCGTCCAGGTCGGCGTCCGGGAGGACGAGCATGTGGTTCTTGGCACCGCCGAGCGCCTGTACGCGCTTGCCGTTCGCCGAGGCGGTGGTGTGGATGTGGCGGGCGATCGGGGTGGAGCCGACGAAGGAGATCGCCGAGACGTCCGGGTGCTCCAGCAGCCGGTCGACGGCCGCCTTGTCGCCCTGGAGGACGTTGAAGACGCCGTCCGGCAGCCCGGCCTCGGCAAGCAGCTCGGCGATCTTCAGCGACGGGGACGGGTCCTTCTCGCTGGGCTTGAGGACGAAGGTGTTACCGCAGGCGATGGCGAGCGGGAACATCCACATCGGCACCATCGCGGGGAAGTTGAAGGGCGTGATGCCGACGACGACGCCCACGGGCTGGCGGATCGCCGCCACGTCCACCCGGTTCGACACCTGGGTCGACAGCTCCCCCTTGAGCTGGGTGGTGATCCCGCAGGCCAGGTCGACGATCTCCAGACCACGGGCCACCTCGCCGAGCGCGTCCGAGTGCACCTTGCCGTGCTCCGCGGTGATCAGTTCGGCGATCGCGTCGCGGTTGGCGTCGAGCAGCGCGCGGAAGCGGAAGAGGATCGACGTCCGCTGGGCCAGGGAGGAGGTGCCCCAGGTCTCGAAGGCGGCCTTGGCCGAGGCGACCGCGCTGTCGACCTCGCCGACGGACGCGAGCGCGACCCGCGTGGTCACGGCACCGGTCGCCGGGTCGGTGACCGGCCCCCAGTTGCCGGACGCGCCCTCGACGGTCTTGCCACCGATCCAGTGGTTGACGGTCTTCGTCATGACGGAAAGCTCCTTCGGGTCCCTCAGAGATGGCGGCGCCGGGCTGCGACTTGCCGGTCGTACTCCTCCCGGGCCTTGACCGCCGACGGCCGGGTCGCGGTCTCGGCCACAGGAACATCCCACCACGCCTGTGCCGGGGGTGCGCCCGACACAGTGTCTGCCGTTTCGGTCTCGACGTAGACACATGTGGGGCGGTCCGCCGCTCGGGCCTCGGCAAGGGCTTCGCGCAGGTCACGCAGAGTCCTGGCGCGAATGACCCGCATCCCGAGCGATGCGGCGTTGGCGGCGAGGTCGACCGGGAGGGGCTCTCCCGTGTACGCGCCTCCCCCGGCGCCCCCGGGCCCTCCCGGTCCGCCGGCCTGCGACGCCCCCGGCTCCCGGTGGCGGTAGGCGGTGCCGAACCGCTCGGAGCCGACCGCCTCGGAGAGCCCGCCGATCGAGGCGTACCCGTGGTTCTGCAGGACGACCACCTTGATCGGAACGTTCTCCTGTACCGCTGTGACGATCTCGGTGGGGTTCATCAGATACGTCCCGTCTCCGACGAGCGCCCACACGGGGCGCCCGGGAGCGGCCATCGACACCCCGATGGCGGCCGGGATCTCGTAGCCCATGCACGAGTAGCCGTACTCCACGTGGTACTGGTCGCGGGAGCGCGTCCGCCACAGCTTGTGGAGGTCGCCCGGGAGCGAGCCGGCCGCGTTGATCACGATGTCCTCCCCGGTGACCAGGCCGTCGAGGGCACCGAGGACCTGGGTCTGGGTGGGGCGGACGTCCTCGTCGGGCGCCTCGTAGGCGGCGCCGACCCGGCGCTCCCAGCGCTCCTTGCCGTCCGCGTACTCCGTCTCGTAGCCGTGTTCGACATGGTGTCCGCGCAGGGCCTCGGTCAGGGCCTCCAGTCCGGTCCTGGCGTCCGCCACGAGCGGGAGCGCGGCGAGCTTGTGGGCGTCGAAGCCGGTGATGTTGAGATTGAGGAAGCGGACACCCGGGTTGCCGAAGAGGGTCGCCGAGGCGGTCGTGAAGTCGGTGTAGCGGGTGCCGATGCCGATGACCAGGTCGGCCGTTCCCGCGAGTTCGTCGGCGACGGCGGTGCCGGTGTGGCCGATGCCGCCGATGTCCGCCGGGTGGTCGTACGGCAGGGAGCCCTTCCCGGCCTGTGTCGAGGCGACGGGGATCCCGGTGGCCTCGGCGAAGGTCCGCAGGGCGCCCTCCGCCCTGCTGTGGTGCACGCCCCCGCCGGCGACGACCAGGGGCCGCCGCGCGGACCGTACGACGCGGACCGCCGCCGCCAGCTCCTCCGGATCCGGCTGAGGGCGGCGCACGTGCCAGACTCGCTCGGCGAAGAACTCCTCCGGCCAGTCGTACGCCTCCGCCTGCACGTCCTGGGGCAGCGCGAGGGTGACCGCCCCGGTCGCGGCCGGGTCGGTGAGGACCCGCGCCGCGGCGAGCGCCGCCGGGATCAGCGCTTCGGGGCGGGTGATCCGGTCGAAGTAGGCCGACACCGGGCGGAGGCAGTCGTTCACCGACACGTCGCCCGCGTACGGGACCTCCAGCTGCTGGAGGACGGGGTCCGCGGGGCGGGTCGCGAAGGTGTCGCCGGGGAGGAGCAGGACCGGCAGCCGATTGACGGTGGCGAGAGCGGCCCCGGTCACGAGGTTGGTGGCACCCGGACCGATGGAGGTCGTGACGGCGTGCGTGGACAGGCGGTTGGACTGGCGGGCGTGACCGACGGCCGCGTGCACCATCGCCTGCTCGTTGCGCCCCTGGACGAAGGGCAAGTCATCGGACTCGAGGAGGGCCTGGCCGATCCCGGCCACGTTGCCGTGGCCGAAAATGCCCCACATGGCCCCGACGAGCCGCTGCCTGTGGCCGTCGCGCTCGGTGTACTGGCGGGCCAGGAACCGCACCAGCGCCTGGGCGACGGTCAGCCTCGGTCCGCTCATCGGTAACCCTCCGTGTGGTCGGGGTGGAAGCAGATCCGCCAGGCGCGTTCCGGACCGGGGCCGGCCATGACGTTCAGGTAGTACATGCCGTGGCCCGGAGCCGCGATGGAGGGGCCGTGCCAGCCGTCCGGGACGAGGACGGCGTCACCGCTGCGGACCTCGGCGAGCAGATCCGTGCCCCCGGGACGGGACGGCGAGATCCGCTGGTAGCCGAAGCCGTGCTCGCCCTCGATCTCGAAGTAGTAGATCTCCTCGAGCTCCGTCTCCTCGCCGGGGCGGTGCTCGTCGTGCTTGTGCGGCGGGTACGAGGACCAGTTGCCGCCAGGGGTCAGCACCTCGACGGCGATGAGGCGGTCGCAGTCGAAGGTGCCGGCGGCGGCGAAGTTGTGCACACGGCGGGCGCAGGTGCCCGAACCCCGGTCCTCGACCGGAACCTCCGGCGCGGGGCCGCGGCGAGCGGGGAGTCGTCGCTCGCACCTCGCTCCTGCCAGGGCGAAGCGGCCTCCCGCGCCGGAGGCGATCAGTGCCCGGGCGTCGCGCGGGACGTACGCGAAGTCGGTGACTCCGGCGAACACGTGCTCCCTGCCCAGCAGTTCCATGGTCGTACCTTCGGTCCGCACCGAGCACCCGCCCTCCAGCGGCAGCACGATCCACTCGCTGTCCCCGGCCTCCAGCAGGTGGGAGGCGCCGGGGGCCAGCTCCAGGACCCGCAGGGCGGAGTACCCCCAGCCGGCCCTCCCGGGATCGATGTCGAGCGCGTACGGTCCGGCGGCCGCGGTTCCGGCCCGCAGATGCCGTTCTGGTGCCGTGTCCCTGTGATCCATGAGTCCTCCGTACCCCCTAGAGCAGGCCCACGGCCGTGTCGACCGCCGCCGTTACGTCGCCGTCGACCGGATAGAGCAGTGAACGGCCCGCCACCAGTCCCTGGACCGTGGGAAGTTGCAGCGCTCCGCGCCACTTCTCGTACGCCGCCGCCTGCCCGCCCGCGGTGTCGCCCACGTCGCCACCGAGCAGCACCGCGGGGAGCGTCGACGTCTCCATCACCCGCGCCATGTCGTCGGGGTCCTCCGTGACGGGGATCTTCAGCCAGGTGTACGCCGAGGTGCCGGCGAGCCCGGAGGCAATGGCCATGGAACGGGTGACCGCCTCGGCGGAGAGATCGTTGCGCAGCACCCCGTCGACGCGGCGGCAGATGAACGGCTCGACGAAGACCGGCAGCCGGCGGGCGGCCATCTCGTCGATGGCGCGCGCGGTGGAGTGCAGGGTGGCGAGGGAGCCGGGGTCGTCGTAGTCGATGCGGAGGAGCAGCTTGCCCGCGTCGAAGCCCAGCCGCGCGAGGTCCTCGGCGCGGTAGCCGGTGAACCTGTCGTCCAGCTCGAAGGCGGCCCCGGCGAGCCCGCCGCGGTTCATCGATCCGATGACGACCTTGTCGTCGAGTGCCCCGAGCAGGAGGAGGTCCTCCAGAATGTCGGCGGTGGCGAGGACGCCGTCGACGCCCGGGCGTTCCAGCGCGGTGCACAGACGCTCCAGGAGGCCCAGTCGGTTGGCCATCGCGTACCGCTGGTCGCCGACGGCCAGCGCTCCGCGGGCGGGGTGGTCCGCCGCGACGATCATCAGCCTGCCGCTGCTGCCGACGAGGGCCCGCCGCCGACGGCGGGCCGCCGCCTCGGCCACGGCCTCCGGGTGGCTGACCCTGATCCTGACGAGGTCGGTGAGGGCGACGCGGGTCACGACGGCGCTCCGGGCGCCGCCGCGGTTCCGGGACCGCCGTGCGTGCCGGGTGGGGGGCCGGTCTCCGCCACGGGGCCGGGGTCCGCCTCGGGGCCAGGTGCATGGCCGTCGAGAAGGGCTTCCACCTCCGCGGCGTAGGGCATGGCCGACGAACAGGCGAGGCGGGCGGCGACGATCGCCCCCGCGGCGTTGGCGAACCGCATCACCCGCTCCAACTCCCAGCCGGCGAGGAGTCCGTGGACCATCGCCCCGCCGAACGCGTCGCCCGCGCCGAGACCATTGACGACGTCGACCTTCACCGGGGGCGCTTCCGCCACCGTGCCGTCGTCGCGCACGGCCAGCACGCCGTTGGGGCCCTGCTTGACCACGGCCAGCTCGACCCCGGCGGCGAGCAGGGCACGGGCGGCGGCGTACGGTTCGCGCTCCCCGGTGGCGATCTCGCACTCCTCGAGATTGCCCACGGCGACGGTGGCGCGGGCGAGCGCCTTCGCGTAGTACGGCCGGGCCCCGTCCGCCGCCGAACCGGTCGGGCCGTCCCAGAACATGGGCCGCCAGTCCAGGTCGAAGACGGTCGTCCCGGACCTCGCCCGGTGCTCGAGCGCGGCGAGCGTGGCCTCCCTGCTCGGCTCGGCGCACAGCCCGGTGCCGGTCATCCAGAAGACCCGCGCCGCGCCGATGGCGTCCATGTCCAGCTCTTCGGCGCGCAGTTCGAGGTCGGGAGCCTTGGGCTGCCGGTAGAAGTACAGCGGGAAGTCGTCCGGCGGGAAGATCTCGCAGAACGTCACGGGGGTCGGCAGCCCCGGCACCGCGGTCACCCAGCGGTCGTCGACCCGGAACTCGCGGAGCGCCTGGTGGAGGTAGTCCCCGAAGGCGTCCCGGCCGGTCCGGGTGACGACGGCGGCCCGCCGGCCGAGGCGGGCCGCCGCGACCGCCACGTTCGCGGCGGAACCCCCGAGGAACTTCCCGAAAGTGTCGACCTGGGCCAGCGGGACCCCGGACCGAAGGGGATAGAGGTCCACTCCGATCCGGCCCATCGTGATGACGTCGTACGGCTGAGGCATACGTGTCCCTTCGGTTCCACGCCCGGCTGCCCCCTGGTCTAGCCCGCCTTCCCGAGCACTGTCAACATTTTGTCCTTACATTCGGACGAAAGCTTGACACCTTTCTCCGGCGGCCGGAAAGCTGGCCGCCATGACCTCCTCCGCAGCCTCGTTCGACCGCATCCGGATCGGGTCGGCCCCTGACTCCTGGGGCGTGTGGTTCCCCGACGATCCCCGTCAAGTCCCCTGGCAGCGCTTCCTCGACGAGGTGGCACGCGCCGGCTACGAATGGATCGAACTCGGCCCGTACGGCTATCTCCCCACCGACCCCGCACGGCTCACCGAGGAGACCTCGTCCCGCGGGCTGAGGGTCTCGGCCGGCACCGTCTTCACCGGACTGCACCACGGCCCGGCCGTCTGGGAGAAGACCTGGGCCCATGTTTCCGGGATCGCCGCCCTCACCCGTGCGATGGGCGCGGACCACCTCGTCGTCATCCCGTCCTTCTGGCGCGACGACAGGACCGGCGAGGTACTGGAGGACCGGAGCCTCACACCCGAACAATGGCGGCACCTCACCACCCAGACCGAACGCCTGGGGCAGGAGGTGGGGGACCGCTTTGGACTGAGGATCGTGGTCCACCCCCACGCGGACACCCACATCGACGGCGAGGAGAACGTCAGCCGCTTCCTCGACGCGACCGACGCCGACCTGGTCTCGCTCTGCCTCGACACGGGCCACTACGCCTACTGCGGCGGCGACAGCGTCAAGCTCATCGAGACCTACGGCGAACGGATCGGCTACCTCCACCTCAAGCAGGTGGATCCGGAGATCCTCGCCGAAGTCGTCGCGAACGAGGTGCCGTTCGGCCCCGCCGTGGCGCGCGGGGTGATGTGCGAACCGCCGACCGGAGTGCCCGCGCTGGAGCCGGTACTGGCCGCGGCCCAGCGCCTGGACGCGGAGCTCTTCGCCATCGTCGAGCAGGACATGTACCCCTGCCCGCCGGAGAAGCCGTTCCCCATCGCCGAACGCACCCGGCGCTTCCTCCGCTCCTGCGGCGCCTGAACTCCTGCTCCCTCCGCCTCCGCACCTCCGTCCTGTCACAACAGTCGCCCCTTCGTCACACATGTCTGCGTTACGCGGGCCTTGTGTCACAGGACCTCGACAGCCCCTCCCCTGCCGTCACTCTGCGTCGTTCAACGGGCACAGGCTGAGTGATCGCCAGTGCCCGCGCCGCAGCTCCCCCGACGGCTCCCCCGGCCGCCGCTGCGGCGCGTACAGGGAGGTGCCACAGATGACGGACAGAAGACTCTGGTCCTACAAGGACATCGCCGCGCACATCAAGGTGCAGCCGGACACGGTCCGTTCGTACCGCAAGCACGGCCTCCTGCCCCCACCGGACCATGTGGAGTCGGGCAAGCCCTACTGGTACGCCGACACGATCCGCGTCTGGGTCGCCAACCGCCCCGGCAACAGGGGGCGCAGGAGCTGAGACGCCGGGCCCCGCATCCCCGGGTGCGGGGCCCGACGGGCAAATGGCTTGCCTCTCGCACCGCGCCCTTCCGACAATCCTGCGGTGACCGAGCGACGACAGGCGGACTTCTCCGTCAAGCCCACCCTCACCGGAACGAAGGTGGTCCTGCGCCCCCTCACCGAGGAGGACGCCCCCACGATGGCGGCGATCCTGGGCGACACCGAGGTGCTTCTCCTCACCGGTTCCGCCGGTACCCCGCCTTTCCCGGACGAGCGGTTGCGCTCCTGGTACGCCACCCGCGGTGATCAACCCGACCGTCTCGACCTCGGCGTGGTCGACCGTGACTCGGGTGAACTCGTCGGCGAAGCCGTCCTCAACAACTGGGACGAGCGGAACGGCAGCTGCAACTTCCGCATCCTGATCGGCCCTCGCGGCCGTGACCGCGGCCTGGGCACCGAGGCCGTCCGGCTCGTCACCGGCTACGGCTTCGAGCGGCTCGGACTGAACCGGATCTCCCTCAGCGTCTACGACTTCAATCCGCGGGCCCGCCGCGCCTACGAGAAGGCGGGCTTCGTCGCCGAGGGCACCGAACGCGAGGTCCTGCGCCACGAGGACGGCTGGGTCGACGCCACGAACATGTCGGTCCTCGCCCGTGAGTGGGCCGTTCACCGGGGCAGGCCCGAGGAATGAACCGACAGGGGAGTCAGGCGACCCGCCCCGGCTCGATGATCGTCACCCCCGCCCCCGGCGCCGTGCCCATGGCCGCCAGCGCTGCCGGGGCGGCGTCGAGCGGGATCACCGCGGCCACCAGCAGATCCGGCCGCAGAGCCCCCGAGCGAACCATGTCCAGCATCGGCCCGTAGGCATGAGCGGCCATCCCATGGCTGCCCACGATCTCCAGCTCCTCCCCGATGACCCGCCCCATCGGCACCACGGGGTCACCTGCGGCCGAGGGCAGCAGCCCCACCTGCACATGGCGTCCGCGCCGGCCCAGGCTCCGGACCGATGCGGCACACGTGGCAGGGGAGCCGAGGGCGTCCAGCGAAAGACGGGCGCCCCCGGCCGTCAGCTCACGCACCCTCAGCGCGGTGTCCTCGGCGCCTCCGAGCCCACTCCCGTCGACGCACTCCGCCGCGCCGAACCTCCGCGCCAGGTCCAGGGCCCTGGGAGAGACGTCCACCGCCACGACCCGTGCCCCGCACGCCGCCGCGATCATCACCGCGGAGAGCCCGACCCCGCCGCAACCGTGCACCGCGACCCACTCCCCCGGGGCCACCCGCCCCTGGGCGACCACTGCCCGGAAGGCGGTGGCGAACCGGCAGCCGAGTCCCGCCGCCGCAGCGAAGGACAGCTCATCGGGGACGCCGACGAGATTGACGTCCGCACGCTCCAGCGCGACGTACTCGGCGAACGAGCCCCAGTGAGTGAAGCCGGGCTGCGTCTGGCGCTCGCACACCTGTTGGTCCCCCGCCGAACAGGCCGCACAGCGGCCACAGGCGCACACGAACGGCACGGTGACCCGATCACCCGGCCGCCAGTCGACGACACCTGGACCGACGGCCTCGACCACTCCGGCGAGCTCGTGCCCGGGAACGTGCGGCAGCGAGATGCCGGGGTCGTGTCCCATCCAACCGTGCCAGTCACTCCGGCACAGTCCGGTGGCCTCGACGCGCACGACGACCCCGTGCTCCGGCGCTACGGGGTCGGGCACCTCACGCACCTCGGGCTCCTGCCCGTATCGCTCGAACACGACGGCCCTCATCCGCCCGCCTTCCCTGCTCCATTCGCTGCGCCCGCTGGTTCCTACGCCACCCGCTCCCGCGCCGCCAGCACTGCCACCGGCCCCGGCACGAACCTAACCGCCCACAGGGACGTTGTCGCGGTCGCGTTCGCCGTTTCGGTCGTCCGCCTCGTCCGCGGCACCGCCCCTGTCAGCCGTGGAGAGCCCGCCCCGCTCCTCGGTGTCGCGCTCCTGCGCGACGGAGTCCGCCGGGGCGGGCCCGGATATCCCGCCCTCGCTGAGACCGAACCTCGCATGGAGCGCCCGCAACGGAGCCGGGGCCCACCAGGTGGCCCTGCCCGTCAGCTTCATCACCGAGGGGACCAGCAGACTGCGCACCACCATGGCGTCCATGAGCACGGCGAGGGCGATGCCGAGGCCGAGCATCTTGGTGTTGCTCACCCGCGAGGTGCCGATCGCGACCATCACCACCGCGAGGATCACGGCCGCTGCGGTGATCAGCCCGCCGGTGCGGCGCAGCCCGAAGGCCACGGCGTGCTCGTGGTCGCCGGTGCGGTCGTACTCCTCCTTGATACGGGAGAGCAGGAACACGCCGTAGTCCATGGACAGCCCGAAGGCGACGCAGAACATCAGCACGGGAAGCGTCGTCTCGATCGCGCCCGTGGCGGTGAAGGAGAGGGGGCCGGAGAGGTGCCCCTCCTGGAAGATCCAGACCACGGCCCCGAACATCGCTGTGAGACTGAGCCCGTTGAGCACCACGGCCTGAAGTGGGATCAGCACACTGCCGGTGAGCAGGAAGACGAGCAGGAGAGTGACGACGGCGATGATCGCCGCGGCCCACGGCAGCCGTTCACCGATCGCGTCCTTGGAGTCGACCAGCATCGCCGCGGCGCCGGTCACGGAGGTCTCGAACGGGGCGGGCTCCGCGCGGAGGTCGCGGACCAGCCGCTGCGACTCCTCGCCGACGGACTCCTCCTCGGGCAGCACCGTGAACACCGCGTGCTCGCCGGAGACCAGCGGTCCGTCGACACGCAGTACGCCAGGAAGGGCCTCGACGCGCTCACGGTACCGGGCGTACTCGGCAGGGGTGGCAGGGCCCTCGGCGAAGACGTCGAGGCCACCGCCCGGGCTTCCGGGGAACCCCTCCCGGATGTGCTGCTGCACGACATGGGACTCCGCACCGGACGGGAGCTGGCGGTCGTCCGCCGGTCCGAACCGCACCCCGAGGAAGGGCAGCCCGAGCAGCACCAGCCCGGCGGTGGTGGCCACCGCGAAGACAGGGGCCCGGCGCATCACCAGGCGCACCAGCCGGGCCCAGCCCACCCCGTCGGCGTCTGCCGCCGAACTCGTTTCGGAGTGCGGCCGCCCGGCGTCGCCCGCCCTCTGCGGACCACCGCGACGGAACAGCTTCCGCAGATCGAGTGCGTTCACGCGGTCGCCGAGCAGCACCAGTGCGGCGGGGAGCAGCAGGAGCGCGGCCGCGGCGGCCAACAGGACCACGGCGATCCCCGCGTAGGCGAACGACCGCAGGAAGTACTGCGGGAAGACCAGCATCGCGGCCAGTGACACGGCCACCGTGAGCGCCGAGAAGAGCACCGTACGGCCGGCGGTGCGGACGGTGGTCGCGATCGCCTCCCGGCTCTGCGCCCCGGCAGCCAGTTCCTCCCGGAAGCGGCGCACGATGAACAGGGCGTAGTCGATGGCGAGTCCGAGGCCGAGGGCCGTCGTGAGGTTCTGTGCGAAGACCGAGACGTCGGTGAACTCGGTCAGTCCGCGAAGCACGGCGTTCGTCCCCAGGATGGCGACGATGCCGATGCCCAGCGGCAGCAGCGCCGCGACCGCGCTGCCGAAGACCATCACAAGCAGGAGCAGCGTCACCGGCAGCGCGATCAGCTCGGCACGCAGAAGGTCCTCCTGGATGGTCGTCTCCATCTCGTGCATGACCGCGACGGGCCCGCCGACGGAGACGTGCACGGGCCCGTGCTTGCCCCGGTACTCGGGCGCGATGCGCTCCAGCACCCCCGCGGCCGTCTTCTCGTCTCCTTCGATCCGGGCGGCGACGAGTGCCTCACGACCGTCCTCGGCGCGCAGGGCGGGCGACTTGGTCCGCCAGTAGGAGCCGACGCCCGTCACGCCCTCCTCACCGGCCAGCCGCTCGGTCAGCCGCTCGGCCTCGGCGGCGACGGACGGATCGTCCACACCCTCGGGACCGGTGCCGACGAGGAGGAGCAGATTGGGCCGCGCGGCGGGGAACTCTCGGTCGAGGGCTTCGGTCGCATACGTCGACTGCGCATCGGGGTCCTCCCACCCTCCGCTGCCCATCCGGTCGGCGACCCCGCCGCCCGCGAGGACGGCGAGGGCGGTGACGACGAGGGCGAGAAGCAGCGACAGCCGTGGTCGCGCGGTGACGAAACGGGTCCAGCCGCCCGGGCGCGGCTCGTGATTGACGTCGGACATCGGGTGGTGTTCCCCTCCCCCGAGACCGGTGCCGCGCAGGAGGCAGCACGGGTCGGCCATTGCCATAGACTGGCAAACACGAGTCATCGCTCGCGTTCCACAAGAATGCGAGCGCACACTCGCGTTTGTCAACCGAGCCCGGAGAACTGGGGATTGGTGGTTCACATGCCAGAGGCACCGGATGCCGGGGAACAAGGCGGGTCCGCGCAACCGCGCCGCCGCCAGGCACGGGGCGAGCGCCGGATCGCCCAGCTCCTGGAGGCCGCCGCCGGCGTGTTCTGCCGCTGCGGCTACACCGCCGCGAGCACCAACGCCATCGCCCGCGAGGCAGGCGTCTCACCGGGCACGCTGTACCAGTTCTTCCCGAACAAGGAGGCGATCGCCGTCGAGCTGGGCGGTCGACTGATGCAGCGCTGGCGCGAAACCCACGGCGCCGCATTCGACACCCTCGACCCGACCCTCCCGCTCGACGAACTGCTCGACTCGGTCCTGGATCCACTGATCGAGTTCAACTGCGCGAACCCCGCCTTCACCGTCCTCATGCACGGATCCGAGATCCCCGGCCGGATCACGGAGGAGCACGACGCCGTGCACTCGGCACTGCTCGAGCGCGTCGAGCAGGTCCTCGGCGACTTCCTCCCGAACTCCGCACCCGCCGAGCTCAGCCGTGTCGCAAACATGACGTTCTCCGCGGTCAAGGCGGGACTGGAGCTGATCCTCGCCCACGAGGGAGCACAGCGGGAGGCGTACAGGACCGAGCTGAAGAGGCTGGTGCACCGCTACCTCCAGCCACTGGTCGACGCCACCCCGCAGCCGGAGGGCACTCGCACTCATACCCCCTAGGGGTATAAAGTGAAGCGGGGGTCGGGGGAGTCACGCACCCCCGGACCCCGACGCACCACTTCGCCGGACGAAGTGACCACCGAGCGACACACCCGCACAGAGGAGAACGCCATGACCGCCGAGACGAACACCGGCACCATCGAGGCAAGCGGCTCCTGCTGCTCACCCACCGGCTCCTGCCACGGCAGCGCGGCGGACACCGAGCCGAGCGGCACCACCTCGGTCTACCTGGTGAAGGGCATGACGTGCGGCCACTGCGAGGGCGCCGTGACCGAGGAGATCTCCGCGATCGCCGGCGTCACGTCCGTCACGGCCGTCGCCACGACCGGACGGGTCACCGTGGTCTCGGCCGCACCGCTCGACGAGACGGCCGTGCGCGCGGCGGTCGACGAAGCGGGCTACGAGCTCGTGGGCGAGGCCTGACCTCCGCGCACGGCCATTCACCTCGCCCCTCCCCGACCGGGCACCGGCTCCGCCGGAACACCTCGACCACGCCTCCTGCCGCCCCGAACCTCCACCCGGGGCGGCTTCGGCGTTCCCGGCCCTTCGGCAGCCCCCGCGGCCCGCGGAGGCGACCCTCGCCCCGTCGGTCCCGCCAGAGAGCCCCGCCCGGACCAGCCCGCCCTCACGGCCCCTCCCCGGCCTTCGGCGACACGGGCCGGCCGTCCCCGGCCCCCTCGAATCCCGCGGTCCGGGAATTGCCAGGACCTACTCATCCGTTTCCGTGGCCGACGGGAGGCTGCATCTGCGATCCTTCACGTGGTACACAGGACCTTCACAAAGAGACCCAGATCACAGATATTTATGGGTAACCATTCGGGCTCTTCGCGAGTCTAAGTGGGCGATGCCAGAGCGTCTTGGGGGACGCTCATGGGATGTCTTGGGGGACGTCCCAGGCAAGCGTTGGCCGGGGCACGTACGACCGGGGAGCTTTGAGCGGCCCTCCCGAAGATACGTACCCCGGCAGACCGCGTCGCGAAGAGCTTCTGCTGGACACCAGCAGACGCCCGGCCGGATCCCGTGGGGGGAATCCGCACCGGGGATATGGGAAGCGCCCCGCTTGCCGACCCGTGGGGGGATCGGCAGCGGGGCGCTTCTCTGCGTACAGGACCCTCGCACCGGGGCGCGACGGGAGTGCCGAGCAGACCTCAGCGGGCCTCGACCGGGACGAAGTCGCGCAGGACCTCGCCGGTGTAGATCTGGCGCGGGCGACCGATGCGGGAACCCGGCTCCTTGATCATCTCGTGCCACTGGGCGATCCAGCCCGGAAGGCGGCCGAGGGCGAAGAGCACGGTGAACATCTCGGTCGGGAAGCCCATGGCCCGGTAGATCAGACCGGTGTAGAAGTCCACGTTCGGGTACAGCTTGCGCTCGACGAAGTAGTCGTCGGACAGCGCGTGCTCCTCCAGCTTCAGGGCGATGTCCAGCAGCTCGTCGGACTTGCCCAGGGCGGAGAGCACATCGTGGGCGGCAGCCTTGATGATCTTGGCGCGGGGGTCGAAGTTCTTGTAGACCCTGTGGCCGAAGCCCATCAGGCGGACGCCGTCCTCCTTGTCCTTCACCTTGCGAATGAAGGTGTCGACGTCGCAACCGGTGGCCGCGATGCCTTCCAGCATCTCCAGCACGGACTGGTTGGCGCCACCGTGCAGCGGGCCCCACAGGGCGGAGATGCCGGCGGAGATGGAGGCGAACATGTTCGCCTGCGAGGAGCCCACCAGGCGCACGGTGGACGTCGAGCAGTTCTGCTCGTGGTCCGCGTGCAGGATGAGCAGCTTGTCGAGGGCGGCCACGACGACCGGGTCCAGCTCGTACTCCTGGGCCGGGACCGAGAAGGTCATCCGCAGGAAGTTCTCGACGTAGCCCAGGTCGTTGCGCGGGTAGACGAACGGGTGACCGATCGACTTCTTGTACGCGTAGGCGGCGATCGTCGGGAGCTTGGCCAGCAGCCGGATGGTGGAGAGGTGGCGCTGCTTCTCGTCGAACGGGTTGTGGCTGTCCTGGTAGAAGGTCGACAGCGCGCTGACCACGGACGACAGCATGGCCATCGGGTGGGCGTCGCGCGGAAAGCCGTCGAAGAACCGCTTGACGTCCTCGTGCAGCAGCGTGTGCTGGGTGATCTCGCCCCGGAACGCAGCCAGCTGGTCGACGGTCGGCAGCTCGCCGTTGATCAGCAGATAGGCCACCTCGAGGAAGCTGGAGCGCTCGGCCAGCTGCTCGATCGGGTAGCCGCGGTAGCGCAGGATGCCCTGCTCGCCGTCGAGGTAGGTGATCGCGGATTTATAGGCGGCCGTGTTGCCGTAACCGCTGTCCAGGGTCACCAGACCGGTCTGCGCCCGGAGCTTCCCGATGTCGAAGCCCTTGTCGCCGACGGTGCTCTCGACCACCGGGTAGGTGTATTCACCGTCCGCGTACCGCAGTACTACAGAGTTGTCGCTCACGTCATCCCTCACCGACGTAGTGCCTCTTCTTCGAGGTGCCCTGACTGTCTCTACCATCCCCCATTTGGCTGAGGAGAGTGCACTCGGGGTCGACCATTCGGCCGGTCAGCGGCACTCAGTGCCGCCCAGCCTGCTCATCCTGCCCCCTTCGCCCCGGTTCCGGAAGTGTTAGGTGATCTTTGCCACGAACGCTCCACCTGTCAGCCTGTGGTCGAGTGCGGTAAAGCGCCTGCCTGCCGAGACGGTGCGGACCGCCTGCCCTACCGCCCTGCGGGAGCCGACGAGCACGACGAGCTTCCTCGCTCGCGTGACGGCCGTGTAGAGCAGGTTCCGCTGGAGCATCATCCAGGCCCCCGTGGTGACCGGGATCACCACGGCCGGATACTCGCTGCCCTGGGAGCGGTGGATCGTGACGGCGTACGCATGGGCGAGCTCGTCCAGCTCGTCGAAGTCGTACGGCACCTCCTCGTCCTCGTCCGTCAGCACCGTCAGCCGCTGCTCGACAGGATCGAGTGAGGTCACCACGCCGACCGTGCCGTTGAAGACTCCGTTCTTCCCCTTTTCGTAATTGTTGCGAACCTGAGTGACCTTGTCGCCGACGCGGAAGACCCGGCCGCCGAACCGCTTCTCCGGCACATCGGGGCGGGCGGGGGTGATCGCCTGCTGCAGGAGACCGTTCAGGGTGCCCGCGCCGGCGGGGCCCCGGTGCATGGGCGCGAGGACCTGCACATCGCGCCGCGGGTCCAGCCCGAAGCGGGCGGGAAGGCGCCGGGCGGCGACGTCGACGGTGAGCCGGCCCGCCTCCTCGGTGTCGTCCTCGACGAAGAGGAAGAAGTCGCTCAGCCCCGCTGTGAGGGGCTGGGCACCGGAGTTGATCCGGTGGGCGTTGGTGACCACGCCCGACTGCTGGGCCTGCCGGAAGATACGGGTGAGCCGGACGGACGGGACCGGACTGCCGTCCGCGAGCAGATCGCTGAGGACCTCTCCGGCGCCGACGCTCGGGAGCTGGTCCACGTCGCCGACCAGCAGCAGATGGGCGCCCGGCGCCACGGCCTTCACGAGCTTGTTGGCCAGCAGCAGGTCCAGCATGGAGGCCTCGTCGACCACCACGAGATCGGCGTCGAGCGGCCGGTCCCTGTCGTAGGCGGCGTCTCCGCCCGGCTTCAGCTCCAGGAGCCGGTGCACGGTGGACGCCTCGGCTCCGGTCAGCTCCGCGAGCCGCTTGGCCGCCCTTCCCGTGGGTGCGGCGAGGACCACCTTGGCCTTTTTGGCACGGGCGAGCTCGACGATGGAGCGGACCGTGAACGACTTGCCGCAGCCGGGGCCGCCGGTCAGGACGGCCACCTTGCGGGTGAGGGCGAGCCGGACCGCCTGCTCCTGCTCGGGCGCCAGCTCCGCGCCCGTGCGCGCGGCGAGCCAGGCCAGCGCCTTGTCCCAGGCCACGTCCCGGAAGGCAGGCATACGGTCCTCGTCCGTGCGCAGCAGCCGGGTCAGCTGGGCGGCGAGGGACAGCTCGGCGCGATGGAAGGGCACGAGGTAGACCGCGGTGACCGGGTCCCCGCCCTCGGGCGAAGGGACCTGCTGCCGGACGACCCCTTCCTCCTCGGCCGCCAGCTCGGCCAGGCAGTCGATCACCAGCCCCGTGTCCACCTGGAGCAGCTTCACCGAGTCGGCGATGAGCCTGTCCTCCGGCAGGTAGCAGTGCCCCTGGTCCGCGGACTGGGACAGGGCGTACTGCAGGCCGGCCTTGACCCGGTCGGGGCTGTCGTGGGGTATGCCCACCGCCTGGGCGATCCGGTCTGCGGTGAGGAAGCCGATGCCCCAGACGTCCGCCGCGAGCCGGTAGGGCTGGTTCCTGACCACGGAGATCGACGCGTCCCCGTACTTCTTGTAGATCCGCACGGCGATGGACGTGGAGACGCCCACTCCCTGGAGGAAGACCATGACTTCCTTGATGGCCTTCTGCTCCTCCCAGGCGACGCCGATCATCTTCGTGCGCTTGGGGCCGAGGCCGGGGACCTCGACGAGCCTGCCAGGCTCCTGCTCGATGACGTCGAGGGTGCCGGCTCCGAAGTGGTCGACGATGCGCTCGGCGATGCGGGGCCCGATGCCCTTGATGAGGCCGGAGCCGAGGTAGCGCCGGATGCCCTGGACGGTGGCGGGCAGGACGGTGGTGTAGTTCTCGACGGTGAACTGCTTGCCGTACTGCGGGTGGGAGCCCCAGCGACCCTCCATCCGCAGCGATTCACCCGGCTGCGCGCCGAGGAGCGAGCCGACGACCGTCAGGAGGTCGGAGCTGCCGCGGCCGGTGTCGACCCGGGCGACCGTGTACCCGTTCTCCTCGTTGGCGTAGGTGATCCGCTCCAGGACCCCTTCGAGCACTGCCAGATTGGACATGCGCAGACGCTACCGCCCGGCTCGGACAACCCGTCCGGCCTGTGGAGAACCCGGCGGGCCGGTCCTCTCGGAACGGGAGGGGCCGACCGCCCGGGCATCCAGGGGGCCCGGTCGAACGACCGGGCCCCTCGTTCCCCCACCCTCAGAACTCCTCCGAATCCCCCCGGAATCCCTCCCCAGGAGCCCTGACGCCCAGTACGACACACGTCACGCCGGAAGGGTTGCACGATTGCGGGCAGTTGTTCTTCCGGAATCTCGAAACGCCGATGCACGGGGGAGACTTGGCGTTTCGGGCATGAGTCACGATTCATTTGAGCAGGACGTCCTGACCGAACTCGGGAACCACCGGCTGCAGGAGGCCGCGGTCGCGCTCGGCACCGACACCATCGCCTTCTCTGAGGAGTGGTCGACGGACCTGGCCGCGGTGCTCGCCGAGGACCGCACCGTCGCCCAGGCCGATTCCGCCCTCTCCGCGTGTCACGAGGAGGGAGCGCACGAGGTGCTGCCGGAACCCATCCGCCCCGTGACGCCGTTCATGGCGATCCGCACGTCCTGCCTGTCACGAAGGCGCCTCCATGTCTCCCCGCTTGCTCGGTCTCCCCGATTGCTCGAAGCGGCGGCGAAATGGTCATGGCAAGCGCTTTCCGCCAGTGATGGCGCTAGCCTGCGGACAGTAGCCCGGGCAAGGGCCCGGCCGGATCCCCCTGGGAGGAAAGCGATGACAGTCACGCTGGCTGATGTGGCGGCTCGCGCCCGGGTCTCCCCGGCAACCGTCTCCCGGGTCCTCAACGGCAACTACCCGGTCGCGGCCCCGACCCGGGAACGCGTCCTGCGCGCGGTGGACGAGCTCGACTACGTCCTCAACGGGCCGGCCAGCTCACTCGCAGCGGCCACCTCCGACCTGGTCGGGATCCTCGTCAGCGACATCGCCGACCCGTTCTTCGGGATCCTGGCCGGCGCCGCGCAGAGCGCGATCGGCGAAGGCACCTCGGGCCGGGCGGGCGGCGAGAAGCTGGCGGTGGTGTGCAACACGGGCGGCTCCCCGGAACGCGAACTGACCTACCTGACACTGCTGCAGCGGCAACGGGCGGCCGCCGTGGTCCTCACGGGCGGGGCACCGGAGGACCCGGACCACCTCACCGCGATGGCAGCCAAGCTCGGGAAGCTCGCGGACGCGGGGACCACGGTCGTGCTCTGCGGCCGCCCACCCGTCCCCGGGGGCTCCGTCACCGCCACGCTCGCCTTCGACAACCGGGGCGGCGGGCGGCGGCTCACGGAACACCTGACCGGCCTCGGGCACCGGCGGATCGGGTACGTCGCGGGCCCCACCGGGCGCACCACCACACGGCACCGGCTCGAAGGCCATCGCGCGGCGCTGGAAGCGGCGAGGGCGGCCGACGCCGCGAAGGGGGGCGCGGGTGCGGCCGGATCCGTCCCGGAGGACCAGGAGCCGCTGACCATCCACGGCCTGTACGACCGGCGCTCGGGCTACGACGCCACGCTGGAACTGCTGCGCCGCGATCCCGGTCTGACGGCGATCGTCGCGGCCAACGACACAGTGGCACTGGGTGCCTGCGCGGCGTTGCGCGACCTGGGACTGCGCATCCCGGAGGACGTCTCGGTGGCCGGATTCGACGACCTGCCGTTCTCGGTGGACGCGGTGCCGGCACTGACGACGGTACGACTGCCGCTGCACGAGGCGGGGGTGCGCGCGGGCCGTCTCGCCATGGGCAGGGAGGCTCCGCCGCCGGGCGGCATCGCGACCGTCGGCGCGGAACTGATGGCGCGGGCGTCGACGGCGCCGCCGCGCAAGGACTGACGGGCGCACGACCCCGAGGGCAGGCGGCGGGACGCCGTAAAGGGCCCGGGCGGGGGCTCGTCGCGCCCTGCGATCCCGGTGCGAACGGTATGCCCGGCGGAGGCGGCGGGAGTTGTCCACAGGCCTTGCCGGGCGTCATTCCACGAACCTAGCCTTGACTCAGTCAAAGGAAAGGTCGGGGGGTTCGTCATGGCCATCCAGGAGATCCGCGCCTTCAACCGCTTCTACACCAACCTCATCGGCGCGCTCGACTACGGCAAACACCTCTACACGCCGTACACGCTCACCGAGTCACGGGTGCTGTACGAGCTGGCTCACGCCCCGCGGACCGACGCCGCGGACCTGCGGCTGGAGCTGTCCCTGGACGCCGGCTATCTGAGCCGGCTGCTCGGCAAGTTCGAGCGGGACGGTCTGGTCGAGCGGGCCCCGTCCGAGGAGGACTCGCGGCGGCAGCGCATAACGCTGACACCACGCGGGCGAGAGGCGACCGCCCTGTTGGACGAGCGCTCCCGGGAGGCCGTGGGCAGGCTGCTGGCCGATGTGCCCGCCGTGGAGCAGCCCCGGCTGACCGAGGCCATGCGCACCGTGCGCGACATACTGGGCGAGGTCCGGCCGGATCGGCAGGGGCACGGCGAGGGGCCGATGCTGCGCGACCCGGTGCCCGGTGAGCTGGGCTGGATCGTCCAGCGGCACGGCGCGCTCTACGCGGCGGAGTACGGCTGGAACGCGGACTTCGAAGGGCTGGTCGCCCGGATCGTCGCGGACTTCGCCCAGGACCACGATCCCCATCTCGAGCGGGTGTGGATAGCGGAGCTGGACGGCCGCCCGGTCGGTTCCGTGATGTGCGTACGGGACGAGGCCCCGGCCACCGCCCGGCTGAGGCTGCTGCTGGTCGAGCCGGAGGCGCGCGGCCACCGCCTGGGGGAGCGTCTGGTGGGCGCGGTGGTGGATTTCGCCCGGGACGTGGGGTACCGGGAACTGGTGCTCTGGACCAACGACGTCCTGACGGCCGCCCGGAGCATCTACCAGCGCGCAGGGTTCACGCTCGTCGCGGAGCAGCCGCACCGCTCGTACGGGGCCGACCTGGTCGGCCAGGACTGGCGGTTGCCCCTCCAGGAAGGATCACCCAAGTGAGGTTCGCCTTCTCGACCCTCGGCGTTCCCGGCATGCCCGTACCGGCGGTGGCCGCCCTGGCAGCCTCGACCGGCTGGCAGGGAGTGGAGCTGCGCACCCACCCGGAGGAGCCGGTCAACCTGGCCATGGGAATACGCGAACGCGACGCGGTCGTGGACGCGTTCGCACGCGCGGGCGTGGAGATCGTGACGGTCGCCGGTTACGCCCAGGTGGCGGCGGCCGGCGACGAGGCGGCCATGAGCGAGGAGCTGACAGAACTGGTCCGGCTGGCAAGGGATCTGAGGGCGACCTTCGTCCGGGTGTTCCCCGGGGGCGGCGACCAGCCCCGGGAGACCGCCGACGCGACGGCTGCCAGGCGGCTCGCCGCGGTAGCCGAGACCGCCGCCGACGCGGGTGTTCGGGTCCTGCTGGAAACCCATGACTCGCACCGCACGGGCACCGCGGTCTCCCGCATCGTGGGCCAGGTCGGGCACAAGCACGTGGGAGCTCTGTGGGATGTCCTGCACCCGTGGCTGGAGGGGGAACCGCCCGTCACCACCCGGGCGGCGCTCGGGCCCTACCTGGGCTGCGTCCAGGTCAAGGACGTCGCCTCGGCGGAGGACCTCACGCCGCTGCCACTGGGCGCCGGGGTCCTTCCCCTCGGTGAGTGCCTGGGGCTCGCGGACGGCGACGGCTGGGTGTGCTGGGAGTACGAGAGGCGCTGGCACCCGGGCGCGGCCGAGTTGCCGGGGATACTCGCGGCGGGGCGGGAGCACCTCGAGTCGCTGGTGCGCTCCTGAACCTTCCGGTCCGGTACCGTGCACGGCTTGGCCACGCCCCGGCCGGACCCGGCGCGCAGGGGAGCCTGCCCACGCCGGGCCGGCAGGTCCGGGCCCATGCGGGACCTGAGCCCGAACGATGCGGGGGCAGCCACCGTGGGCATGCCCGGCGAGCGGGTGCAGGACGGCCAGGACGGAAGCACAGGGCGGGACGGAAGCGCCGAATGAGCGCCGGGTCAGGGGCTCACCGACACGGGTCGGGGCAGGGGAGGACCGAGGCATGGCCGGCGAACGAGTGCCGGGCGGTACCGGGTCCCGGCTGAGTGGCGGACGCAGACCGGGGCCGGCCGGCTGCGGGCCAACGGCAGCGCGCCGGGACTGACCGATGCCGGAGCGAGGCAGCGAACGAACCGCAGCACCCCGGGACTGACCGGTGCCGGACCACGGCGGCGAACGAGGCCGGGACCCGGTGTCCGCCGGAACCGGCGGAGATCGCCGGACGAGCCTCCCGCAGTAGGCTGAAGTTCATCGGCGACAGCGTGAAGCCCATGGAGACCGCCCATGAGCCCGAACCCTCAGGACCCGAACCCTCAGGACCCGAACCCTCAGGACCCGAGCCTTCAGGGCCCGAGCGCCCAGGCCGCGAACGCGGCCCGCCACGGCCAGGGCCCGGTCGTCACCGGCTGGAGCCACGGTGACCGCGTCGTCCGCTGGACGCACGGCGGCGGGGTCGTGCAGAAGGACTTCGCGGGACCGACCCAGGCGGCACTCGCCTGGGACGGCCGGGTGATCGTCGTCGAGGCGCTGGACGACACCCCGTACACGCCCACGGACAACGCGGTCGTGTACGAGGCGGACGGGACGGAGCTGGTCCGGTTGGCGCCTCCGCGGGACCTGGTCGCCGAGCCTTCATGGGTGTTCGGGTTCTTCACGGCGCATCTGGACGCCCAGGGGCGGCCCGTGCTCGTCGTCGCCACGCAGGTCGGCGACTTCTGGGGGCATCCGGATCTGACCGCGGGCACGGTCGTGGACGTCCAGGAGTGGCGCTGAGTCCGTGATCTCCCGCCGGCAGACCCCGGCGGCGCCGCGGGGCCGCCCAAGGTCGTGAGCGCCCCGGCCCTCGGCGCCCGGCAGATACCCGCCCCGCCCCTCGGCGGAACCGGGAAACTCTCCGTGCGCGGGGAACCCAAGACGGGGCCCCGGCGTCCAAGTGCCGTGCCGCGGACGAGTCACCGCAGAGCGGCGTCGTCGGCCCTCGTTGCTGGCTGCGATCGCTGACTCCCTCCCTGGCCGCCTGCGGCCTGCGGCACGCCGCCACCGGTGCGCCCCCTCCCAGCTCCGGTGGCGGTCCCTCCTCTCCTCCAGGCGCTCCCTTGTCCACGCACCCTCTCCTCCACGCGCTTCCCTGAACCGTCGCAGCGCGGCTGCCGCCGCCACCGGTGCGCCCCGTCCGGCCGATTCCCTTGACTGGCAGTTACTTTCCGGATATCCGTGACCCTTGGAAGTTTCCTTCAGGGAAGGAGCACCAGTGCCCGACCGGACCACCCCGTCCAGACGTTCCGTTCTCGCCGCCACCGCCGCAGGTGCCGCGGCCGCGGCCCTCACCTCCGGCCCCGCACACGCGGGCTCCCCCGACCGCGGCCCCACGCGCGCACACCTCCAGCGGCTCATCTCCCGAATGAGCCTTGAGGAGAAGGTGGGGCAGCTCTTCGTGATGCGGGTGTACGGGCACTCCGCCACCGCACCGGACCAGGCCGACGTCGACGCCAACCTCAGGGAGATCGGGGTACGTTCGGCCGCCGAACTGGTCGAGCGCTACCACGTCGGCGGCATCATCTACTTCGTCTGGGCCCACAACACCCGTGACCCGCAGCAGATCGCCGAGCTGTCCAACGGGATCCAGCAGGCCGGACTCGCCCAGCCCACCCCCGTTCCGCTGCTGATCTCCACGGACCAGGAGCACGGGATCGTCGCCCGGGTCGGCAAGCCCGCCACGCTCGTGCCGGGCGCGATGGCACTGGGGGCGGGCGGTTCCCGCTCCGACACCCGGAAGGCCGCCCGGATCGCCGGCACCGAGCTCGCCGCGATGGGCATCCGGCAGAACTACGCACCGGTCGCCGACGTCAACGTCAATCCGGCCAACCCGGTCATCGGCGTGCGGTCGTTCGGCTCCGACCCCCGGGCCGTCTCGGAGCTGGTCGCCTCACAGGTGCGGGGCTACCAGGGCGCGGGCATCGCCGCGACGGCCAAGCACTTCCCGGGTCACGGGGACACCGTGTCCGACAGCCACCACTCGCTGCCGACGATCCACCACACCCGCGAGGAGTGGCGCGAGCTGGACGCTCCGCCCTTCCGGGCGGCGATCGCCGCGGGCATCCGCTCCATCATGACGGCGCACATCGTCGTCCCGGCACTCGACCCGAGCGGGGACCCGGCGACACTGTCCCGCCCCATCCTCACGGGGATACTGCGCGAGGAGCTCGGCTACGACGGGGTCGTCGTCACCGACGCGCTCGACATGGCCGGCGTACGGCAGAAGTACGGCGACGACCGGGTTCCGGTGCTGGCCCTGAAGGCCGGCTGCGACCAGCTGCTCAACCCGCCGAACCTGAGCGTCGCCTGGAACGCCGTCCTGGAGGCCGTGCGGAGCGGTGAGCTGACCGAACAGCGCATCGAGGAATCGATCCTGCGCATTCTGCTGCTGAAGGACGAACTGGGTCTCTTCCGGCAGCCGTTCGTCACCCGCGAGGGCGTGGACCGCACCGTGGGCAAGCGATCCCACCTGGCCGCCGCCGACCGGATCGCCCAGGACACCACCACACTGCTCGCCGATCCGGCCGGTCTGCTGCCGCTGTCCCGTCGCAGACACCGCAATGTGCTCGTGGTCGGCGCGGATCCGGCCTCCCCGTCGGGGACGACCGGGCCCCCGACCGCCACGCTCACAAAGGGCTTCACCGAACTGGGCTTCACCGCTACGGCGCTGTCCACCGGCATCACCCCCACGGCCGCCAGGATCGAGGAGGCGGTGGCCGCGGCGGCCGGGAAGGACGTCGTGGTCGTCGGCACGTACAACGTCTCGGCGACCAGTCCGCAGCGGACCCTCGTCTCCCGGCTGGTCGCCACGGGCGTCCCGGTGGTCACGGTCGCCATCCGGAACCCGTACGACATCGCGCAGTTGACGGGCACCGGCTTCGCGGCCTCGCTCGCGACCTACAGCTGGACCGACGTCGAACTGCGGGCGGCGGTAAGGGTGATCGCGGGCCGGGCCGAGCCCGAAGGCCGGCTTCCCGTACCGGTGCAGCGAGCCGACGACCCGACGCAGGTGCTGTACCCGGTCGGACACGGCCTGAGGTACCGGGGGTAGCGCGGCGTACACCGCGCGACCGGCGCGCCACCCTCACTCGTTGGAAAGCCCCCTGCTCCCCTGGCGTGCGCCCGCACCGGCGGGTCACGCTGGAGTGACCGAGCAGGGGGCGGCGATCCATGCATGTACGGCGTCTTTGGGCGGGGGTGGTCTGCGCGGTGCTCCTCTCCTGCCGGCCGGGTCCGGGCGGCGCCGGGAGCGAGAGCCCACAGACGCCACGCGAGAACTCGCTGCCGCCCGCACACGGACCGCTGTTCCTCGGGCCGGGGAGCTGCAGCGGCCGGGGCCCCGCGGACGCTCGCGAGGTGCCCTGCACCAGCGAGAAGGCGGTGGCGCGAGTGACAGCCCGACACGACGGACGGCGGACGGACACGCCGGTCTGCCCCGACACGACGGACTTCGTGCTGCACATCTCGGAACACCGACCGGCGTTCGACGAGGACGGCGACGGGTCGATTCCTCGGGGCTACGCCTGCATGCGCAATCTGGAGCCGCCGCATCCCGGCGATCCCGGGGGTGGGGGCGGACCGCACACGATCGTCGGCGACTGTCTCCGCACCTCGCGCCAGGGGCAGGTGAAGGAGACCGCCTGCGGCGGGTCCGGTGAGCACCGGCCCGAGTTCAGGGTGGCGTCGACCGTGGACGGACGCTCCCAGTGCCCGCCGTCGACGGATCTGTTCGTGGAACTGCCCGCCGGCAGCAAAGCGGTGGGCTGCGCCCGCCGCCTCTGACTCCGCGCATCGCGAGTCGTCGGCGACGGGGCGCAGCCCACCGTTCGCTGTTCACCGTTGACCAGCGGTCGCCGGCCACTGGTCGCCGGTCACGGGTTCCCGGCCGCGGTCACCGATCGGCAACCGCCGACAACCGATCACATCACCGGGCATCCGTCCCGGCCACGTTCACGGACGCAGCATCGGCTCCCGCATGATGTCCTGCCTGTCGAGCTTCGTGTCCGGCTTCGTCAGCCTCTTCGCCTTGGTCGGGTCCTCCTGGACGGCAGCCGGTGCGACGCCCGCCCACTCCAGGATCCGGGCGGTGGCCTTCGCCCGCTGGTCCGCCTTCAGACCGGCGATGTTGGCACCGTGGTTGGCGCCGGGAGCGGTGAAGACATAGCTGTCGCGCGCACCCTTGCCCAGCCGGAACGGTTCGGCACCCCACGGGTCGTTCTCGCCGTAGACGAACAGCATCTGCCGCGCGTGGTGACGGACCCAGCTGTCCACGTCGTCCATCACCCACGGCTTGAAGCGCATGGGGATCTCCCGCGGCACGAAGTTGCGCGGTGCCTGGTAGCCGTAGCGGCTCAGGCCCTTGAGGTGGGGCAGCTCGATGGCCGGCGCGCCGAGTTCGGTGCCCGCCTGGTAGTAGTACGGCGTGTACGGCTCCAGGCCCTGGTCGGTGTAGAAGGAGAAGCCGGAGATGGCGTCGACACTGTCCCAGATCTCCTGGTCCGAGGCGGTCGCCGCGACGGGGACCGACGCACAGTCGCTCACCAGGCTGTACTGCCAGAAGGCCCAGGCGTAGTCGAGGACGACGGCCTCGAAGGCCTTGTCGAGCGAGCCGATCGTCTTGAACGTGTGACCGTTGTCCGCCGCGTACTTGGTGTACAGCGCCTCCAGCGAGTCACGGCGGACGAGTGCCTCGCGCTGCACCGCGTTCAGCTTGTCGCGGCACTCGGCGGTGCCGACCTTCTCGAAGAACCGGTCGTAGGCGGAGTCCTCGTTGTTGTTCACGTCGTTCGGTGCGACGTAGGCGACGACACCGTCCATGTCCCGCGGGTAGAAACGCTCGTAGTACGTGGCGGTCATGCCGCCCTTCGAGCCGCCCGTGGCGATCCACTTCTTGCCGTAGATCTTCTTCAGTGCGGTGAAGACGCGGTGCTGGTCGCTGGCGGCCTGCCAGATGTCGAGCTTGGACCAGTCGGCCGGGTCGGGCCGCGACGGGCTGAAGAAGCGGTACTCCAGGTCGACCTGGTTGCCGTCGACGATCTGGGTGGGCTCACGCCGTCGCGGGGTCGTACCGACGTGGTAGCCGCTGGTGTAGAAGACGGTCGGCCGGGTCGTGTCCTTGTGCAGCACGGTGATGCGCTGCTGGAACGTGCCCTTGGACGGGCGCCGGTGGTCGACCGGCTGGGTGTAGTTGAGGACGAAGTAGCGGTAGCCGGGGTACGGCTTCTCCTCGATCAGGCTCATCCCGGGGATCGCGAGGATCCGGTCCTTGATGTCCTGGGACGTCACGCCCTTGGACGCGACGGGTGAGCCGATGGCGGGTTCGGCGGCGGTGGCCGCGCTCGCCGTCGTCCCCGCGCCACCTATGAGCACCGCGAGCGACAGCAGCCATCTCAGTGTTTTCCGCATGCACACACTCCCCTTGGTTCACAGCGGTCGCGGTGAACCTAGCGGGGGCAATGCCCCTATGGCCAGGGTGAGTTGAGCGAGAGTGCGGAACCGGAACCTTCAGCACAGGATCCAGCCGGTCGAGGCGCTCCTCCCGGCGATTGTGCCGGACAACCGGACACAGCGGTTGAGGGCGTGCACCGTGACGGGCCCGGCCCGCCGGGTGAACCGTCCCTTGTCCACGACGGCGCGCCCGCCGCGCGGCTGGAGGGACACCGACATCGCCCGTACCGCGCCCGGCCGTTTGGCGACGGTGAGCGCGCAGACCAGATTCCGTTTCTTGAAGATGCGCAGTTCTCCCGTGGCGAAGCCGACCGCCTTCACGGGACGGCCGGAGCAGACGGACGCGGCTTCCGCCCGCTGGACCCCCGGCCCGGGCAGGGAGAGGGCACCGACGACCGTGAGCACGGCGAGTACTTGCCTCAGCAGTTTCCCGAACACGTTTTCTCCCCTCCCGCACCAAGCCGTACTCACGTACGACGCAGCCGGGGTCCGGACGGTTGCCGTCCGGACCCCGGCTGGGCGGGAAACACCGCTCGGGCGGGCCGCGTCCAGGCACGTACCCACCCAGAGCCGCCCCGACCGATCGACGCCGGTCCCCGCGTCCGCTCAGGACCGGGCCGTTGCCGGCTCCTCCTCGCCGATGAAGGTCCGCCACAGCTCGGCGTACCGCCCTCCCCGCGCGAGAAGTCGGTCGTGCGTGCCGTCCTCGACCACCCGACCGTGCGCCATGACGACCACCCGGTCCGCGCGGGCGGCGGTGGTGAGGCGGTGTGCGACGACCAGCGTGGTGCGGCGACCGGTGAGCCGGTCGGTGGCCTGGTTGACCTGCGCCTCGGTCGCCAGGTCGAGCGCCGCCGTCGCCTCGTCGAGCAGCAGCACGTCCGGATCGACCAGTTCGGCCCGGGCCAGGGCGATGAGCTGGCGCTGGCCGGCGGAGAGATTGCGGCCGCGCTCGGCGACCTCGTGGAGGTAGCCGCCCTCCAGCGTGGCGATCATGTCGTGGGCGCCCACGGCACGGGCCGCGGCCTCCACCTCCGCGTCGCTCGCACCCGGCCGACCGTAGGCGATGGCGTCACGGACCGTGCCGGGGAAGAGGTACGCCTCCTGGGGCACGACGCCGAGCCGGTGCCGGTAGGAGGTGAGGTCCAGGTCCCGCAGATCGGTGCCGTCGACGGTGACACGTCCGCTCGTCGGGTCGTAGAACCGCGCCACCAGCTTGACCAACGTGGACTTGCCCGCGCCCGTCTCGCCGACGAAGGCGACCGTCTGCCCGGCCGGGATCCTCAGGTCGACGCCGCTGAGCGCCGCCTCCCCGCCGCCGTCGCCGCTGTCGTCTGCGTATGCGAAGGAAACGCCCTCGAAGGCGATGTCACCGCGCAGCGACGGCACCTCCAGGGGCTCGCGGGGCTGCTTCGTCGACGTCGGCTCCCGCAGCAGCTCCTGGATCCGGCCGAGCGACACGGTGGCCTGCTGGTAGCCGTCGAAGACCTGGGACAGCTGCTGCACCGGGGCGAAGAACAGGTCGATGTAGAGCAGATAGGCGACCAGCGCGCCCGTGGTGAGCGTGCCCGCCTCGATCCGGCCCGCACCCACGATCAGCACGGCCGCCACGGCGACTGAGGACAGCAACTGCACGAAGGGGAAGTACACGGAGATCAGCCACTGACCGCGCACCCGCGCCTCGCGGTAGCTCTCGCTGCGCTCGGCGAACCGCCGGTTGCCGGACCGCTCGCGGCGGAACGCCTGCAGGATGCGCAGTCCGCTCACCGATTCCTGGAGGTCGGCGTTGACGACGCTGATCCGCTCCCGCGCCAGCTCGTACGCCTTCACCGACTGTCGGCGGAAGAAGTACGTGCCGACGACCAGGACGGGCAGTGTCGCGAAGACCACCAGGGCCAGTTGGAGGTCGAGAGCGACGAGGGCGACCATGATGCCGAAGAAGGTGACGACGGAGACGAACGCGGTGACCAGACCGGTCTGCAGGAACGTCGAAAGCGCGTCCACGTCCGTGGTCATGCGGGTCATGATCCGGCCGGTGAGCTCGCGCTCGTAGTAGTCGAGCCCGAGCCGCTGGAGCTGGGCGAAGATCTTGAGCCGCAGGGCGTAGAGGATGCGCTCGCCCGTACGCCCCGTCATCCGTGTGGCGCCGATCTGGCCGGCCCACTGCACCAGCACCGTCAGCAGTGCCAGGGCGGAGGCGACCCAGACCGCGGTCATCACGGCCTGCTCGACACCGTCGTCGATGCCGTGCCTGATCAGCACCGGCAGCAGCAGGCCCATGCCCGCGTCGACGGCGACCAGCAGCAGGCTGAAGAGCAGCGGCAGCCCGAAGCCGCGCAGCAGTCTGCGCAGGTCGTAGGAGTCCTCGGGGGTCACCGCCCGGATCTCGTCGACCTTCGGCGTGTCGTCGGCCGGCGGCAGCGCCGCGACCTGGGCGAGGAGTTCGGGGGTGGCGCCGGCCGCCTCGTCCTCTTCCTCCTCTTCCTTGCGCACCCACAACGGGGGCGTGATGCCGCGCTCGGCGTCGAACTCGGCGTCCATCTCGGCGCGGAGGGTGCGGTCCTCCGGTATCTCGACGGGCAGGGTGTGGCCCGGGGAGACCCCGCCCAGTTCGTCGGGGTCGGTGAGCAGCCGCCGGTACAGCGCGGATCGTTCCTGCAGTTCCTCGTGGGTACCGATGTCGGCGAGCCGGCCCCCGTCGAGAACGGCGATGCGGTCGGCGAGGCCGAGGGTCGACCTGCGGTGGGCGATCAGCAGGGTGGTGCGCCCGGCCATCACCCCGCGCAGCGCCTCGTGGATCTCGTGCTCGACCCGGGCGTCCACGGCGGAGGTGGCGTCGTCGAGCAGCAGCAGCCGGGGGTCGGCCAGGATCGCGCGGGCGAGGGCGATCCGCTGGCGCTGGCCGCCGGAGAGGGTCAGACCCTGCTCGCCGACCTTGGTGTCGAAGCCGTGCGGCAGCTCGCTGATGAAACGGTCCGCCTGTGCCGTTCGCGCGGCCTCGGCGATCTCCTCGTCCGTCGCGTCCGGCCTTCCGAAGGCGATGTTGGACCGGACGGTGTCGGAGAAGAGGAAGCTGTCCTCCGGTACGAGCCCGACGGCGGCGCGCAGCGAGTCCAGGGTGAGTTCGCGGACGTCATGGCCGCCGACGAGGACCGCGCCGTGCGTGACGTCGTAGAAGCGAGGCAGCAGCAGTGAGACCGTGGACTTGCCGCTGCCCGAGGAGCCGACGACGGCGACGGTCTCGCCGGACCGGATCTCCAGGGAGAAGCCGTCGAGGACGGGCCGGGCGCCCTCCCCTTCCCCGTAGGAGAAGCCGACGTCGTCGAACTCGACGGTCGCCGGGGCGTCGGGCGGGAGTTCCTTGGTGCCGTCCTTGATCGCCGGCTCCGTGTCGATCAGCTCCAGGACCCGCTCGACTCCGGCGCGCGCCTGCTGGCCCACGGTCAGGACCATGGCGAGCATCCGCACGGGCCCGACGAGCTGCGCGAGGTAGGTGGAGAAGGCGACGAAGGTCCCGAGGGTGATCTGACCGCGCGTGGCCAGCCAGCCGCCGACCGCCAGCATCGCCACCTGCCCGAGTGCGGGCACGGCCTGCAGGGCCGGGGTGTAGACGGCGTTCAGCCTGACCGTGCGCAGCCTGCCGGCGAAGAGCCTGCGGCTGACGTCCCTGAGCTTGCCGGTCTCCTGGTCCTCCTGGCCGAAGCCCTTGACGACGCGGACCCCGGAGACGGCGCCGTCGACGACCCCGGCGACCGCGGCGGCCTGCTGCTGCGCGTACCAGGTGGCGGGGTGGAGCCTGAGCCGGCTGCGTCTCGCGATGAACCAGAGAGCGGGGGCGACGGCCACAGCGACCAGGGTGAGTGGCGGCGACAGCCAGGCCATGACGCCGAGGGAGACGAAGAAGAGCACGAAGTTCCCGATGGTCATCGGGAGCATGAAGAGCAGGCCCTGGATGAGCTGGAGGTCGCTGGTGGCACGGCCGACGACCTGGCCCGTGGACAGCTCGTCCTGGCGCCGGCCGTCGAGCCGGCTGATCGTCCGGAACATGTCGGTGCGCAGATCGTGCTGGACGTCGAGGGCGAGCCTGCCGCCGTAGTAGCGGCGCACGTAGGTGAGCGCGTAGACGACCAGCGCCGAGGCGATCAGCAGTCCTGTCCAGACGGCCAGTGACCGTGAGTGGTCGCCGATGACGTCGTCGATCACGACCTTGGTGATCAGCGGGACGATCGCCATCACCGCCATGCCGGCCAGGGACGAGCCCAGCGCGAGCACGACGTTCCGCCGGTACCGCCATGCGTAACCGGCCAGTCTCCGTGCCCACGATCGCTCTGCCGCCGCCGTCACCAGCTGCCTCCCCGTCGTCCTGATCTGCCGGAAGGCACCAACGCGGGCCGGGCCCGATTTCATCCCGTCACGACCCGACCGGGCGAAAGAACGGTCCCTGGTCCTAGGACCAGGGACCGTTCCCGGCGCACGTGCTCATGGGCCCACGGGTTCACGGGCGCGGCTCGTCGGGCGCCCGCCGGTGTGGGTGCGGGCGCCGGGCCGTTCGCCCGCGTGGAGGGGCTCGTCCCGCTACCGGAGCGCCGGGTTCGCGGACACCACGCCCTGGGCCGCGCGTCCCGGGACGGCCGGTACCGACTCCTGCGGGGTGTCCGTCGGCACATAGCCGAGGCGTGCCGGAGCCGTCGGGTTGAGGTCCTTGTGGACGGCGCGGGCGACGGCCTGGATGGTGGCGATGCCGTCGTTCATGGTCTTGTTGTCGTGGGTGAGGACGGTGAGCTGGTAGTTGTGCGCCGTGCCGGTGAAGGCCCCGATCGAGTGGACGCGCCAGCCCAGCGTGGCCCGCGGGAGCCAGCCGTTCTTGACGTGGATCTTCGCCGTGGAGGGGGCGCCGGCGGGTGTGCCCCAGCGCTGGTCCGGCACCACGGCGTTCATCAGCTGCAGTACGTAGCCGCGTGAGGCGTCGGTGAGGACGGTGTTCCTGGCCGTCAGGATCGCGAGCAGTCGCTGCTGGTCACGGGCGGTTATCTGGGTGAGCCCCCAGTAGCCGCCGGCGCCGGGCACGGTCCTGGTCATGCCGGCGGCGGCGAGGAATCCCTTGATCTTGGTCAGGCCGAGCCGGCTCCACAACGCGCTGGTGGCGTCGTTGTCCGACTTGGTGATCATGGCAGTGGCGCGTGACCTCTCCGTGGCGGAGAGCTGCCGGCCGGTCTTCTGCGCGTCCCAGAGCAGGGCCGCGAGGACGGTCGTCTTGACGACGCTGGCCGAGTCGAACCTCTGGTCGGGGCGGAGCACGCAGCTGGTCTTGGTGACCCGGTCGTTGACGAGCACCGCGGTCGTGGACGCACGTCCCTTGAGGGCGGCGGTGATGTCCTTGAAGAGCCTGGCCGCGAGTCCGGCCGTCTTCGAGGTGCACGCCACGGCGGGGGTGGCCGCGCCCGCCGTGCTCTGGGTCGCGCTGACGGTCACCGGCACGAGGACACCGAGAGCGGCTGCCGCGCAGAGAGCCCCGCGTCTGCGGCGGCTGGGTACGGAGTGTCTCTTCACGCCTCACATGACTCCGCAGCCTCCGAAAGGTTGTACGGGAGACGGCGGCTGCGGGCCATGCTCCCTCCCGTGGCCGTGGGAGGGTCTGCCGGGAGGCAGGACGGACTCAGCGACCGGACGAACGCGGCGCCGGGGTCCCGGCCCGACCAGAAGGTCCGAGCGGATGCCGGGGACCCATCCGCGCCGGGCGAGTTCGGGTCGAGCGGGCCCCCCGAGGGCTCGGTGACCTTGGTGCACAGGCCATCGAACCGTTCCGGCCGGCGTCCTGGTCGTGTGTACGGGGATCTCCGAGACGCGCACTCATACGCGGCGAGAGTGGCCCGTACGCACGAGCGACGAAACTCCCGCCGGGCGAGGAGCGCTGGCCTCCAGAACCGCTGGAGCCACCTGCGCGCCGACACGACGGGCCGCGTCGTGCAGGCGTGCAGGCGTGCAGGCGTTCCGCAACGGCCGGGCGGCGAACCCTGCCGCCGTGCCGTCCCGCGGCGCGGCGAGAAGCGCCGGAGCGACGCCCTCCTACAGGTGCGTCGGCGCGAACATCCTGAGCACCGCGGGCAGTACGACCACCGAGGGGCCGGGCTGTGCGAGGGCCTTGGCGAGGTCCTCGCGGAGCGACTGGGTGGTGGTGCGCACGGCCGGTACGCCGAAGGACTCGGCGAGTGCCACGAAGTCCGGGCGGGACAGCTCGGTCGCGGTGGCCTCGCCGAAGGTGTCCGTCATGTACTCGCGCAGGATGCCGTAGCCGCCGTCGTCGACGATCAGCCAGGTCACCGGCAGCTCGTACTGCTTCGCCGAGGCCAGTTCCGCGATCGAGTACATCGCGCCCCCGTCGCCGGAGACCGCGAGCACCGGCCTGGTGCGGTCCGCGGCGGCCGCGCCGAGGGCGGCGGGGAAGCCGTAGCCGAGGCCGCCGGCCCCCTGCGCCGAGTGCATCGTGTTCGGCCGCCGGGCGTCGAAGGCGGACCAGGCCCAGTAGGCCAGGATCGTCATGTCCCAGAAGCTCGGGGAGTCGTCCGGCAGGGCCTCGCGGACCGCGTCGAGCACCTCCTGTTCCAGGGTCAGCTCCTGGCCGGCGATCCGTTCCCGGACCTTCGCCAGCAGCGCGGAGACCCGCTCGGCGGCCGACGGGTCACGGCGTTCCTCCACCGTCTCCAGCAGCGCGGTGAGCGCGATCCGGGCGTCTGCGTGGATCCCGAGCCCGGGGTGGTTGGACTCCAGCTTGCCGAGGTCGGCCTCGATCTGGACCACCCGGCCGCGCGGCGCGAACGTGTGGTAGTTCGAGGAGAGTTCACCGAGGCCGGAGCCGACGACGAGCAGGACGTCGGCGTCCTCCAGGAGGTCGGTGGTGTGCCGGTCCTCCAGCCAGGACTGCATCGACAGCGGGTGCTCCCAGGGGAAGGCCCCCTTGCCGCCGAAGGTGGTCACGACGGGCGCGTCCAGCTTCTCGGCGAGCGCGAGCAGCTTGCCGGAGGCGTCGGAGCGCACGACACCGCCGCCCGCGATGATCGCGGGGCGCTCGGCGTTCTGCAGCAGGTGCGCGGCGACGGCGGTGAGCTCCGGGCGGGGCACCAGATCGTGCGGGGTGGCGTCCAGGGAGGTGACGACCGGCAGGGTCGTCCCGGCGAGCAGCACGTCCTGGGGGATCTCCACCCAGACCGGCCCGTGCGGGGCGGTCAGCGCGGACTCCCAGGCGGCGGCGATCGCCGAGGGGATCTGGGAGGCGGTGCGCACGGTGTGCACGGACTTCACGACGTCCCGGAACGACGCCTTCTGGTCGCGCAGTTCGTGCAGATAGCCGTGCCGGCCGCCGCCGATGCCCGGGCTCGGCACCTGGCTGGAGATCGCGAGGACGGGTGCGCTGGCCGCAGCGGCCTCCTGGAGGGCGGCCAGCGAGGTGAGCGCGCCGGGGCCGGTGGAGAGCAGCAGCGGGGTGGCCTGCCCGGTGATCCGGCCGTGGGCGTCGGCGGCGAAGCCCGCGTTGTTCTCCACACGCAGACCGACGTACTCCAGGTCGGAGCGGCGCAGTGCGTCGAACATGCCGAGGGCGTGCTGGCCGGGCAGTCCGAAGACCGTGGTGGCGCCCAGCCCGGCCAGGGCCTCTACGACGAGGTCCCCGCCGTTGCGGCCGGCCGGCGGGTTGAGCGCGGCGGCGACCTGCCCCGCCGTGGGGCGCAGCACGAGGTCGTGGTCGTGGGTCACTTGTCGTTCCTCGACGCGGCGATCTGGCGGGCCATGATCGTGGTGAGCTCGTACGCGGTGTGGGAGGCGGCGACCGAGGTGATCTCGGCGTGGTCGTAGGCCGGGGCGACCTCGACGACGTCGGCGGAGACCAGGTTGCAGGAGGCGAGCCCGCGCAGGATCTCCAGCAGCTCGCGGGAGGTCATGCCGCCCGCCTCGGGGGTGCCGGTGCCGGGGGCGTGCGCCGGGTCGAGGCAGTCGATGTCGATGGAGATGTAGAGGGGGCGGTCCCCGATGCGCTGGCGCAGCTGGTCGGCGACCTCGTCCGCGCCGCGGCGGTAGACGTCGGAGGAGGTGACGATGCCGAAGCCCATCTTCTCGTCGTCGGTCAGGTCCTGCTTGCCGTAGAGCGGGCCGCGGATGCCGACGTGGGAGAGGGCCTCGGTGTCGAGGATGCCCTCCTCCACTGCGCGGCGGAACGGCGTGCCGTGGGTGTACTCGGCGCCGAAGTAGGTGTCCCAGGTGTCCAGGTGGGCGTCGAAGTGCAGCAGCGCGACGGGGCCGTGCTTCCTGGCGACCGAGCGCAGCAGGGGCAGTGCGATGGTGTGGTCGCCGCCGAGGGTCATCATGCGGGCGCCGGTGCCGAGGATGTCGTCGGCGGCGGCCTCGATGGTCTCGACGGCTTCGTTGATGTTGAACGGGTTGGCGGCGATGTCGCCCGCGTCCGCCACCTGGGCGAGTGCGAAGGGTGAGGCGTCCTGGGCCGGGTTGTAGGGCCGCAGGAGCCTCGACGCCTCGCGGATGGCGTTGCCGCCGAAGCGCGCGCCGGGCCGGTAGGACACCCCGGCGTCGAAGGGCACGCCGACGACGGCGACATCGGTGCTGCCGACCTCGTCGAGCCGGGGCAGCCGGGCGAACGTCGCGGGTCCGGCGTACCGCGGGATGCGGGACGAGTCGATGGGGCCGCGCGGCGTCTCGTTGCTGCTCATGACCATGCCTCTTCTTCCTGCGCTTTTCTGCTTATCCGTCGGTTTGCAGTCGTTTGACTGTAACGGGGTTCACGGGGTGGCCGGGACCGACTCCGGTGCGGTCCGCTGCTCGGCCTCGGGGTCGCGGCCCGCGAGACGCTCGCGCCAGTTGGCCAGGACCGCCTCGTCGGTGGGCCTGGTCGCCAGCGAGACGACGACGTACGTCGCGAGGGAGGCGAGCAGGCCGTAGTAGATGGGCTCGTTGGCGAGGATGCCGAACTTCCACATCAGGGCGATGACGGCCAGTCCGCCGACGACGACGGACGAGAGGGCGCCGTGGACCGTGCCGCGCTTCCACAGCAGGCCGCCGAGGATCGGCACCAGCAGTCCGCCGACGAGCAGGTTGTAGGCCACCGTCAGTGCCTCGACCACGTTGTTGAGGGCGATGGCGATGCCGATCACGGCGACGCCCATCACCAGGATGAACATCCGGTTGCCCTTGACCTCGTCGTGGGGTCCACCCTCCGCCCGCCGGGTGACGGCGCCCCGCAGACGCTGCCAGATGTCGTTGTTGGCCACGGTCGCGCAGGCGATCAGGGCGCCGGAGGAGGTGGACATCACGGCGGCGAGGGCGGCGGCCAGGACCAGTCCGCGCACGCCCAGCGGGAGTTCGTCCTTGACGATGGTCGCGAAGGCGTCGTCGGCGTTGGCGAGGTTCGGGTAGAGCACCTTGGCCGCGGTGCCGATGACGGCGCCGGCGAGGGCGTAGGCGAGGCAGTACGTGCCGGCGACCGTGCCGCCCCAGCGGGCGACCCTGTCGTCGCGGGCCGTGAAGACGCGCTGCCAGATGTCCTGGCCGATCAGCATGCCGAACGTGTAGATGAGCACGTAGGTGAAGATCGTCTCGCCGCCGATGCCGAACGGCGCGAAGTACTCGGTGGGCAGCTGGGCCTTCATCTCGGCGAAACCGCCGGCCTTGACGACGGCGATGGGCAGCAGCAGGAGCAGCACCCCGATCGTCTTGACGACGAACTGCACCATGTCGGTGAGGGTGATCGACCACATGCCGCCGAGCGTCGAGTAGGCGACGACGATCGAGCCGCCGAGGATGATCGCGACGGTCCGGTTCATGTCGAACAGGACGTCGAAGATCGTGGCGTAGGCGATGGTCGAGGTGACCGCGAGCATCAGCGTGTAGGCCCACATGACCACACCGGTGATGAGTCCGGCCCGGCCGCCGTAGCGCAGGTCGAGCATCTCGGAGACGGTGTAGACCTTCAGCCGGGCGATACGGGCGGAGAAGAAGATCGACAGCGCCAGGAGACCGAGGCCGATGGTGAAGACCATCCAGGCGCCGGAGAGTCCGTACTTGTAACCGAGGCCCACGCCGCCGATGGTGGACGCGCCGCCGAGGACGATCGCGGCCATGGTGCCGGAGTACATCGAGGGTCCGAGCCGGCGGCCGGCCACCAGGAACTCGCTCTTGGACTTGGCGCGGCGCATGCCCCACCAGCCCATGGCCAGCATGCCGGCCAGATAGACGACGATCACTGCGTAGTCGACGGCCATGGGGCCCTCCTTCGCTCTCACCTCGGTGGCGTGTCGTGCAGAAGTGCAAGGAGACGCAGCGGCTGCTCCGCGGGGACATCCGCCCGTACCCGCGGCCGCTGGACGACTCGACGATAGGTGGCCGAAAAGCGACGATGAAGTGTACGTTTCCTCCATTCTCGAAGACGATCAGGGATGGAACGTCCACCATGCCGGACCCCGCCGCTCCCCAGGGCGCCCCTTCGGCGCCGCCGACCCCGCCCGTACCACTGGCCGCACTGCTGGCCCGGGAGGAGCTCGGGCTGCGGCTGGTCGCCGGCGTCCCCGAGCCGAGCGACGCGGACAGCGTCCGCATCCAGTGGGTGCACACCTCGGAGATGGCCGACCCGTACCCCTACCTCCTGGGCGGTGAGCTGCTGCTGACGGCCGGGGTCCTGTTGAAGGACCCGGAGATGTACGCGGCCCGGGTCGTCGAGGCGGGCGGCGCGGCGATCGGCTTCGGGGTGGCTCCGGTGTACGACACCGTCCCGGACGCTCTGGTCGCGGCCTGCGAGCGCCACCGGCTGCCGCTGCTCGAGGTGCCGCCCAAGACCCCGTTCACGGCGATCGCCCGTGCCGTCTGGGGCCTGATGGCCCAGGCCCGGCTCCGGGAGGTGCGCCGGGTGAGCGAGGCCCAGCAGGGCCTCGCCGGCGCGGCGGCCCGCCCCGACCCGGTGCCGGCGGTGCTGCAGCAGCTGGCCTCCCGCCTCGGCGGCTGGGCGGTGCTGCTGGCGCCGGACGGCTCGGCCCTGCACGTGGCCGGACGGGCACCGTCCCGGGAGGCCCGCGAGGCCCTGGGACGGCTGGCGCGGGTGGTGAGCCCGGGACCCGAGGACCAGGAGCCCGTCGAGGAAGCGGCCGCTCCCCCGGCATTCCGGGCGGGCGCAGCACGGACGGAAGCCGGCGCGCCGTCGCGCGCCGCACGCCGGGCACCCTCGTCGGCCACCGACACCGTCGGTCGGACGCACCTCGCGGCCTACGCGCTCGGCGGCGGGGGCCTGGTTCTCGGGGTCGCCGCCGAGGGCCGCGAACCGGGCGGGCACACCGTCGCCGGGGTCGCCGTCGTCCTGCTGTCCCTGCTCACCGCTCCGCACCGGGGAGCCGACGCGAGCGGGCGGACCACCGCACTGGTTCGGCTGCTGCTCGGCGGCACGCCCGCGGAGGTCGCCCGGGACCTCGGCCCCGGCCCCTGGACGGTGGTGCACGGGACACGGCCGGGGCAGCCGGACCGGATCGCCGCCTCCGCCCTGGGCGCGGCCCTGGGCAGCACACTGGTGGACACGGACGGGAACACCGTACGGGTCCTGCTCTCCGGCGACCGGCGCATCGAACCTCAGCCGGGCTGGACCCTGGGCGTGAGCGCCCCGGCCACGGCGGAGGACCTGGGCACCGCCGACACCGCGGCCGCCCGTGCCCTGCGCCGCGCCGAGGCCAACCGCGTCCCGCTCGCCCGCCAGCGCGACGCGGGCCTCGGCGAGCTGGTCTCGCCCGACGAGGCGGCCGTCCATGCGCGCACCCTGCTGGCGCCGGTCGCCGGCTCCCCCGCACTCACCGAGACCCTGCGGGTCTGGCTCTCCCTCCACGGCAGCTGGGACCGTACGGCGGTGGCCCTCGGCGTCCACCGCAACACCGTCCGCCAGCGCATCGCGCGGTGCGGCTCGCTGCTGGGGGTGGACCTGGACGACGCGGACGTGCGGATGGAGCTGTGGTTCGCGCTGCGGTACAGCTGACTTCGGTACCGCGACGGGGGAATGCCGAGGCAGGACCCGAAGAAAAGCGAGGGAAAGGCCGGGAGAAGGCCGAGGGGGAGCCGATGGGGGGAGGCGAGCAGAGAAAATCCTTATGATGTGTTTATCGGATTTATTTGACATCGTTGTCTGACTTACCCCCCGGCATACGCCGGTGGAATATAGGCGCACAAATTCCGGCACCCTGCGCTTCGAGCGCCGGGATACCGGAGGTGGGTAACTCACCGTTACGCCCCTACCCTGAATGTGGCTCCATCAGGGAGAACCGCCGGGCAGTTCCCAAAGATCGTCATGGCACGGATCGGCTGCCCCGAATATCACGCCCCGACGCAATCGACCGCCGACTCGAGCGCGCCTCGGCTGATTGCCGATCCCGCACCGAACCCCTGAATGACCTTCTCGATCACATCCCGGCCCAGCTCAGCGGCGTGGATTCACCGTGCCGCCCCTCGATCCATCCGGAGGTGCGCCATGAGCGGTCGGGCGACGGCAGCGCGGGAATTCCCGGAGGGCCGGGAGACCGTCGTCACCGGAATGGGATTCTGCCTGCCGGGAGACGAGCATCCCGTTTTCACCGCGCACGAGGTGTGGGACGTCGCCGCCCACGGTCGGACCTGCCTCCTGCACGACGGTGTCCACCACGGTCCGGTACGTCTTTCCGAAGCGGCGTTCCAGGAGCGCTTTCCCGAGCTCCCCGGGGTCTTCTCCCGCCATTTCACCTCCGCGCACCGATTCGGCCTGGTGTCTCTGGCCGAGGCCGCTCTGGACGCCGGACTGGACCTGGATGCGGGCGACTTGGCCGGGGCCGCGATCCTGGCCGGCCGGGGAGGGGTGGACGCCCAGGTCGCCAGCTATCAGGCAGTCATGCAGGCCGACCCCGCGGTGATCGGCCCGCTGGGCGCGATGGACCTGTTCATCGGGACGGAGCTCGCGGTCACCCCCTCCGACGTCGCACTGGTGCAGAGTGCGGTGACCCGCTCCACCGGACCGTGCTACACCGTCTCCTGCGGGTGCGCGTCCTCCGCCGTGCAACTCGGTCACGCGCGCGGCATGATCGCCGCCGGGGTGGTGGACCTCGCGGTGGTGACCGGCGTCGACGTCTTCGACGTGGAACTGGTCCGCAACGCCCAGGTCCTCCTGCGCATCGCGCAGGAGGCCGACGCCTCCCGCCGGGCGGCGGGCAAGCCCGCCCTCCTGCCCTCCTTCGACCGTCTGATGCGCCCGTACGACCGTCGCGCGGACTGCGTGAACTACGGCGAGGGTTCGGCGACACTCATCCTGGAGAGCCGCGAGCACGCCGAGCGGCGGGGGGCGCACGCATACGGCCGGATCCTGAGCCAGGCCACGACACGCGACGGACTGGCCAATCCGCTGACGAGCGACGAAAGCGGCTCGGGTCTGGTGGCCGCCGTCCGCGCCTGTCTGGGGGACCGGTGGTCGATCGAGCAGATCCCCTACGTCCACGGTGGCAGCGACGGTGACGCCCTCGTGACGGCCTTCGAGGTGAACGCCGTCCGGCAGTTGTACGGACCCGCCGCGGCGGGCCTGCTGATGACCTCCCAGGAAGGCTGTTTCGGGCACAACGGCGCCCCCGCCGGCTGCCTCGGCGCGGCGCTGACCCTCCTGATGATGGAACGCGGCCAGGTCTGCCCCACGGCCAACTGCGAGGAGCCGGCCGAGGGGTTGGTGTTCGACCCGGTGCCCGGCACGAGCACGCGCCCCCTCGCCTTCGAGTACGCACTGAACTTCACGTATCAGATCGGCGGTGTGAAGAGCGCCATGCTGCTCGGACGTGCCGACGCCCCCTCGTCGCACTGAGCACCAGGCGCCACCACTCCCGTCGCACGTCAATCGGAACCCGTCAACGACGGGACCAGGGAGGCCCACATGGTCGAGCACACGTACGCCGGCAACGGAGGGTACGAGCGGATCGCCGTCGTCGGACTGGGATGCCGGCTCCCCGGCGACGCCGATTCCCCGGCCGCCTTATGGCGGCTGCTGACCGGTGGACGGGACGCCGTCGGACCGCCCTCCGCCGCGCGCGCACGGCAGCGGGGACCGGAAAGCCTCCCGGCCGGCATGGACTCCGCGGGCCCGGCCGCCCGGGAGGCGGGCTACCTCGCCGACGTGGCCGGCTTCGACGCCGGCTTCTTCGGCGTCTCCGGCCGCGAAGCCGATGTGCTGGACCCCCAGCACCGCCTCTTGCTCGAGGTCTCCAGCGAGGCACTGGAACACGCCGGGCTGCCGCCGGAACAGCTCTCCGGGAGCACCACGGGCGTCTACGTGGGCATCAGCTACAACGACTTCTACGAGGGGCTGGCCGGTCGGCCCCTGGAAGTCGAGGGCTCCCTCCTGACCAACGGCCACTGCGTCGCGGCGGGCCGCATCTCCTACCTCATGGGACTGCACGGACCGAGCATCGCCCTCGACACCGCCTGCTCCTCCTCACTCGTCGCACTGCACCTCGCCTGTCGGGCACTGGCGGAGGGCGAGTGCTGCCTCGCTCTCGCCGGAGGCGTCAACCTCCTGCTCGGCTCCCGCACGACGAGGTCCTTCGCGCGGATGGGCATGCTCTCCGCGACCGGCCGCTGCCACACCTTCGACGCCGCCGCCGACGGTTTCGTGCGCGGCGAGGGGTGCGGTGTCGTCGTTCTCAAGCGCCTGGCGGACGCCCGGCGGGACGAGGACCGGATACTGGCGGTGATACGCGGCTCGGCCGTGAACCAGGACGGCAACTCCGACGGGCTGGCCGCGCCTTCGGCGGACGCGCAGGCCGCGCTGTTCCGCCGGACCCTGGAACGCGCCGGTGTCGACCCCCGGGACCTCGGGATGATCGAGACCCACGGGACAGGCACGCCGGTGGGCGATCCGATCGAGTTCTCCAGCCTGTCCCGTGTCTACGGCGCGGGGCACGGCAGGTGCGCCCTCGGATCAGTGAAGACCAACGTGGGTCACCTGGAGCCGGCGTCCGGCATCGTCGGCCTCATCAAGGCAGTCCTGTGCCTCCGGCACGGAGTGGTGCCGCCCAACCTGCACTTCACCCGGTGGAATCCCGCGGTCTCGGCCGAGGGCACACGGTTCTTCGTTCCCACGGCGCTGACGAACTGGCCCGTCGGCGGCTCCCGGCTCGCCGCGGTCTCCTCCTTCGGATACTCCGGCACCAACGCCCACGTCGTACTCGAGGAGGCGCCGGCGGCCGGCCCTCGACGCTCACGTGCCCCGCGTCGCCCCGGGGCACCGGCTCCCGACGTCTTCCTCGTGCCGGCCGGATCACCCGGGGTCCTCCCCTCGGCGGCGCAACGGCTCGCCGACTGGGTCGAGCAGGCCGCGGGAGACGTACCGCTCGGCGACATCGCTCACACCCTCGCGCTGAGGCGGTCCGCCGGACGCGGCCGTCTCGGCGTGGTGGCCTCCTCGCACGAGTCCCTGGTCCGCTCACTGAGGAACTTCGCGGCCGGTCGTGCCCAGCCCCACGTGGTGACGGGAACCGCCCCCGCCCGGGTCTCCCGCCGACCGGTGTGGGTGTTCTCCGGACACGGCTCGCAGTGGTCCGGGATGGGACGCGGGCTGCTGGAGCGGGAACCGGCGTTCGCCGCAGCACTGGCGGAGGCGGACGCGCTGATCTCGGCCGAGGCGGGCTTCTCGGTCCTCGACGCGGTGTCGGGGAGCGCGACGGCCAACGGCCCGGCGCAGGTGCAGCCCCTGCTCTTCGCCGTGCAGACGTCGCTCGCCGCCCTCTGGCGGGCGTACGGTGTCGAGCCCGCGGCCGTCGTGGGCCACTCCATGGGCGAGGTGGCGGCCGCGGTGGCGGCCGGAGGACTCACCCTCGCGGACGGGGTGAAGGTCGTGTGCCGTCGTTCCTCGCTGCTGGCGCGGATCGCGGGCTCCGGCGCCATGGCGACGGTGAGCCTGGACCCGCGGTCCGTCCAGCGGGAACTGCAACGGGCGGGGATGAGCGAGGCGGTCTGCGTGGCCGTCCTCGGGGCTCCCCGGTCCACGGTCGTCGCCGGCGGGCCGCGGGAGATCGCGGAGTTGGTCGCCGCCTGGGAAGCACGGGGCGTTCCCGCCCATGTCGTCGCGGTGGACGTGGCCTCGCACTCCCCCCAGGTGGACCCGTTGCTCCCCGACCTCTGGAGGTCCCTGCGCGGTCTGACGCCACAGCGGCCCCGCGTCCCCTTCTACTCGACGGTCCACAAGGACCACCGCCGCGCGCCCGCGTTCGACGCCGCCTACTGGTGCGCGAACCTGCGTCGCCCGGTGCAGTTCGCCTCCGCCGTCGCGGCGGCCGGCGCCGACCGGCACCGCGTCTACGTCGAGGTGTCCCCCCATCCCGTCGTCACCCGCTCGGTCACCGAGAGCCTGCCGGGCACCCTGCTCGACCCCGTCGTCCTGCCGACCCTCCGGCGGGACGAGGACGAGACGACCACCTTCCGCACCCAGCTCGCCGCCCTGCACTGCACCGGCGTCAAGGTCGACTGGTCCGTCCTCTACGCGGGAGGCGGCCTCTGCGACGCCCCGGGCCTCACCTTCGACCGGCAGTCCCACTGGGTGCACGACCCGGACGCGGCGGGCACCTCCGCGACCACCACCACGACCTCCCCGGGTGCGGCCGTGCTGCCCGGGGCCCACTCCGAGGTCCCCGGCGAGCGCGTCCACCACTTCTGGCAGGCGGACGCGGGCACCGAGGCCGTCCCGTGGCTGACCGACCACAAGGTCCGCGGGAATCCCGTCTTCCCCGGCGCCGGTTACTGCGCCATCGCCGCCACGGCGGCCTGCGAGATGTTCGACGCACCCGAGCCGGACGTTCACGTCACCGGCATCCGCTTCCTGGAACTGCTTCGGCTCGACCCGCACACCGAGCTGGTCACCAGCGCGACGGCGACCGGAAGCGGCCGCGCGAGCTGCGAGATCCACGCACGCGGTGACGAGGGCGCCTGGACGCTCCTGGCCACCGCCGAGCTGCACCGCGCCGGCCCCACACCACCACCCCGGGTTCCGCCGCTCACGAAGCTGCCCGAACGGCATCCCGTCGTGATCGACCCCGCCTCCCTCTATGCGGGCATGCGGTCCCGGGGCATCGAGCACGGGCCCGCCTTCACCGGCATCACGAGCCTCAGGACATCGGCCGACGGCAGGAGCAGTTGGGCCCGCATCGCCGTGCCCACGCCCGCGACACGCACGCCGCACCGGCTGCGCGTCCACCCCGTTCTCATCGACTGCTGCGCCCAGACCCTCGTGGCCGGACTGCTCCAGGACCGCGATCCGGGCCTCGCCCTCCCCGTGGGGGCCGAGTCGCTGCGCATCCTCGACGACCCGGCGACGGCCGTCTACTGCCTCGGCCGCGTCACGCAGGACGACGACAACGGTGTCACCGGGGACCTCCATCTGCTCGACCACGCGGGCCGGCCCGTTCTGGCCGTCGAGGGGTTACGTCTCTTACGCCACCGACCGCCCGGGACCGGGGAGACGGGACGCGTCGACCACTGGTTCCTGGAGCCCCGGTGGCACACCGCTCCCCGAACGGAGGTGGCCACGGCCTCCCCCGCACCGGGGAACTGGCTCGTCGTCGGAGAAGGCGACGGCTCCGCGTCGGAACTGGCCGACCGGCTCCGCACCGCGGGGGCGAGGGCCCGCGTGTTCGATGCCCCGCTCGGTGACGGGGATGACGCGGGTGACGGCGCCCTCGGGCCCTTCCGGCACGCGCTGTCCGAGGCATGGGCCGAATCGCCGACCGGGCGTGCGGCGGAACCAGAAGCGGTGGTGGTGCTCTGCCCACCCCTCGCCGACAGCCCTGAACCCGCCGAGCAGGGGCTGCTCCGCACGCGCCGGCTCCTCGGCACGGTCCAGGCCGTGCTGGCCGGCCTCCCGGGCACGCCGCGGCTGTTCGTCGTCACCCGCGGGGCCCAGACAGTGCGGGCTGCGGAGTCGGGCGACCCCGGGCAGTGCGCCCTTCGCGGGGTGGTGCGCGTTCTCGCCTACGAACACCCGGAGTTGCGCGCGACCCACCTCGACGCCGACCCGGGGGACACCACACTGCACGACGTGGCGGCCGAACTGCTCGACGCGGGCCCGGAGGACGAGATCGCCCTGCGCAGCGGCTGCCGCCACGTCGCCCGGCTGGAGTACACACCGCTCACCGAAGCCGAACGCACCCAGGCGACCACGCGGACCGTCAGCTACGGCACGGACGGCTTCCGCCTGCGCGTCGGCCGTTTCGGCGACCTGGAGAGCCTCGAACTGGCCGCGGCGGGCAGGACGCCTCCACGAGCCGGGGAGGTCGAGGTCAGGGTCGCGGCCGCAGCCGTCAACTTCCGCGACGTCCTGACGGCGATGGGGCTGCTGAGCGTCGACGACGAGGCAAGGAATCGCATCGGCTTCGAATGCGCGGGGACGGTCACCGCGGTGGGGCCGGACGTGCGCATCGTCCGCCCCGGCGACGAAGTCCTCGCCGTCGATCTCCGGGGCGGCGCCTTCGGATCCTTCGTCACCGTGCCCGAGCACTCGATCGCCCCCGTGCCGGCCGGACTCGGCCCGACCGCCGCGGCGGCGCTGCCGGCCGCGTACGCCACCGCCTGGTACGCGCTGCGCCGCGTCGCCGGGCTCACCGCGGGCGAGCGGGTCCTCATCCACTCCGCGACGGGCGGAACCGGATTGGCGGCCGTCGCCGTCGCCCGTATGACGGGCGCCGAGATCCTCGCCACGGCGGGCTCGCCCGAGAAGCGCGCGCATCTGCGCGACATGGGGATCGAGCACGTCATGGACTCCCGGTCGACCGGCTTCGGTACGGAGACACGCGCGGCGACCGGCGGCGAGGGCGTGGACGTCGTCCTGAACTCGCTGTCGGGGCCGGGGATCCGCGTCGGGCTCGAGGCCCTGCGTCCCTTCGGCCGGTTCGTCGAGCTCGGCGTGCGGGACATCCTCGCCGACGCCCCCGTCGGGCTCGGGCCGTTCCGCAACAACATCACCCTCAGCACCGTCGACCTCATCCAGTTGCAGCGTGAGAGGCCCGAGGTGTTCGCCGCCGTGATCCGCGAGGTACTCGCGGAGATCTCCTCGGGACGGCTCGCCCCCCTGCCGCACCGGACGTACCCCCTGGACCGGTCCACGGAGGCGTTCCGCCTGATGGCCGGTGCCGGCCACATCGGCAAGATCGTCCTGACCGTCCCGGAGCGGGGCGAGACCCTCGCGCGCACCGACCGGGAGCCCTCCCCGGTCCGCTCCGACGGCTCCTACGTCGTCACCGGCGGGCTGCGCGGTGTGGGACTGGAGACGGCTCGCTGGCTCGCGGCCCAGGGCGCCGGCCACGTGGTCCTCAACGGCCGCTCGGCGGGGCCGCCATCCACCTCGGCGGTACTGGACGAGCTGCGGGCCGGCGGCACACGGATCACCGCCGTCCTCGGCGACATCGCCGAGGACGGCACGGCGGAACGACTCGTGGCCGCCGCCACCGCGGGCGGCCTGCGGCTGCGGGGCCTGGTGCACGCCGCGATGGTGCTCGACGACGCCGTGATCACCAATATCTCCGACGAGCAGCTGACGGCGGTCTGGCGCCCCAAGGCGGTGGGCGCGTGGCGGCTGCACGAGGCCACCGCCGGTCACACCCCCGACTGGTTCGTCGTGTACTCGTCGATGGCCTCCCTGCTGGGCAACCCGGGGCAGGGGGCCTACGCCGCCGCCAACTCCTGGCTCGACGGGTTCGCCGCCTGGCGCACCGGACGCGGCCTGCCCACGCTGGCCGTCAACTGGGGCCCTTGGGGCGAGACGGGAGCCGCGGTCGACTTCGCCGACCGCGGATACCGGACCATCCCCACGCAGAGCGGACTCCAGGCGCTCGGCACCCTGCTCGTGCACCAGCGCACCCGGACCGGGGTCATCCCCGGCGAGCCCGGGACGTGGATCCTCCCCGCGGTCCTGCGGTCCTCGCTGTTCGGCCTGCTCGCCGACGACCGGGCCGCGCAGTCCGGGCCGGTCACCGCCCCCGACATCCGCGGCAGACTCGCCTCGCTTCCCCCGGGACTCGCCCGCCGCGCCGAGTTGGAGGAGTACCTCGCCGGCCACATACGCGCCGTGCTCCGACTCGGCGACGCCACCGTCCTCGACCCCCAGACCCCTCTCAAGTCCCTGGGATTCGACTCGCTGCTCTCGCTGGAGCTGCGGACCCGCCTCGAAGCGGGACTCGGTATCAAGATCGCCGCCAACTTCGTCTACCAGCATCCGACGCTCGCGGCCCTCGCCGCGGGCCTGGCCGGCCACATGGGCCTCACCCTCGAGGACCACGCGGAGTCCTGAGCCCGTGAGGAGGGAGGCCGGGGCCGTCGGTGCGCACACCCGCGGCCCCGGCACCGCTCCCCCTCCTCAGCCCCCACCCGTGCAAGGCCGACGGAGACGAACCATGAGCCCCTCGAACCTCGTGCTCCTCGAAGGCGGTCCCGACGACCTGCCCCAGGTCTGGCCCCTGCCCTCCGGCGGGTGCTCGGAGCCGATCAAGATCCCGCGCCACAACGCCTACGAGCACTTCGAGTTCGCGCACCGCCACCGCACCCTGCACGGGGAAAGCCTGCCGGTGTACCGCTGGGTCTACCGCACCTACGTCGCGGAGTGACCGCTTGCCCGTGCGCCCCTGCGGGGCCGGGCCCAGCGCCCTGCCTGAGACTCAGTCCCGGACGGGAGGACGCGCGCCACGGCTCCGCGCGATCCGGTGCACGTCCCGCAGCGCCTCGATCATGCGGGCCACGACGAAGCGGAGCTGGGCGTCGGTGGCCCGGCGGTCGGCGAGCAGGTCGCGGGCATGGTCGATCAGATCCGCGGCCATCGCGAGCTGTACGGCCTCGATGTCGTCCGCGAGCCGGGACACGTAACCGGCGCCGTCCCCGATGACGTAGCACGGCTTTCCACCGGACCCGGTCCAGGGCAGCAGCCGCACGACGTCCTCGCCGTGCCCCTCGCCCGTCACGCCGGCACTCCCTCGCGTCCCGGGAAGGGAAGCGGGCCGACACCGCGGACGGCGAGCCACAGTTGCGGCCTCCGCGGCCGCCGTCGCAACGCCTCCCGACGCTCGTCCGCCAGGAGATACGGCCTGACGAGCGCGGTGTCCTCGCCGCGCAGCACGGCGGTGTGCGGGCTCACCGGGAGCGCCGGACGCGCCGGACGAGGAGCGGAGACGGCGGGCTCCGCGGGGAAGGGCGGCGGCGACGCGGGCTCCGCGTCGGGGCGCACGAGCCGCAGCAGCGGCTCCAGCAGGCGGGCGAGCAGGTCGCGCACGTCCATCAACTCCGGTGGTTCGACGAGGTGTCGCTCTGTAGCGATCCGATCACACAGTGGGCCCCTCGCGGCTAGGCTCACCAGGGGGTTCGACGTGACGGATCGGCAGTCACACGGGAGTTGACGATGGGCAGCATGTACGGGGAATGGCTGCGGGCCCAGCGCGAGGCCGCCGGGCTCACCCAGCAGGAGCTCGCCGACGCGGCGATCATGACCCGCTCGCACATCGCGCACATCGAGGCGGGCCGCCGCGTCCCGTCGAAGGAGGACGCGCGGCGGCTGGACGGAGCGCTGAACACGGGGAACGTGCTGAGCAGTTTCCTGCCGAGGGACGACGGCACGATCGCCGACTACTTCGAGAACGCACGACAGCTCGAACAACAGGCCACGATGATCCGCGAGTTCGCGCTCACCTTCGTGCCCGGCATCCTCCAGACAGAGCGCTACGCCCGTGCCGTTCTCGGCACGACGTTCCCACCCCGGAGCGACGAGGAGCGTGACAGGCACGTCGTCACACGACTCGAGCGCGCAAGGATCCTTGATGATCCGCTGACGCCGGTGGTGTGGGCCCTGCTGGACGAGACGGTGCTGCGCAGGCCGGTCGGCGGACCGGATGTGATGGCGGAGCAGATCACGCACATTGTGCGGCTCGTGGAATCCCGTCGGGTTCGCGCGCACGTCATCCCACTCGAGCTCGGAGCCCACCCACTGATGCAGAGCATGCTGACCCTCATGTGGTTCGAGGACCAGCCGCCGGCGGCCTACACCGAAGGCATCTCCATCGGCAGGGTCCACGATTCACCGGCCGTGGTTCAACGACTGCAGGGCGCCTACGATCTGGCCCTGGGCGACGCGCTCCCGCTTCAAGAGTCACTTGCCCTGATGAGGGCGATCGCGAGGGACTACGGAACACCATGACTGATCGAACCATCCCGAGAGCCTCCACGCTGCGAGGCTGGCGCAAGTCGTCGTACAGCGGCAACGAGTCCGGCAGCTGCGTCGAGGTCCTCGACGCACACCCCTCCCACGTCCCCGTGCGCGACTCCAAGCAGCCGCACGGCCCCGCACTCGTGTTCCCGCGCGGAAGCTGGGGCGCGTTCACCGCCGCCGTGAAGGACGGAACGCTGCCCTGACCCCGACCCCACCCGCCCCCGCACCGGCCCCGTCGTGTGACGGGGCCGTCGTCACATCCTGCCGCCGCCCCCGCACGTGCCCCTCATCACTCTGGACAGTTTCAACAACCGCCGGGTAACTTATTCTGAGCAAGCGCTTAGACAGCTCTGTGTGCTCGTCTGTGCCCAGCCAGTCACCCGTCACCCTGCCGAGGAGGCGTCCGTGCGCCGGACCGTATTCAACGAGGACCACGAAGCGTTCCGGGAGACCGTCCGCGCCTTCATCGAGGCCGAGGTCGTCCCCGTCTACGACGAGTGGTTCGCCGCCGGCCAGGCGCCGCGCGACTTCTACCACAAGCTCGGTGAGCTCGGCATATTCGGCATCAACGTGCCCGAGGAGTTCGGCGGCGCTGGTCTGGACACCCACAAGTTCGAGGCCGTCCTCTACGAGGAGACCGCGCGTGCGGGCGTCAACTTCGGAGGCTCCGGCGTGCACGTGCTGCTCGCCCTGCCGTACATCAAGATGCTCGCCACCGACGAGCAGAAGAAGCGCTACCTCACGAAGTTCGTCACCGGCGAGGAGATGTGGGCACTGGCGATGACCGAGCCGGGCACCGGCTCCGACGTCGCGGGCATGAAGACCACGGCCAAGCTGTCGGACGACGGCAGCCACTACGTCCTGAACGGCGCCAAGACGTTCATCACCGGCGGCGTCCACGCCGACCGGGTGATCGTCTGCGCCCGCACCTCCGCCCCGCGCGAGGACGACCGCCGCTTCGGCATCTCCCTCTTCGCGGTGGACACCAAGTCCGAGGGCTACTCCGTCGGCCGCAAGCTGGACAAGCTGGGTCTGCGCACCTCAGACACCGCCGAGCTGGCGTTCGTCGATGTCAAGGTCCCGGTCGAGGACCTGCTGGGTGAGGAGAACAAGGGCTTCCACTACCTCGGCCAGAACCTGCCGTCGGAGCGCTGGGGCATCGCCTTCGGCGCCTACGCGCAGGCCAAGGCCGCGATCCGGTTCGCCAAGGAGTACACGCAGGACCGCACGGTCTTCGGCAAGACGGTCGCGTCCTTCCAGAACACGAAGTTCGAACTGGCCGCCTGCCAGGCCGAGGTGGACGCCGCCGAGGCCGTCGCCGACCGCGCCCTGGAGGCGCTGGACGCGGGCGAGCTGACCCCGGCCGAGGCCGCCTCCGCGAAGCTCTTCTGCACCGAGGTCGCCCACCGCGTCATCGACCGGTGCCTCCAGCTGCACGGCGGCTACGGCTACATGAACGAGTACCCGATCGCCCGCCTCTACGCCGACAACCGCGTCAACCGGATCTACGGCGGCACCAGCGAGGTCATGAAGTCGATCATCGCCAAGTCGATGGGCCTCTGACCCTGTGAGCGAGGCTCTCGACGACCTGCTCGATCTGCTCGACCTGGAGCGGATCGAGCAGGACATCTTCCGCGGCCACTCGCGCCCCACGATCGTGCCCCGCGTCTTCGGCGGACAGGTCGCGGCCCAGGCGCTCGTCGCCGCGGGCCGCACCGTGCCCGAGGACCGTGCGGCGCACTCCCTGCACGCGTACTTCCTGCGCATGGGCGACCCGGGCGCACCGATCGTCTACACCGTCGACCGCATCCGCGACGGCCGGTCCTTCACCACCCGGCGGGTCGTCGCCGTCCAGCACGGCCAGCCGATCTTCCACCTCTCGGCGTCCTTCCAGGTCTGGGAGGACGGGCTGGACCACCAGGCGGTGATGCCCGACGCGCCGGATCCGGAGAGCCTGCCGACCGCCGCCGAGCGGCTGCCCGAGTACGCGGGGAACCCCCTTCACCCGGAGATCGTGCAGCGCATGCTGGAGGCCCGTGCCGCGGTCGACATCCGGTACGTCGGCCGGCCCCCGTACGCGAGCATCGGTGAGCGGCGTGAGCCGCACTCCCAGGTGTGGTTCCGCACGAACGGCAAGCTGGCGGACGATCCGCTGCTGCACGTCTGCCTCGCCACCTACGTCTCCGACATGACGCTGCTCGACTCGGTGCTCCTGGCCCACGGGCGCGGCGGCTGGGCGGTCGGGGACGTCGTCGGGGCCTCGCTGGACCACGCCATGTGGTTCCACCGCCCGTTCCGCGCCGACGAGTGGCTCCTGTACGACCAGGAGTCGCCGAGTGCGCACGGTGGCCGCGGCCTCGGCCAGGCCCGCATCTACACCCAGGACGGGCGGCTGGCGATCTCGGTGATCCAGGAGGGCGTCGTCCGCGTCCCGCACGACTGACCGGCTCCGAGGCGGCCGGCGGCACCCCGCGTGCACGGCCCGGCTCAGTCCCCGCCGGCGACGTCCCCGCCCGCGACGTCCTCGAGCAGACGGGCCGTCGCCTCGGGCGCTTCCAGCATCATGTCGTGCCCGCACGGCATGGTCCGGATCTCCCAGCCGCCGGAGCGGGCCAGGTCGAGGGACGGCTGAAGGTTCTGCAAAAACGGTTCCGTGTGCCGCACCCACACCTTGCGCAGGGCGTCGAGGGGGCCGGGGTCGAAGTGCACGGGGTCGGTCTGGCAGCGGAAGGGGAAGTCCGTGAGGCGGGGCCCCGCCCAGCCCCTCAGCCGCGGGTCCCGGACGCCCCACTGCGCGAGGAAGGAGTCGTCGGCGGGCAGGTACCAGCCGTCGCCCGAACCGGCGACCTGCTCCCGGTAGCGCCGGGCCACGTCGGGCGGTTCGACGTCCAGCAGGCACTGCCCGGGCCGTAGAAGGAACGCCCCGAGGCAGACGACCGAGGCCAGGCGCTCGCCGGCGCGCTCGGCCAGCGGCCCGGCCAGGATCCCCGCGTAGCTGTGGAGCACCAGGTGGACGTCCGTGACGTCCTCGTACCAGAGAAGGGCCGCCACGTCCTCGACGTGCGTGGCGACACCGACCTCCCGGGTGAGCAGGTGGTGGCGCTCCCCCTGGCCGGTGAGGCTCGGTGCGAGCACCCGGTGGCCGCGGGCCGCCAGCAGATCGCGCACCCGGCGCCAGCACCACCCGCCGTGCATGGCCCCGTGGACCAGGAGAAAGTCGGCCAACGCCTCACCGCCTGCCGATCGTCGGAGCGCGCCCGCGGCGCCGGAGCGCACCGGCCCCGCCGACCGCCGCCGGGCGACCGCGGCGGCAGGCCCGCGAACGAAGAGGTTCGTCGTCAGTCTCGCACCGGGCGGCAGCGGCTGCGATCTCGGACCGGACCCTCGGGACCGCGGCCCACGGGCGCCACCGGCGGGCCGCACCCGAACGCGCGGGCGGCACTCCGGGGTGGGGCGCCGCGCCCGAGCGAGGGGGGCACAACGGACATACGCTCCCCTCATGGCGAGCGACGAGATCACCGGCGACCCGTCCGGGAAACCGCGCGTGCCCGGCGGACCGGCCGACGCCCCCGTGCCCGCTCCCGAGCGGATCGAACCGGTCAAGGGACCGGAAAGCACCTTCACGGTGATCGTGGCGGCGCTCGCGAACCTCGGCATCGCCGTCGCCAAGGCCGTCGCCGGCGTCATCAGCGGATCGAGTGCGATGCTCTCCGAGGCCGCCCATTCGGTCGCCGACACGGTGACCGAGGTGCTGCTGCTGACGGCCCTGCGGCGGAGCGCCCGGCCGGCCGACGAGGAGCATCCGCTGGGATACGGCCCCGAGCGCTACATCTGGGCGATGCTGGCGTCCGTCGCCACCTTCGCCGGCGGTGCGGTCTTCTCCGTCTACGACGGCGTCCGCACCCTCGTACAGGGCGAGACGCTCGGCAATCCGCTGCCTTCGTACGCGGTTCTGGCCGTCGCCGCCGTGCTGGAGGGCTACTCGCTGCGGACCGGTGTCCGGCAGATCCGCGGCGAGGCGGCCCGCTTCGGCACGCCCGCGCGCCGCTATCTGCGCTACACCCCCGACACGGCGGTCAAGGCCGTGGTCATGGAGGACTCCGCGGCGCTGAGCGGGCTGCTGCTGGCGGCGGGCGGACTGGCCGGCGCCCAGCTCACCGGCTCCTCCGTCTGGGACGGGATCGCCTCGATCCTCATCGGCCTGCTGCTGGTGTACGTGGCCTGGGTGCTGGGCCGCAGCAACGCCCAGCTGCTCATCGGCCGACCGCTGCCGCCCCGGATGCGGAGGGCCGTGCACGAGGAACTGCTCACGGTCCCGCACATCGTGGAGGTACTGGAGCTGACGACCCTGGTCCAGGGGCCGGCCGAGATCCTGATCGCGGCCAAGGTGAACTTCCGGGACGTCGCCTCGGCCGAGCAGGTGGAGTGGGCGTGCGAGGACGCCGAGGAGCAGCTGCGCCAGCGCTTCCCGGCGATCCGCCGGGTGTACCTCGACCCGACGCCCGCCGTGCACCAGGTGCGGCCGGCCTCGGCCGGGGAGCCGCCGGGGCTCAGAGGAGACCGGCCGCGTCCAGCAGGTACGCCGTCACCGGGTCGTAGAAGCGCGGGTCCGTGACATGGTCGTCCAGCGGGACCGTCACCCGCACCGTGCCCTCCGCCTCACCGATGAACAGGGCCGGGTCGTTGCAGTCGGCGAAGCCGACCGCGTCGACGCCCCGCTGTCCCGCGCAGCCGGCCCAGCCGTGATCGGCGACGACCAGGTCGGGCCGGGCCCGTCCGTCCCGCTCCAGCCCGTCCAGGATCGCGGCCATCGGCGCGGGGGAATGGGTGTGCCACAGGGTCGCGCCGCGCTCCAGCACGGCCACGTCGGCGAACTGGTGGACCATGCCCTCGTCCGCGGTGAGCCCGGACGGAATGCGGACGATCTCGCAGCCCGTGGATCTGAGCGCGTCGGCGATCCCCCGGTGGACGTCGAGCAGGCCCCCGGGGTGGCCGGTGGCGAAGAGGACCGACTCCCGTCCGGCGGCGGCCTGCTTCAGCCGGGCCGCCATCCGGTCCAGTGCGTCGACGGTCAGCTCGGGATCGATGGTGTCCTGGCCGTACCGGTACTGCGGATCGTCGTTGACGCCGCAGCGCTCGGCCATGACGGCCAGGACGTCCTGCTCGTCGCTCCAGCGGTCGCCGAGCTCGAGTCCCAGCCAGTAGTGGCGGTCCCCGTTGGCCAGCTTGCGGTAGTGGGAGAGGTTGTTGTCGCGCGGGGTGGCGACGTCTCCGGCGATACGCGTGCGGACGAGATGGTCGACGAGGGCGGCGCGGTTCGGTATCGGCATGCGCCCATTGTGCCGCCAGGTGTGCGGAGCGTGCCCGGCGTCCCGGTGGCCGGACACCCGGGGCGCCGGCTGCCGCCGCGGGCCGCCCCTTACGACAGCGAGGCGAGCGCCCCGTGGGCGAGCTTGCGCAGCAGGTCCTCCATGGCCGCGCGGCCCGGCAGCCCGTTGCCGTACGAGCCCAGGTGCGGGGTGGAGTTCAGCAGGCCGAAGACGGCGTGGACGGCCGCCCGGACCTGGTTCTCGCCGGTCTCGGGGTGCAGCCTGCGGACGACGTCCACCCACAGTTCGACGTACTGGCGCTGGAGCTGGCGTACCAGCTTGCGGTCGCTGTCCCGCAGCCGGTCCAGCTCCCGGTCGTGGAGCGTGATGAGCGGGCGGTCGTCGAGGGCGAAGTCGATGTGCCCGTCGATGAGGGAGGAGAGCACCTGCTCGGGGACGCCGTCCGCCTCGGCGACCCGGCGCCTGCCGCCGTCCAGGAGCCGACCGGAGATGCCGACCAGCAGCTCGGCGAGCATCGCGTCCTTGCCGGGGAAGTGGCGGTACAGCCCGGGGCCGCTGATACCGACGGCGGCGCCTATCTCGTCGACTCCGACGCCGTGGAAGCCGCGCTCGGCGAAGAGGCGCGCGGCCTCCTTGAGGATCTGCTCGCGACGGGTCGGAGCGTCGGTCCTGGTGCTCATGCCACTGATTCTAGACAAGGCTGTTAGCGATCGTTAACCTGAACACGTGGGTTAACGCCCATTAACACGAACGATGCTCTGACAGGGGGCACGACACGATGCGGCAAGCACCTGTGCTGACGAGTGCGGAAGATCCCGCCTCGGACGCCTGGCAGGCCAACGAGGCGGCGCACCACGCCCTGGCCGACACCCTGCGCGCGAAGCTGGCGGCGGCCCGGCTCGGCGGTGGCGAGAAGGCCCGGGCGCGCCACACCGCGCGCGGGAAGCTGCTGCCGCGCGACCGGGTGGACACGCTCCTGGACCCGGGCTCGCCCTTCCTGGAGCTGGCCCCCCTCGCGGCCGACGGGATGTACGACGGGCAGGCCCCGGCGGCCGGGGTGATCGCCGGTATCGGCCGGGTCGGCGGCCGCGAGGTCGTCGTCGTCGCCAACGACGCCACGGTCAAGGGCGGCACGTACTACCCGATGACGGTGAAGAAGCACCTGCGCGCCCAGGAGGTGGCCCTGGAGAACCGGCTGCCGTGCGTCTACCTCGTCGACTCGGGCGGCGCCTTCCTGCCGATGCAGGACGAGGTCTTCCCCGACCGCGAGCACTTCGGCCGGATCTTCTACAACCAGGCGAGGCTCTCCGCGGCGCGCGTCCCGCAGATCGCCGCGGTGCTCGGCTCCTGCACGGCCGGCGGCGCCTACGTCCCCGCGATGAGCGACGAGGCCGTGATCGTGCGGAACCAGGGCACGATCTTCCTCGGCGGCCCGCCGCTGGTGAAGGCCGCGACCGGTGAGGTCGTCACGGCCGAGGAGCTGGGCGGCGGCGAGGTCCACTCCCGGGTCTCCGGCGTCACGGACCACCTCGCGGAGAACGACGCGCACGCGCTGAGGATCGTGCGGAACATCGTGTCCACCCTCCCCGGGCGCGGTCCGCTCCCCTGGTCGGTGGAGCCCGTCGAGGAGCCCAAGGCGGACCCGTTCGGGCTCTACGGGGCGGTGCCGGTGGACTCCCGCACGCCGTACGACGTCCGGGAGATCATCGCCCGTGTCACGGACGGATCCCGCTTCGCCGAGTTCAAGGCGGAGTTCGGCACGACGCTGGTCACCGGCTTCGCCCGGATCCACGGCCACCCGGTCGGCATCGTGGCCAACAACGGCATCCTGTTCGCAGAATCGGCCCAGAAGGGCGCCCACTTCATCGAACTGTGCGACCAGCGGGGCATCCCCCTGCTGTTCCTGCAGAACATCTCCGGCTTCATGGTCGGCAAGGACTACGAGGCGGGCGGCATCGCCAAGCACGGCGCCAAGATGGTCACGGCCGTGGCGTGCACCCGGGTGCCGAAGCTGACCGTCGTCGTCGGCGGCTCGTACGGCGCGGGCAACTACTCCATGTGCGGCCGGGCCTATTCGCCCCGCTTCCTGTGGATGTGGCCCAACGCCAAGATCTCGGTGATGGGGGGCGAGCAGGCCGCGTCCGTGCTGGCCACCGTCAAGCGGGACCAGTTGGAGGCGCGCGGCGAGGAGTGGCCCGCCGACGCGGAGGAGGCGTTCAAGGACCCGATCCGCGCCCAGTACGAGCAGCAGGGCAGCGCGTACTACGCCACGGCCCGGCTGTGGGACGACGGAGTGATCGACCCGCTGGAGACCCGGCAGGTGCTGGGGCTCGCCCTGACCGCCTGCGCCAACGCCCCGCTGCCCGAGAGGGACGCCTCGGCGCCCGGCTTCGGCGTATTCCGGATGTGAGGACCACTGTGACGTTCGAAGGACAGCGGATGTTCGACACCGTTCTGGTTGCCAACCGAGGCGAGATCGCGGTCCGCGTCATCCGTACGCTGCGGGCCCTCGGTGTCCGCTCGGTCGCCGTGTTCAGCGACGCCGACGCCGACGCCCGGCACGTCCGCGAGGCGGACACCGCCGTCCGGCTCGGCCCGGCGCCCGCCGCCGAGAGCTATCTCTCCGTCGAGCGCCTGCTCGCCGCGGCACACCGCAGCGGCGCCCAGGCGGTCCACCCGGGCTACGGCTTCCTCGCGGAGAACGCGGGGTTCGCCCGCGCCTGCGAGGAGGCGGGACTGGTGTTCATCGGGCCGTCCGCCGACGCCATCTCGCTGATGGGCGACAAGATCCGCGCCAAGGAGACCGTGCGGGCGGCCGGGGTTCCGGTCGTCCCGGGATCCTCCGGCTCGGGACTCACCGACGACCAACTGGCCGAGGCGGCGCGGGAGATCGGCATGCCGGTCCTGCTGAAGCCCTCGGCGGGCGGCGGCGGCAAGGGCATGCGGCTGACCCGTGTGGAGTCGGCCCTGCTGGAGGAGATCGCGGCCGCCCGGCGGGAGGCGCGTGCGTCGTTCGGCGACGACACCCTGCTGGTGGAGCGGTGGATCGACCGGCCCCGGCACATCGAGATCCAGGTCCTCGCGGACGGCCACGGCAACGTGGTGCACCTCGGCGAACGCGAGTGCTCCCTGCAGCGCCGCCACCAGAAGATCATCGAGGAGGCGCCCTCGGTCCTGCTGGACGAGGAGATCCGCGCGGCGATGGGCGAGGCAGCGGTGCAGGCGGCCCGGTCCTGCGGCTACCGGGGCGCGGGCACCGTCGAGTTCATCGTCCCCGGCGGCGACCCGTCCTCGTACTACTTCATGGAGATGAACACCCGGCTCCAGGTCGAGCACCCGGTGACCGAGCTCGTCACCGGCCTGGACCTGGTGGAGTGGCAGTTGCGGGTGGCCGCGGGCGAGGAACTGCCCTTCGGCCAGAAGGACATCGCGCTCACCGGGCACGCGGTCGAGGCCCGCGTCTGCGCGGAGGACCCGGCCCGCGGCTTCCTGCCGTCGGGCGGCACGGTCCTCGCCCTGAGCGAGCCCCGGGGCGACGGGGTGCGCACCGACTCGGGCCTCAGCGAGGGCACGGAGGTCTCCAGCCTCTACGACCCGATGCTGTCGAAGGTCATCGCGTACGGCCCCGACCGCGCGACCGCGCTGCGCAGGCTGCGCGCGGCCCTGGCGGACAACGTCACCCTGGGCGTGCCGACGAACGCGGGCTTCCTGCGCCGGCTGCTCGACCACCCCGAGGTGGTGGCGGGAGACCTGGACACGGGCCTCGTCGAGCGGGAGGCGGACTCCCTCGTCGACGGCGCGGTCCCGGCGGAGGTGTACGCCGCCGCCGCGCTGCTGCGGAAGGTGCCCGCGCCGGTGGACGCGTCCGGCTGGACGGACCCGTTCTCCGTCCCCGGCGGCTGGCGTATGGGCGGTGAACCCGCCTGGACCGTCCACCACTTCCGGGTGTCGGGCCACGAGCCGGTGGAGGTCCGGCTGCGCGGCTCCGAGGCCGTGCTGGACGGGCTGCCCGTCCAGCACGTCCGGTACGCGACGGACACCGCCCCGGTGGCGGGCACGGCGACGGTCACGGTCGAGATCGACGGCCTCACCCACACCTTCCACCACGCCGCCGCCCCCGGCGGGACCTGGCTCGGCCGCGACGGCGACTCCTGGTACGTCCAGGACCACGACCCGGTCGCCGCGAGCCTGAGCGGGGCGGCCCGGCAGGGCGCCGACACGCTCTCCGCACCGATGCCCGGCACCGTCACGGTCGTGAAGGTGGCGGTCGGGGACGAGGTGGCCGCGGGCCAGAGCCTGCTGGTCGTGGAGGCGATGAAGATGGAGCACGTCATCTCGGCCCCGCACGCCGGGACCGTCTCCGAACTGGACGTCACCCCGGGGACCACCGTCGTGATGGACCAGGTCCTGGCGGTCGTCGCCCCGCACGACGGCGGGGGCGAGGAGGGCACGGCATGACCGAGGGACTGCCGATGGAGGTGCCCGTGGCCGGACTGCCGCCCCGGGTACGGATCCACGAGGTCGGGCCCCGCGACGGGCTGCAGAACGAGAAGCAGGTCGTCCCGACCGAGGTGAAGGCGGAGTTCGTCCACCGCCTCGCCGGGGCCGGACTGACGACGGTCGAGGCGACCAGCTTCGTCCACCCCAAGTGGGTGCCCCAACTGGCGGACGCCGAGGACCTGTTCCCACGGCTCGCGGACATCGGGGGCGTGGCCCTGCCGGTCCTCGTCCCGAACGAGCGCGGGCTCGACCGTGCCCTCGCCCTGGGCGCGCGGCGGATCGCCGTCTTCGCGTCGGCGACGGAGACCTTCGCCGCGCGCAACCTCAACCGCACGGTCGAGGAGTCGCTGGCCATGTTCGAGCCCGTGGTGGCCCGGGCGAAGGACGACAAGGTCCATGTCCGCGGCTATCTCTCGATGTGCTTCGGCGACCCGTGGGAGGGCGCGGTGCCCGTCCACCAGGTCGTCCGCGTGGCCCGGCGGCTGATGGACCTGGGCTGTGACGAGCTGAGCCTCGGCGACACCATCGGCGTCGCCACCCCGGGCCATGTCCAGGCGCTGCTCGCCCGGTTGAACGAGGAAGGCGTGCCCACCAGCGCCATCGGGGTGCACTTCCACGACACCTACGGCCAGGCACTGGCCAACACCCTCGCGGCGCTCCAGCACGGCGTCACCACCGTCGACGCCTCCGCGGGCGGCCTCGGCGGCTGCCCGTACGCGAAGAGCGCCACCGGGAACCTCGCCACCGAAGACCTCGTGTGGATGCTCCACGGCCTCGGCATCGAGACCGGGGTCGACCTCGGCCGGCTCACCGCCACGAGCGTGTGGATGGCCGAGCGGCTGGGCCGTCCCAGCCCGTCACGCACCGTTCGCGCCCTCGCGGGCACGGCTTCCCACAAGGAGTCCTAGCCATGTCGCTCGACCACCGCCTCACCCCCGAGCACGAGGAACTTCGCCGCACCGTCGAGGAGTTCGCCCACGATGTCGTCGCCCCCAAGATCGGCGACTTCTACGAGCGGCACGAGTTCCCGTACGAGATCGTCCGCGAGATGGGTCGGATGGGCCTGTTCGGCCTGCCCTTCCCGGAGGAGTACGGCGGGATGGGCGGGGACTACCTCGCCCTCGGCATCGCCCTGGAGGAGCTGGCCCGCGTCGACTCCTCCGTCGCCATCACCCTGGAGGCCGGGGTCTCGCTCGGCGCCATGCCGGTCTTCCGGTTCGGCACCGAGGAGCAGAAGCGGGAGTGGCTGCCCCGGCTCTGCTCCGGTGAGATCCTCGGCGCCTTCGGGCTGACCGAGCCGGAGGCCGGTTCGGACGCGGGCGGCACGAAGACCACGGCCGTGCGCGACGAGTCGACCGGCGAGTGGGTGATCAACGGCTCCAAGTGCTTCATCACCAACTCCGGCACCGACATCACGGGCCTGGTCACGGTCACCGCCGTCACCGGCCGCACGGACACCGGCAAGCCGCTGATCTCCTCCATCATCGTCCCGTCGGGCACCCCCGGCTTCACGGTCGCCGCCCCGTACTCGAAGGTCGGGTGGAACGCCTCGGACACCCGGGAGCTGTCCTTCTCCGACGTGCGCGTGCCGTTCGCGAACCTGCTGGGCGAGGAGGGCCGGGGCTACGCCCAGTTCCTGCGCATCCTCGACGAGGGCCGGATCGCCATCGCCGCCCTCGCCACGGGTCTGGCGCAGGGCTGTGTGGACGAGTCGGTGAAGTACGCCAGGGAGCGCCACGCCTTCGGCCGCGCGATCGGCGACAACCAGGCCATCCAATTCAAGATCGCCGACATGGAGATGCGGGCGCACATGGCCCGGATCGGCTGGCGGGACGCGGCGTCGCGGCTCGTCCTCGGCGAGCCGTTCAAGAAGGAGGCGGCGCTGGCGAAGCTGTACTCCTCCACGGTCGCCGTCGACAACGCCCGTGACGCCACGCAGATCCACGGCGGGTACGGCTTCATGAACGAGTACCCGGTGGCCCGCATGTGGCGCGACTCCAAGATCCTGGAGATCGGCGAGGGTACGAGCGAGGTGCAGCGGATGCTGGTGGCCCGCGAGTTGGGGCTGCAGTCGTAGGACCCACGGGCCGTCCGGCGGCGCCCCGCCCGTCGGCGAACGCCCTGCTCACGGCGCGGTGATCAGCGTCACGTGGGGGCGGCCTCTCGACAAGATCTGAGGTTAGGCTAACCTACCTTCGACTTGCTCAGAGGCCGCCCCCACCGGCACGCACCGAAAGCGAACCCTTTCATGCCCAATGCCCGCGCTTCCCACCTCACCCGTCGCGGTCTGCTCGCCGCGGGCGGCGCTCTCGGCCTCACCGCCGCCCTCTCCGCCTGCGGTTCCGAGGACAAGGGCGAGTCGGGCTCGGACGCGAAGAAGTCCGGCCCCTGGCAGTTCAAGGACGACCGCGGCCAGGTCGCCGAGACCAAGGCGACGCCGAAGAACATCGTGGCGTTCACCGGCACGGCGGCCTCGCTCCACGGCTTCGGCATCGAGGTGAAGGGCGTCTTCGGCCCGACCTACGTCGAGGACAAGGCCAAGGGCACCAGGACCCCGGACGTCCAGGCGGGCGACCTCGACATCGACAAGGTCGAGGTCCTCGGCAACGTCTGGGGCGAGTTCAACGTCGAGCAGTACGCGGCCCTGGCGCCGGACGTGCTCATCACCGACATGTGGGAGAAGGACGCCCTCTGGTACGTGCCGGACCAGTCCAAGGACAAGATCCTGAAGCTGGCCCCGAGCGTCGCCCTGTGGGCCTCCGACTCCTCGATGCCCAAGGTCCTGCAGCGCCACGTCGAGCTGGCCGAGTCCCTCGGCGCGGACGTCAGGACCAAGAAGGTCACGGACGCCAAGGCCGCCTTCGAGAAGGCCGCCGCCCGGCTGCGCGCCGCCGCGAAGGCCAAGCCCGAGATCAAGGTGCTCATCGGCTCCGCGAGCGCCGACCTGTTCTACGTCTCCACCCCGGCCCGGCCGACCGACACGCTCTACTTCAAGGAGCTCGGCGTCAACTTCGTGACGCCCGACAAGCTCGACGCCGGCGGCTGGTTCGAGGGCCTCAGCTGGGAGAACGTCGACAAGTACAAGGCCGACATCATCATGATGGACAACCGCGCCTCGGCCCTCCAGCCGGAGGCCCTGAAGTCCAAGCCGACCTGGGCCCAGTTGCCCGCCGTGAAGGCCGGCCAGGTCGTCCCGCGCGTGACCGAGCCGATCTACTCGTACGAGAAGTGCACGCCGATCCTCGAGGACCTGGCCAAGGCCATCGAGAACGCGAAGAAGGCCGTCTGACCCATGCCGACAGCCGTAGCCGCCCCGTTCCGTTTCTTCCCTCTCCAGGTCGCGCGGACGCGGCGGCTCGGCCCGTCGCTGATCCGCGTCACCTTCGGGGGCGAGGCCCTCGAAGGCTTCGCCTCCGGTGGGCGCGACCAGTCGCTCTCGCTCTTCCTGCCGCACCCGGGACAGGAGGAACCGGTCATCCCGCTCCCCGGCGAGGAGGACATGTACGCGCGGCTCGGCGCCTGGCGGGCGCTGCCGGACGACGAGCGGGCCGTACTGCGCTCGTACACGGTCCGCGAGCAGCGGCCCGACGCCGGCGAACACGGAGAGATCGACATCGACTTCGCCGTGCACGAGGACGGCGGACCGGCCTGCCGCTGGGCGCAGAAGGCTTCCCCCGGTGACCGGGTGACGATCCTCGGGCCCGCGGTCGCCGACAACACCGCGGTGCGCTTCCGGCTGCCGGAGGGCGCCGACTCGGTGGTGATCTGGGCGGACGAGACCGCGCTGCCCGCCGCCTCGGCGATTCTGGAGTGGCTGCCCGCCGGGATCCGCGCGCAGGTCTGGATCGAGGTCCCGCACGCCGGTGACCGGATCGAGCCGGAGACCGCGGCCGACGCGACCGTCACCTGGCTGGTGCGGGACGAGGGCGCGCCACCGGCCGTCGAGGCCCTGCGCGCCGCCGAGTTCACCGGCTCCGCCCCGTACGCCTGGATCGCCGGCGAGTCGGGCTCCGTCAAGGCACTGCGCCGCCATCTGGTGAACGAGCGCGGACTCGACCGCCGCCGGGTCACCTTCGTCGGCTACTGGCGCAAGGGCCTCAGTGAGGACGCCCTGCGCGAGACTCCCGAAGACGACGCGTAGGCCCCGAACCTCCGTCCCGCTCGAAGCCGTTGCCCGCGGCCCCGTCCACCGCCGACGGGGCCGCGCCGTCATGCGCTCCGCCGGGCGAGCCGAGCCGGATGTGAGCCAACTCGCTGCCGCTTCCGTGGAGTAGGGGGCGGACGGAAGCGGGGATTCAGGTTAGGCTAACCTAAGTTCCAGTCGCCCCACCCTCCGCTCCTGCCCCAGGGGGCGGTGCTGTCACGTCCCCGCACCGGGAGGACCCCCACCATGCGCTCGCACCTGCTCAACGACACAACGGCGGAGCTCTACCGCAGCTCCGTGACCGAAGGAGTCGAGCGGGTGGCGAACAAACTCGCCACGACCAGGCGCCCGTTCACGGGAGTCACCCCGGACGAGCTGGCACCGGCGATCGCCGCCGTCGACCTCGACCAGCCGCTCGGCGACTCCTCCGCCGCGCTGGACGAGCTGGAGCGGGTGTACCTGCGCGACGCGGTCTACTTCCACCACCCGCGCTACCTCGGCCACCTCAACTGCCCGGTCGTGATCCCCGCCGTGCTCGGCGAGGCCGTCCTCTCCGCCGTCAACTCCTCGCTGGACACCTGGGACCAGAGCGCCGGCGGCACACTGATCGAGCGCAGGCTCATCGACTGGACCACCCGCCGGATCGGCCTCGGCCCCGCCGCCGACGGCGTCTTCACCAGCGGCGGCACCCAGTCCAACCTCCAGGCGATGCTGCTCGCCCGCGAGGAGACCAAGACGGACGACCTGTCCAAGCTGCGCGTCTTCTCCTCCGAGTGCAGCCACTTCAGCGTCCAGAAGTCCGCGACCCTCCTCGGCCTCGGCCGGGACGCGGTCGTGTCCGTGCCCGTCGACCGCGACCGACGCATGCAGACCGTGGCCCTCGCCGCCGAACTGGAGAAGTGCCGGCGCGCCGGGCTGGTACCGATGGCGGTCGTCGCCACCGCCGGCACCACGGACTTCGGCTCCATCGACCCGCTGCCCGAGATCGCCGCGCTGTGCGAGGAGTACGGCACCTGGATGCACGTCGACGCCGCCTACGGCTGCGGGCTGCTCGCCTCGCCCACGCGCCGCGGGCTCCTGGAGGGCGTCCAGCACGCCGACTCGGTGACCGTCGACTACCACAAGTCCTTCTTCCAGCCGGTGAGTTCCTCCGCGCTGCTGGTACGGGACGGGGCGACACTGCGGCACGCCACCTACCACGCGGACTACCTCAACCCCCGGCGCACGGTGGAGGAGAAGATCCCCAACCAGGTGGACAAGTCCCTCCAGACCACCCGCCGCTTCGACGCCCTCAAGCTGTGGATGACCCTGCGCGTCATGGGCGCGGAGGGGGTCGGGCAGCTCTTCGACGAGGTGTGCGACCTCGCGTCCGAGGGCTGGCGGCTGCTCGCCGCCGACCCCCGCTACGACGTCGTCGTCGAGCCCCCGCTGTCCACCCTGGTCTTCCGCTACGTCCCGGAGCGGGTCACCTCCCCCGCGGAGATCGACCGCGCCAATCTGCACGCCCGCAAGGCCCTGTTCGCCTCCGGGGAGGCCGTCGTCGCCGGGACCAAGGTCGACGGCCGCCAGTACCTGAAATTCACCCTGCTGAACCCCGAGACGACCGTGGCCGACATCGCCGCCGTCCTCGACCTGATAGCCGGCCACGCCGCGCAGTACCTTGGAGAGAGCCTTGTCCACGCCTCCTGAGCACCGTGACATCCACGATTTCATCGGTATCGGACTGGGTCCGTTCAACCTCGGCCTCGCCTGCCTGACCGAGCCGGTCGACGAGCTGAACGGCCTCTTCCTGGAGTCCAAGCCGGACTTCGAGTGGCACTCGGGCATGTTTCTCGACGGCGCCCACCTGCAGACCCCGTTCATGTCGGACCTGGTCACGCTCGCCGATCCCACGTCGCCGTACTCCTTCCTCAACTACCTGAAGGAGAAGGGCCGACTCTACTCGTTCTACATCCGCGAGAACTTCTACCCGCTGCGCACCGAGTACAACGACTACTGCCGCTGGGCCGCCGCCAAGCTGAGCAGCATCCGCTTCGACACCTCGGTCACCCGGGTCGACTTCGAGGCCGAGGACGAGGTCTACGCCGTCCGCACCGCCGACGGCGAGACGTTCCGCGCGCGCAGACTCGTCCTGGGCACCGGCACCCCGCCCTACGTCCCGGAGTCCTGCCAGGGCCTCGGCGGCGACTTCATCCACAACTCGCGCTACCTCCAGGCCAAGGAGGAGCTGCAGAAGAAGGAGTCGATCACCCTCGTCGGCAGCGGCCAGAGCGCCGCGGAGATCTACTACGACCTCCTCGCCGAGATCGACGTCCACGGCTACCGGCTCAACTGGGTCACCCGCTCCCCGCGGTTCTTCCCGCTGGAGTACACCAAGCTGACCCTGGAGATGACCTCCCCCGAGTACGTGGACTACTTCCACGCGCTGCCGGAGGCCACCCGCTACCGGCTGGAGACCCAGCAGAAGAACCTCTTCAAGGGCATCGACGGAGATCTCATCAACGAGATCTTCGACCTGCTCTACCGGAAGAACCTCGGCGGCCCGGTGCCGACGCGTCTGCTCACCAACACCGCGCTGTGCACCGCCTCCTACGAGAACGGCGCGTACACACTGGGTCTGCGCCAGGAGGAGCAGGAGAAGGACTTCGAGATCCGGACCGAGGGCCTGATCCTCGCCACGGGCTACAAGTACGTCACCCCCGAGTTCCTGGAGCCCGTGCGCGACCGGCTGCGCCGGGACGGCCAGGGCCGCTTCGACGTCGCCCGCAACTACTCGATCGACACCACGGGGCGTGGCGTCTTCCTGCAGAACGCGGGGGTGCACACGCACTCCATCACCTCGCCCGACCTGGGCATGGGCGCGTACCGCAACGCGTACATCATCGCCGAGATGCTCGGCAGTGAGTACTACCCCGTGGAGAAGACCATCGCATTCCAGGAGTTCGCCGTATGAGCAGCACCGCCCCCGCCCTGGGGACGTTCTCCGTCCGTCCCCTCGACCCGACCCGTGCCTCCGGTGGGGAGAGCCCGAGCGACGCCGAGCTGCTGCACCGCTGGGTCACCCACCCCAAGGCCGCCTTCTGGATGATGCAGGACGCGAAGCTGGAGGACGTCGAGCGCGAGTACATGAGGATCGCCGCGCACGAGCACCACGACGCCTTCATGGGGCTGCACGACGGTGAGCCCGCCTTCCTGATGGAGCGCTACGACCCGCGCCACGTGGAGCTGGTCGGCCTCTACGAGCCCGAGCCGGGCGACGTCGGCATGCACTTCCTGGTCGCCCCGACGGACACCCCGGTGCACGGCTTCACCCGGGCCGTGATCACCGCCGTGATGCGCGAGCTGTTCGCCGACCCGGCGACGCGGCGCGTCGTCGTCGAGCCGGACGTCGGGAACAAGGCCGTGCACGCGCTCAACGAGGCTGTCGGTTTCGTGCCCGAGCGCGAGATACAGAAGCCCGAGAAGGCGGCGCTGCTGAGCTTCTGCACGCGCGAGCGGTTCGAGGCGGCCGTCGGCGATGTGGAGGTGCCGCGATGACCACGGCGATCGACAGCGTCTCCCACCTCACCCCCGAGCTGTGGGCCGAGGCCAACCGGCAGCTGGTCCGCAAGGGCCTCGCCGAGTTCTCCCACGAGCGGCTGCTCGCGCCGAAGGACCTCGGGGACGGCCGCTGGGCGGTGCTCAGCGACGACGGCAGGACCGAGTACCGGTTCGCCGCCGGCCGGCTGGCACTCGACCACTGGCAGGTCGATGCGGACTCCGTGACCCGCCACCGCGACGGCACCGAACTTCCCCTGGACGCACTGGAGTTCTTCACCGAGCTGCGCGGCGCCCTCGGCCTGTCCGACGAGATCCTGCCGGTGTACCTGGAGGAGATCTCCTCCACCCTGTCCGGCACGGCCTACAAGCTCACCAAGCCCGAGGTGTCCGCGGCCGAGCTCAGCCGCGCCGGGTTCCAGGACATCGAGACCGGGATGACCGAGGGCCACCCCTGCTTCGTCGCCAACAACGGACGGCTGGGCTTCGGCATCCACGAGTACCACCGGTACGCGCCGGAGGCCGCGGCCCCGGTCCGGCTGCTGTGGCTGGCGGCGCACCGCTCGCGTGCCGCGTTCACCTCCTGCACCGACCTCGGCTACGAGAACCTGATGCGGGCCGAGCTGGGCCAGGGGACGCTCGACCGGTTCGACGCCCGGCTGCGCGGCCTCGGGCTGGACCCGGCGGACTACCTGCTGATGCCCGTCCACCCCTGGCAGTGGTGGAACAAGCTCTCCGTCACCTTCGCCGCCGAGGTGGCCCGGCGGCGGCTGGTGCCGCTCGGGGAGGGCGACGACGAGTACCTGGCCCAGCAGTCGATCCGCACCTTCTTCAACACCAGCAACCCCTCCAAGCACTATGTGAAGACGGCGATGTCCGTCATCAACATGGGCTTCATGCGGGGACTGTCCGCCGCGTACATGGAGGCCACACCCGCCATCAACGACTGGCTCGCCGGGCTGATCGAGAGCGACGAGGTGCTGACGGCGGCGCGTTTCTCGATCATCCGAGAGCGGGCCGCGGTCGGGTACCGGCACCTGGAGTACGAGGCCGCGACGGACCGCTTCTCCCCCTACCGGAAGATGCTGGCCGCGCTCTGGCGCGAGAGCCCGGTGCCCACCCTCCAGGAAGGGGAGCGGCCGGCGACGATGGCCGCGCTGCTCCACACCGACCGCTCGGGGAAGTCCTTCGCCGGTGCGCTGATCGCGGGGTCTGGGCTGGCGCCCGAGGTGTGGCTGCGCCGCTACCTGGACGCCTACCTGCTGCCGGTACTGCACTGCTTCTACGCGTACGACCTCGTCTACATGCCGCACGGGGAGAACGTCATCCTGGTGCTCGGCGAGGACGGCGCGGTGCGGCGCGCGATCTTCAAGGACATCGCCGAGGAGATCTGCGTGATGGACCCGGACGCGGTCCTGCCACCCGCGGTCGAGCGGGTCCGCGCCGAGGTCCCCGAGGACATGAAGCTGCTGTCGGTCTTCACGGACGTCTTCGACTGCTTCTTCCGGTTCCTCGCCGCCGCGCTGGTCACGGAGGGCGTGCTCGACGAGGAAGCCTTCTGGCGGACGGTCGCCGAATGCGTCGCCGGCTACCAGGAGTCGATGCCGCACCTGCGGGAGAAGTTCGAGCAGTACGACATGTTCGCACCGGAGTTCGCGCTCTCCTGCCTCAACCGGCTCCAGCTGCGCGACAACAAGCAGATGGTGGACCTGGCCGACCCGTCGGGCGCCCTCCAACTGGTGGGTGACCTGGAGAACCCGATCGCGCGGTTCCGGTAGCCCACACGGGGTCGCGGACCGGGCGGGCGCCCGGCGGAGTACGGTCCTCCGCCGGACGCCCGCTCTCCTTGCGCCCGCCCTCGTGTCGAGCCCGCCCTCGTGTCGAGCCCGCCCTCGTGCGGGCCCGTTGCCCGCTCCTTCCCGCCGCGTTCCCGCCCGCTCCTTCGCGCCGGGGCGGACCGTTCCTTCACGCCGGGGCCGCCCGGTGCCGACCGCCGCGTACCGCTCCCGAGCGGCGGCGCCCGGCCGCGTCAGTCCGCGGGCCAGGGCACCTGCGGCGAGCGGTAGTAGTCGATGCCGAGCGCCGACATCCGCGGCCCCTGCGCCGCGAGCCGCACCCTGTAGGCGTCCCAGTCGTGCGTGGAGGCCGGTGACCAGCCCAGCTCGGCGACCCCGGGCAGCCTCGGGAAGGCCATGAACTCCAGCTGGTCGCTGGTGGCGAGGGTCTCGGTCCACAGCGGGGCCTCGACCCCTGCGATCGCCGACACGGGCACGCCCGGCAGATAGGCGCCCGGGTCCCAGTCGTAGGAACGCCGGACCTCGACGTACCCCGCCCAGGCCAGGCCGAGGGGGGTGTCCTTGTGGTACTTCATGTCGAGGTAGATCCGGTCGGCGGGCGACAGGACGATCCCGGTGCCGTTCCGTGCGGCCCTCGCGACCTGTTCCTTCTCCGCGGCGCCGGTGCCGTCCAGTCCCCAGTACTGGGCGACGGCACCCTCGGCGGGCCTGGCCCCGGTGAGCTGGTGCCAGCCGACGACCGTCTTGCCGTACTCGGCGACGGCGGCCTGCGCCCGGTCCATGAACGTCACATAGTCCTCGTGGCTGGTGGAGTGGGCCTCGTCGCCGCCGATGTGGAGGTACCTGCCGGGCGTCAGCGCGGCGAGCTCGCGCACGACGTCGTCCACGAAGTCGTACGTGACGGCCTTGCGCACGCACAGCGAGCTGAAGCCGACCGCCGTGCCCGTGTAGAGCGGAGGGGCGACGCCGTCGCAGTTCAGCTCGGCGTAGGAGGCGAGGGCCGCGTTGGTGTGGCCCGGCATGTCGATCTCCGGGATCACCTCCATGTGGCGGGAGCCTGCGTGGGCGACGAGCTCCCTGTACTGGTCCTTGGTGTAGTGGCCGCCCGGGCCTCCGCCGACCTGGGTGGACCCGCCGTAGGTCGCGAGCCGCGGCCAGGAGTCGAGGGCGATCCGCCAGCCCTGGTCGTCGGAGAGGTGCAGGTGCAGTTTGTTGATCTTGTAGAGCGCCAGTTGGTCGATGTAGCGCTTGACCTGGTCGACGGTGAAGAAGTGCCGGGAGACGTCGAGCATCGCGCCGCGGTGCCCGAAGCGCGGCACATCGGTGATGGTCCCGCCGGGGACCTGCCACGGCCCCGCCTGGCGGGTGTCCTTCTCCACCGCGGCCGGCAGCAGTTGGCGGAGCGTCTGGACGCCGTGGAAGAGGCCCGCGGGCTTCCGGGCGGTGATCGTGACACCGCCGCGGCCGGACTCCAGCCGGTAGCCCTCGTCGCCGAGTCCCCTGTCGCGCGAACCGAGCACGAGCCGGATGCCGCCGCGGCCGTCGCCGCCGGTGACCGGCAGCGCGTAACCGGTGGACGGGCGCAGCACGGCGGCGAGTTCGGCGGCGATGCGGCGGGCTTCTCGGGAGCCGGTTTCGACGCGGATCCGGGTCGCGGGCGTGAGGGTGTACGGCGACCCCGCGGGACGGACGGAGGCGGGTGCCGGCACGACCTCGCCGAGCGGTCTGGGGCCGGGCGCGGGCCCCTGTCCGGGCGCGGGGGCCGCGCCGACTCCGGCGACGCCGGCGGTGGCGACCAGCAGAAGTGATCCGAGGAGCCGGGGGAGCGTTCTGCGCTGTCTCACAGGCTGGGTCCCTTCGAGGGGCGTGGCGACTGTGGTGCCGAGCAACCGAACGGTCACCATGCGTACCGCGCGCCTCAGGAGCGGTCAAGGTGTAGACCACTTCCCGGTGCCGGTGCAGACCACTTCGCCCGAACGGTCACCGTCCCGTGCCCGGGTACGGGTCCAGCCCGCCGCCGCCCCCTCAAGTGCACGGCACGCCCGCACCCTTCGCGCCGCCTCCGACCCCCCGGCCCGTGGTGCGACAATCCCACAATGGCGGAAATCATCCAGAAGGACGGCACCTGGACGTTCGACGGGCGGACCGTGCGCATCGTCCCCGGAACCGGCAAGACGCATCCCCTGCGGCAGGCGCTCGGTGAACTCGCCGTCCCGCTGGAGGCGTTGGCCGGGGTCGCGTTCGAACCCGGACGCCGCGGCGGGCGGCTGCGGCTGAAGCTGCGGGACGGCAGCGACCCGCTGCTGCTCGCCGCCGACGGACGGTTGCCGGAGAGCGGCGACCCCTACCGGCTGCCGGTGGAGCACGACCGCAGCGGCGTGGCCGAGTACTTCGTGGACGAACTGCGCAACGCCCTGCTGCTGGACCAGGTACCGGACGGCCCGGTGGACCGCTTCCTGCTGCCGGGCCCGGCGGTGCCGGTCTCGGGCGGCGGGGGCGACGGATCGGCCTCCTTCGACGGGGACACCATCCGCCTCACGTGGAACTGGAAGGCAGAGGAGTCCAAGGCGTCGTCCGGAGCGAGCACGTTCCCGCTCTCCGAGGTGAGCGGCGTGCGCTGGCTGCCGGCGATCGGCCTGGAGAACGGCCATCTTCGCTTCCTGCTGAGCGGCCGACCCGCCCAGCGGCCCGCCAAGCACGACCCGTACGCGCTCGACCTGTGGGGACTGTCGCGCAAGGAGTACACCACCGTCCTGGTCGCCGCCGCTGTGACCGCCCGACTCCCGCACCCGAGCACGCCGCCGCGGACGGCCGGGGCACTGCCGTCCGCCGCCCCGACGGCGGACGGTCACGACGTGCTGCTGCGGCGGCTGCGGGAGCTCGGCGAACTTCGTCAGGCGGGGATACTGACCGACGAGGAGTTCTCCACGGCCAAGCAGGCCGTCCTCAAGCGCATGTGAGCGGCTCGGTGGGCGAACCCGTAAAGCGGGCGTAAACATCGACTGTAACCATGATCACGCAGGTCCCTGCCCGAAATCGGGCAGGAATCTTGCGTTCAGGCCCTGCGACACCCCAATATCTACGGGTGCTCGATCGCCGCACGTCGCATGACGACCTCATCGACCATCTGGTGCGCAGCACCGCGCTCCAGCGCGGTGAGGCGGCCCGGGTGGTGCTGGACGTGCTGGCGTTCTTCGACGAGACGACCGAGGAGTTCGTGCGCCGCCGCCACCGGGAGCTGCAGGCCGGCGGAGGCGTGAACACGGAGATCTTCGAGCGGATCGCGGCCGAGCTGCCGCACCGCGCGGTGGCTCCCCCGGACCTCTCGCTCAGGCAGCTGCGCCGCATCGTCTACGGCTGAGCCGCCAGGAGACCGCGTGCACCGCGCACACCGTGCGGCGCGGCCGGGCACACACAGGAACGTCGTTGGAGGGGCAGAGACTCTATGTGCGGAATCGTCGGTTACATCGGGAAGCGCGACGTCGCGCCGCTGCTGCTGGAGGGCCTGGCGCGGCTGGAGTACCGGGGCTACGACTCCGCGGGCATGGTGATCACCAGCCCCAAGAGCACCGGCCTGAAGATGGTCAAGGCCAAGGGGCGCGTCCGCGACCTGGAGGCCCGGGTCCCCAAGCGCTTCACCGGCACCACCGGCATCGCCCACACCCGCTGGGCCACCCACGGCGCCCCGAGTGACATCAACTCGCACCCGCACCTGGACCCCGAGAACAAGGTCGCCGTCGTCCACAACGGCATCGTCGACAACGCCGACGAGCTGCGCGCCAAGCTGGAGGCCGACGGCGTCGTCTTCGCCTCCGAGACCGACACCGAGGTGATCACCCACCTGATCGCCCGCTCGCAGGCCGGGACCCTGGAGGAGAAGGTCCGCGAGGCGGTCAAGGTCATCGAGGGCACCTACGGCATCGCCGTGATGCACGCCGACTTCAACGACCGCATCGTGGTCGCCCGCAACGGCTCCCCCGTCATCCTCGGCATCGGCGAGAAGGAGATGCTCGTCGCCTCCGACGTCGCCGCGCTGATCGCCCACACCCGCCAGGTCGTCACCCTGAACGACGGCGAGATGGCCACCCTGAAGGCCGACGACTTCCGCACCTACACGACGACGGGCACGCGGACCACCGCCACGCCCGAGACCGTGGAGTGGGAGGCCGCCTCCTACGACATGGGCGGCCACGACACCTACATGCACAAGGAGATCTCCGAGCAGCCCGACGCCGTGGACCGCGTGCTGCGCGGCCGCATCGACGACCGGTTCTCCACGGTGCACCTGGGCGGCCTGAACCTGGACGCCCGCGAGGCCCGCGGGATCCGGCGGGTCAAGATCCTCGGCTGCGGCACCTCGTACCACGCGGGCCTGATCGGCGCCGGGCTCATCGAGTCCCTGGCCCGGATCCCCGCCGACTCCGAGCCGGCCTCCGAGTTCCGCTACCGCAACCCGGTGGTGGACCCGGACACCCTCTACATCGCTGTCTCCCAGTCCGGTGAGACCTACGACGTCCTCGCGGCCGTCCAGGAGCTCAAGCGCAAGGGCGCCCGCGTCCTCGGCGTCGTGAACGTGGTCGGCTCCGCCATCGCCCGCGAGACCGACGGCGGCGTGTACGTGCACGCCGGCCCGGAGGTCTGCGTCGTCTCCACCAAGTGCTTCACCAACACGGTGGTCGCCTTCGCGCTGCTCGCACTGCACCTGGGCCGCATCCGCGACCTGTCCGTCGCCGACGGCAAGCGGATCATCGAGGGCCTGCGCAGGCTGCCGTCCCAGATCTCCGAGATCCTCGAGTCCGAGGACGAGATCAAGAAGCTGGCCGCCGAGTACGCCGAGGCCAAGTCGATGATGTTCATCGGCCGGGTCCGCGGCTACCCGGTGGCGCTCGAGGCCTCCCTGAAGCTCAAGGAGATCTCCTACATCCACGCCGAGGCCTACCCGGCCTCCGAGCTGAAGCACGGCCCGCTGGCGCTGATCGAGCCGGCGCTGCCGACGGTCGCGATCGTCCCGGACGACGAGCTGCTGGAGAAGAACCGCGCCGCGCTGGAGGAGATCAAGGCCCGCAGCGGCCGGATCCTCGCGGTCGCCCACCAGGAGCAGGAGAAGGCCGACCACACGATCCTGGTGCCCAAGAACGAGGACGAGCTGGACCCGATCCTCATGGGCATCCCGCTCCAGCTCCTCGCCTACCACACGGCCCTGGCCCTCGGCCGGGACATCGACAAGCCGCGCAACCTGGCCAAGTCGGTCACCGTGGAGTAGTCCCGCACGGCCGTACCCACGACGGCGACCCCCTTGCGCACGCCACCAGTGCCGCAAGGGGGTCGCCTCGTTCACCACCGGCGTCGAGACGGCTCACGCCGGCGGCCCACCGCTCAGCCGGTGGCCGTCACACCCCGGCCTGCGGCACGCCCGGAGAAGGTGGGCCAGTGCGCCAGCGCCGCGGTGGCGCCGTACCACGCCACGAGGCCCGCGACCGCGGCGGCCCAGCCGCCGGCCTTCGCCAGCCCGTCGTTCCCCGCGAACGAGGCGATCGCGAGGAGCAGCATGGACACGCACAGCAGCCCGTACACGCCCTGACCGAGGATCCCGCTGCCGGACGCTCCCGCGGTGAGCGTGAGCGCCAGGAGCGCGAACAGGAGCATGAACAGCCCGGCGGCCTCCGCCGAGACCTCCGCGCCGGTGCCGGTCCCCCAGGTGAACCAGAAGGCGCCGAGGCCCGCGAAGGCCGTACCCGTACCGCCGTTGCCCGCACGGAACTCGAGCAACCCGACGACGAACAGTGCGACCCCGCCCACCCAGGTCGCGAGGGCTGCGGCGTCGGACGCCGCGACATTGTCGATCACACCGGTGTTGCCGACCCCGAAGGCCAGCAGTGTCAGGCCCAGTGCGAGGTGGCCGAGAGTGGTTGTCGTGGCGCTTCCCGCGGAGACGTCCTTGTCCACGGCGGGCTCCCTTCGTGCGCGCTTGGTGCTGATTCCCAGCCACCCTTACCTACCCTTCACAAGCGCACAATCCACCCCGTACGGCCGAGTAGCCATGACGGTCGTCAAAAAGTTACAAAACCCGCGCCGACCTGCGTGAAAGATGGTGCGAAAGGGGCTCGTGGCGCCTTCTGGGGGCTACGGGATGACGATGACGGGCCGTTGCGCCCGGCGGGCCAGCCGCCCGGCGACCGAGCCGAAAATGCGCCCCACGATGCCGTGGGTGGAACCGACCACGATGGCGTCGGCCGAATACTCCCGGCCGACCTCCTCGAGCTCGTGGCAGATGTCGCCGCCGCGCTCGACGAGGATCCACGGAACCTCGGAGAGGTAGTCGGCACAGGCGAGTTCGAGCCCCAGCACCTCGGTGCGGTGGTCCGGGACGTCGACGAAGACCGGCGGTTCGCAGCCCGCCCACACCGTGGTGGGAAGGCGGTTGGCGACATGCACGATGATCAGTCCCGAACCGGAGCGACTGGCCATCCCGATCGCGTACGCCAGCGCCCGCTCGCTCGAGGTGGATCCGTCGAAACCGACCACGACTCCGTGCCGGAAGGCGGGATCGCAGGAGTGGCGCGACTGTTCCGCCGCCTGCAGATCCGACACGGGGTCGGCTACCTGCTTGCGGTCCGCGGGTTCGGGAGTTTCGTGACCGGCCATCGGTTGTCTCGGCGTTCAGATCCTCATGGGAGGGCGACGGTTGGCTGCGGAGCTCTGTCCGGGAATCAACTTCCCAACCCCATACCCCCAAGGGTACGGCGCCACTCCTCGCCTGCCCAGGGCTCGGGGTTCCAGTCCCGGCGAGCCGACGGAGCACGCGTCCCAGGGAGCATGCACGAGCACGCTCCGTATGGCAATGGCGCCTGCACCGTACAGGCTTCGCCTGGAACTCCCGCCGGAATGGCCCGCGGCCCGCCCGTACAGGGCCGGAGCCGGCCGCCGGGAGAGGAGCGGAAGGCCGGAGGACCGCTGGGGAAACGGAGGCGCGACAGTGACCGGAGGGCTCCGCTCCTCGTTGGTCTCCCGTCGCCCCACCGGCGGGACGGCTCAGCCGGCTTCGCCGCGTCCCCGCCGAACCTCCGCCCCGAGGAGCTCCCGTGCCCGCATCCCCGGCCGCCCGCGCCTCCACCCCCGCATCCGGCCGGACTCCCCCACGGGGCCGCCGCAGGGCGCCGCGGACGACGGCCGCACGTCCGGCGGCGGTACCGGCACCGGCTGCGCCGACGGCCTCCGGGAGGAACCACCGAGCCGCCGAACGCACCGACTCCGCCACCCGCTCCACCGGAGAGCGCCCCGGAGCGCCCGGGAGTCCCGCCGCACGCACCCCGGCGGCCGTCGCCGCGGGCGAAGTGGTTCGATGGGCAACTTTCGGCTGCGCCGTCGTCCCGGTGGTGCTGGTGGCGTACGGCACATCCGCCGGCGGGGCGGCCGCGGTCGCGGCCGGCCTGGCAGCGGTGACCGGCGCCTGCCGGATGCTGATGCGCCGGTCCGAACGGGTGCCGCGGCGCACCGCGGGAACGCGAGGACGCCGGGGCGGCGGCCGTCGGGCGCGGCCCGCTCCTCGGATCTGACGGATTCGCACACACGCACCCATATGTTTTCAGCCAACTTCGCCTGCTCGGGCGTTCCTTGCGGAAATGACCCGCCAACCCCCGTGCCACCAGGGAAGAAAGGACCGCACGCGCCGCTCGCACCCTACGGGGATGGGCCATGCATGCGCCGCGCACTTCCCTGCGCGGCCTCCGGATGCAACGCTTCGTGATCGAATGCTTCGCGCCAAGTTGCCTTGTCGACAATGTGCCGGTTCTGGAACTTGTCACGCCGGCACCACGGGACGCAGTAGATTCGATCATGAGTATCGAAGGCTGGGGACTCGTGCAGAACCGAGGGGAAACGTGCAGGAGCGACAGGCCCGACAAGAACGGGGAGACGCGAACACCGAGGGGGGCTTAGCGTCATGAGTCAGGACTCCGCCGCGCCGGAGGCCGTAAGGAAGCTGTCCGGGCGCCGCCGCCGAGAAGTCGTCGCGGTGCTGCTGTTCAGCGGCGGTCCCATCTTCGAGAGTTCCATTCCGCTCTCGGTGTTCGGAATCGACCGCCAGGATGCCGGAGTTCCCCGCTACCGGCTGCTCGTATGCGCCGGTGAGGATGGCCCCCTGCGGACCACAGGGGGACTCGAACTCACCGCGCCCTACGGGCTGGAAGCGATCGGCAGAGCGGGCACGGTCGTCGTGCCGGCCTGGCGGTCCATCACCTCACCACCGCCACCGGAGGCGCTCGAGGCGCTGCGCCGCGCCCACGAGGAGGGCGCCCGCATCGTGGGGTTGTGCACCGGGGCGTTCGTACTGGCCGCCGCGGGGCTGCTGGACGGCCGCCCGGCGACCACGCACTGGATGTACGCACCGACGCTCGCCAAACGCTATCCGTCGGTCCACGTGGACCCGCGGGAGCTGTTCGTCGACGACGGCGACGTCCTCACCTCCGCCGGCACCGCGGCCGGCATCGACCTCTGTCTGCACATCGTGCGGACCGACCACGGCGCGGAGGCGGCCGGTGCACTGGCCCGCCGACTGGTCGTCCCGCCGCGGCGCAGTGGCGGGCAGGAGCGCTATCTCGACAGGTCTTTACCCGAGGAGATCGGCTCCGACCCGCTCGCCGAGGTCGTGGCCTGGGCCCTGGAGCACCTCCACGAGCAGTTCGACGTGGAGACCCTGGCGGCCCGTGCGTACATGAGCAGGCGGACCTTCGACCGCAGGTTCCGCTCGCTCACCGGGAGCGCTCCCCTGCAGTGGCTGATCACCCAGCGGGTGCTTCAGGCGCAGCGGCTGCTGGAGACCTCCGACTACTCGGTCGACGAGGTCGCGGGCCGGTGCGGCTTCCGCTCCCCGGTGGCGCTGCGCGGGCACTTCCGCCGCCAGCTCGGCTCCTCCCCGGCCGCGTACCGGGCCGCCTACCGGGCCAGGCGTCCGCAGGGCGATCCGGTGGGGTCCGGGGCGTCCGAGCCGGTGGTGCCGGCCCAGGCGTCCCCGGGGCACACCAGGAGACCTCCGGCCGCCACGGGTGCCTCCCCCGGTTCCCCGGAACCGGGCCGGCACGGCTCGGACGCCTACGCCCCCGGGCGTCCGGCGCTCCCCGGCCAGCGGAGTGCGCCATAAGGTAGGACGCATGAACGATCGCATGGTGTGGATCGACTGCGAGATGACCGGGCTCTCGCTGGCCGACGACGCACTCATCGAGGTGGCCGCGCTGGTCACCGACTCGGAACTGAACGTGCTCGGTGAAGGGGTGGACATCGTGATCCGCCCGCCGGATGCGGCGCTGGAGACCATGCCCGAGGTGGTGCGGCAGATGCACACCGCCTCGGGCCTCCTCGACGAACTCGCGGCCGGTACGACCCTGGCCGACGCCGAGGAGCAGGTCCTCGCGTACGTGCGTGAGCACGTCAAGGAGCCGGGCAGAGCGCCGCTGTGCGGGAACTCGGTCGGAACCGACCGCGGCTTCCTGCTCCGCGACATGCCGAAGGTGGAGGAGTACCTCCACTACCGGATCGTCGATGTCTCCTCGGTCAAGGAGCTGGCCCGACGCTGGTACCCGAGGGCGTACTTCAACAGTCCGGAGAAGAACGGCAACCACCGGGCCCTCGCCGACATCCGCGAGTCGATCGCCGAGCTGCGCTACTACCGCGAGGCAATCTTCGTCCCCCAGCCGGGCCCGGACTCCGACACGGCGAAGGCGATCGCGGCGCGCCATGTGGTGCCCGCGGCGCAGTAGGCCGCACGCGCGCCGGGCGGAGCAGCGACCGCTGCCCGCCCGGCGCGGGCGTGTCCGGGGTCGGGCGACGGGCATCCCTCACCACTCCCACCCCACGGCGGACCGGACACCCGGGTGCCTGTGCGAAGGGACCGTCGCGTGCCGGGCGCAACGGGCGTTCCGGTCCGGCTCAGGGCGACAGATCTCGATACCCGCGTCCGCTCCCGGGCCCCGGGCCGGCGTCACAAGGCCCTGCACGGCTCCTCGTACACGGCCCCGCACGGCGCTCGTAGACGAGACCACGGTGCCGGCATCCGCCTGGCGCGCCCGCACGATGAAACCTGCACCTGGGCCGGGAGCCCCCCACGGGCCTCGCCGCACCGGCGTCCGCACCGGGCCGCGCCTGCCTCCGGACGGGAGGGTACGTCCCAGGTCGCGAGCCCCGTCCCGCCGCGCGCGCAGGGCACACGCCGGGCCGACGTAAACACGGGCGCGAGCACCCTCCCGGACCCTGTACACTTTTTCTCGGCCGGTCGGGAGAACGACCGGTCATGGTGGGTGTAGCTCAGCTGGTAGAGCACCTGGTTGTGGTCCAGGATGCCGCGGGTTCGAGTCCCGTCACTCACCCTGAACGATCAAGGCCCGGCCTGCGGAAGCAGGCCGGGCCTTGATCGTTCCTGAACTCTTGGGAACATCGCGGAAGCGACGGGGAGGCTCAGCGGGCGTACGTTCCCTTCACGGCAAGCATCGTGGAGCGCCCCGAGAAGAGCGGCGACAGCAACTCGTACCGCCGCGCCGTCTCCTCCAGGCGAGCCCGGGCCGCGCCCACAGGGCACGGATTTCCTCGTTGATCGCTGCCGCGGAGCGCGCGGAACCGGCACGGTTCACGAGTCCGCCTGATGGTCCTACGAGCTGCTGAGGCCGATCCTCACGATCAACCCTGCTTCAGCCGAACCGGGCCGTCCTCTGCCCGTTCTGACATCGCCCGGCGCCGCAGGCGCCCGTCGGCGGGCACCGGTCTCGGCCGTGGTGACCGGCTACCGCAGGATCAGGAACCACACCGCGCAGACGGCCGCCGTCAGCAGCATCGCGTCTGCGACGACATCGGCGACCACCTTGCGGCGCACCGGGCCGTCCGCCCCGGGGGCGCGTCGTCCGCGGCTGCGGTACTTCTTGAGCTCGGCGGCCGCTTTGTCGGAGGTTTTGAAGAGGCGGTCGAGCAGGGAGCCCGCGAAACCGACCACGAGGTACCCCTCGCCCTCGGTGTCCGCGATCCTCTCCTTGGGGAGTACCGTCAGACTCCCGGACCCGCTGACTTCGATCTTGTGGATCGAGGCGTAGGGCACCTCGTAGCTGAACAGCGGATTGACCACGGTGAGAGAGCTCTCATCTGCGTGCACCCGGGAACGGGTGACCCGGTAGCAGAGCGATCCCACGGCGAGTATGAGCGCCGCCCCGAACATCGGCCCCGCCTCACCGCTCGACAACGCTTCGGAAGCCGCGAACAAAGCGGCGCCCGCGAAGCCGAACAGGCAGACCAGGGCGAGCACCCGGAACGACCGGCGGCGGAGTACTCGCCCCCCCGTCACACGACCATATTCCATTGCGCTTTCCATCCTCCGGACAGGCGCCCGCCGGAGGACGGGTGAGGTCCCCCGGCGGGCCTTCAGGCTCTCGGCCGCATCAGCAGGAGCCCACCAGCTTTCCCGGACTCATGGAGCCGGCTCCACAGAATCCCAGTGCGAAGTTAGCGTTCGAACCCATGTTCCCGCGAGTGACGCTCCAGTTGATGAGTCCTGGCTGCCGAATCGCCCCGCTGGTAGTGGTCGCCGGCTTCACGACGACGGAGGACCGGGTGATCGCGCTGCCCCAGGCGGTACGCGGGAACCGACTCCGCCGGCAGCGGTCTCGGCGACGGCCCCGCGTCGACCGTCATCGGCACCGGATGGACCGTCACCCACCGCCCGTTGATCGCCGCTCTGCCCGACGTGAACGGCGACGGCAAGAGCGACATCTGGTCCTCGGGCGGCGACACCAAGCTGTACTTCCACAGCAACATCCAGGGCCCCGGCACCGAGGTCGGCACCAGCGGATGGCAGAACTTCTCCGCCCTGAGCTGACCGACGCCGACCGGCGCACCCGGAATGGCCCCGAGGGGGCGGGAGCCCAGACTCCTGCTCCCTCGGCTGTGGCTGGGCCTCCGCAGCCTTCCAGGCTTGTGGCGGTCGGCCGGGACTTCCGTGACAGGGCGGGTTCGAGTCCCGTCACTCACCCTGCATGCCGAGGGGCCGATCCGTGAACGGATCGGCCCCTCGGCGTGTGTGCCCCACATGCCCCTCGTGCGCGCCCTCGGCTTGTCGGTCCGCGCGGCAGATCCCACCGGCGGCCGGGGCTGGCTCCGGGCGGACCCGCCGCCCTGTCCGCCGTCGGGCTTCTCGCCGATCCGCCGCCGATCCGCCGTCAGGACGAGTCCCTGACCACCAGCTCCGTCGGCAGGACGACCCTCGGCCGTTCCGGTCCGCCGGGGCCGGCGATCTCCTGGAGAAGGAGCCCGGCCATGGTGCGGCCCATCTCCTCGATCGGCTGGCGGACGCTCGTGAGGGCCGGGTCCATGTGGCGGGCGACCGCGGAGTCGTCGTAGCCGACCAGGGCGACGTCGTCGGGGATGCGCCGGCCCGCCTCGCGCAGCACCTGGCGGGCGCCGGCGGCCATGACGTCGGAGGCGGCGAAGACCGCGTCCAGCGAGGGGCGTCGGTCGAGCAGGGCGCGCATGGCCAGCCGGCCCCCCTCCTCGGTGAAGTCGGCCGGCGCCACCAGCCGCTCGTCGGCCACCGCACCCGACTCCGCGAGCGCGGCGCGGTATCCGTCGAGGCGGCACTGGGCACCGTAGACGTCGAGCCGCCCCGTGATCGTGGCGATGGTCCGGCGCCCGCGGGACAGCAGATGGGCGACGGCCGCGCGGGCGCCCCCGGTGTTGTCGGAGTCGACCGCGGCAAGGGGGTCGGAGGCCGAGCGGCGGCCGCTGATGACGGCCGGGATGCCCAGCTGTTCCAGCAGATCGGGCAGCGGGTCGTCGGCGTGCACCGACACCAGCAGCACACCGTCCACCCGGCCGGCCGCGAGGTAGTCGGCCAGTCTCCGGCGTTCACGGTCCGAACCCGCGAAGGTGAGGAGCAGTTGCATGTCGGTGTCGGCGAGGGCCGCGCCCACACCGCGCACGATGTCGGAGAAGTACGGCTCCGCGAAGAACCGCGCCTCGGGCTCGGGGACGACGAGCGCGATGGCGTCGTTGCGGTTGGCGGCGAGTGAGCGGGCGGCCCGGTTGGGGACGTAACCGAGTTCGGCGACGGCCGCCTCGACGGCGGCGCGGGTCGCCTCGCTCACCCGGGGCGACCCGTTGATCACCCGGGAGACCGTGCCGCGGCCGACTCCGGCCCGTGCGGCGACCTCCTCGAGCGTCGGTCTGCCCCCGCCGCGACCCGAAGCCCTCGCCCCGCCGCGGGACGCGGCACGCGCATCGCCCCCCACGGGGAAACCGGCATTCCGGCGATCCACCATGATCCGCCTCCCGTCCTCCCTGCCCCGGAACATTACGCGCCCGGAGCCTTGACACCCCCGCGGGGAGCCGCGACCCTTCAAGCCATCACCTATGGGAGCGCTCCCACACTACCTGCCCCATTCAGAACCCGCACGTTCCCCGCCCGGCCGCGGCTTCAACCGATGGGCACACCGGGAGAGTTGGCCGGGGGTCGGCACGTCAGGGCACTAGGAGGACGCAATGCGCAGGACCGTAATCCTGGCGGTCGTCGCGGCGCTCGGCGCCGGGCTGCTGGCCGGCTGTGCCGAGGACGGCGAGGAACCCGGCAGCAGCTCCGCGAACGGCGGGGCCGGCGGCAAGGGCAGGACCACGATCACCGTGGGGGTCTTCGGGGCCTTCGGCCTCAAGGAGGCCGGTCTCTACGACGAGTACATGAGGCTCCACGGGGACATCGAGATCAAGCAGACCTCGATCGAGCGGAACGAGAACTACTACCCGCAACTGCTCACCCATCTGGGCAGCGGCAGCGGGCTGGCCGACATCCAGGCCGTCGAGGTCAACAACATCGCCGAGATCACCGCCACCCAGGCGGACAAGCTCGTCGACCTCGGCAAGGCCGAAGGCGTCAGCAGGGACGCCTTCCTGCCGTGGAAGTGGGCACAGGCCACGTCCAAGGACGGGAAGACCGTCGGACTCGGCACGGACATCGGCCCGCAGGGCATCTGCTACCGCAAGGACCTCTTCGCCAAGGCGGGTCTCCCGACGGACCGTGAGGCCGTCGGCGAGCTCTGGGCCGGCGACTGGAACAAGTACCTGGCCGCCGGGAAGCAGTTCAAGGCCAAGGCGCCCAAGGGCACGGCTTTCGTGGACTCCGCCTCCGGGGTCATGGCCGCGATCACCGGCAGCAGCGCCAGGCGGTTCTACGACGAGAACGGCGAGATCGTGTACAAGACCAACCCGGCCGTGAAGGAGGCATGGGACATCGCCGCCGCCTTCGCCACCGAGGGACTGACCGGCAGACTCCAGCAGTTCACGCCCGCCTGGGACCAGGGCTACGCCAACGGCACGTTCGCCACGGTCTCCTGCCCGGCCTGGATGCTCGGCTACATCCAGGACAAGGCCGGCGCGGCCGGAAAGGACAAGTGGGACGTCGCGCCCGCGCCGAAGCCCAGCAACTGGGGAGGCTCGTTCCTGATCGTGCCCGAAGCGGGCAGGAACAAGACCGAGGCGGCGAAGCTCGCGGCCTGGCTGACCGCACCCGAGCAGCAGGCGAAGCTCTTCGAGAAGCGCGGCAGCTTCCCGAGCGCCAGGGCCGCGTACTCGCTGCCCGTCGTGGCCGGCGCCGAGCACGACTACTTCGGGGGCGCGCCGATCGGCGAGATCTTCTCCCGGGCCGCCGAGGGCATCCCGGTCACGATCATCGGCCCGAAGGACCTGGTGATCGCCCAGAACCTGGCCGACGTCGGCATGCTCCAGGTCGACCAGAAGGGCCGGTCGTCCAAGGAAGGCTGGGCCGCAGCCGTGAAGGCCATCGACAACGCGCTGGACCGGTGATCGGGCCGGTGACTCCCGTGACCGGCACGGCCGGTGACCCGGCTGCCGCCGCGCCCTCCCGGGAGGAGGGCGCGGCCCCGACCCGGCGGCTCCCCGACCGGGAGACCGCTGCGGCCGGGCGGCGCCGCGAGCGGCGCAGCCGCTGGTACCGGCGGGACGTACGGTGGAGCCCGTACGCGTTCGTCGCCCCCTTCTTCCTGTTCTTCGCGGCCTTCGGGCTCTTCCCACTGCTCTACACCGGCTGGGCCTCGCTGCACCGGGTGGAGCTGACGGCCCCGACGGACATGGAATGGGTGGGCCTGCGGAACTTCGCGCGGCTGATCGAGGACGAGTTCTTCTGGAACGCGCTGAGGAACACCTTCACCATCGGGATCATCTCGACGGTGCCGCAGCTGCTGATCGCCCTGGGCATCGCGCATCTGCTCAACTACAGGCTGCGCGGCTCGATGTTCTTCCGGGTCGCGGCGCTCACCCCGTACGCCACGTCCGTCGCGGCGGCCACGCTCGTCTTCGTCCTGATGTTCGGCCGGGACTACGGGATGATCAACTGGGCACTGGGCCTCGCCGGGATCGATCCGGTCGACTGGCAGAACGGCGAGTGGACGTCCCAGATCGCGGTCTCGACGATCGTCATCTGGCGCTGGACCGGCTACAACGCGCTGATCTACCTGGCGGCGATGCAGGCGATCCCGAACGAGCTGTACGAGTCCGCCGCGCTCGACGGGGCCTCCCGCCGGCAGCAGTTCATCCATGTGACCGTGCCGTCGTTGCGGCCGACGATCCTGTTCACATGTGTCGTGTCGACGATCGGCGCGACCCAGCTCTTCGGCGAGCCACTGCTGTTCAACGGCGGTGCCGGGGCAACGGGCGGCGCCGACCACCAGTTCCAGACCCTCGGGCTCTACCTGTACGAGCAGGGCTGGGTGAACCTCCATCTCGGCCGGGCGTCGGCGATCGCCTGGACGATGTTCCTGATCCTGCTGCTGATCGGCGCGGTGAACTGGCTGCTCGTCCGCCGGCTCCGCAAGAGCGCCTAAGGGGATGACGTGCTGACCACCACCCATGAGCGGGCCGCCACCACTACCACCACCGCCGGGCGCCCGCGGTCCCGCGCCGGCAGGCACCTGCACGGCGGGCGCATCACCCATGCCGTGCTGATCGTTTTCACCCTGGGCTCGCTCTTCCCCCTGGTGTGGACGGCGATCGCGGCGTCCCGCACCAACACCCGGCTCGCGCAGACGCCCCCGCCCTTCTGGTTCGGCGGCAACCTGTTCAGGAACCTCGAAATCGCCTGGACCGACGCCAACATGGGCACGGCCCTGCTCAACACCACCGTCGTGGCGGGGTCCGTCGCAGCGGGCACCGTGGTCTTCTCGACCCTCGCCGGCTTCGCCTTCGCCAAGCTCCGCTTCCGGTTCAGGAACGCCCTGATGCTGCTGGTGATCGGCACGATGATGGTCCCGCCGCAGCTCAGCGTCGTCCCGCTGTACATGCTGATCGCGGAGCTGTCCTGGACCGACCGGCTGCAGTCCGTCATCCTCCCCACGCTCGTCAGCGCCTTCGGCGTGTTCTTCATGCGGCAGTACCTGAGCGAGGCGCTGCCGACGGAGCTGATCGAGGCGGCCCGGGTGGACGGGGCGAGCAGTTGGCGCGTCGTGTGGCACGTGGTCTTCCCGGCCGCCCGGCCGGCGATGGCGGTCCTTGGCATGCTCACCTTCGTGATGGCGTGGAACGACTTCTTCTGGCCGATCATCGCTCTGACGCAGAACGGCAGTCCCACGGTCCAGGTGGCGCTGACCGGACTGGGCCGCGGATACATCCCCGACCAGTCCGTGATCATGGCCGGTGCGCTGCTGGGCACGCTGCCGCTGCTGCTCGCCTTCGTGCTCTTCGGCCGGCAGATCGTCGGCGGCATCATGCAGGGCGCGGTCAAGGGCTGACGCCGCCTCCACTTCCCTCCTCCTTCACACCTCGGGAGCTCCTCCATGTCCGTCAGCTTTCCGCCCGGCTTCCTGTGGGGCACCGCCACCGCCGCCTACCAGATCGAGGGCGCAGTGCGGGAGGGCGGCCGTACGCCGTCGATCTGGGACACCTTCAGCCACACGCCCGGCAAGGTGGAGAACGGGGACACCGGCGATGTCGCCGTGGACCACTTCCACCGCCGCGCGGACGACGTCCGGCTCATGTCCGGGCTCGGCGTCAACGCGTACCGCTTCTCGGTCTCCTGGCCTCGGGTCCAGCCCACCGGCCGGGGCCCTGCCGTCCAGCGCGGTCTCGACTTCTACCGGGCACTCGTCGACGACCTGCTGGACCACGGGATCACCCCTGTGCTGACGCTCTACCACTGGGACCTGCCGCAGGAGCTGGAGACGGCCGGCGGCTGGCCCGAACGGGACACGGCGCACCGCTTCGCCGACTACGCCCGTATCGTCGCCGACGCGCTGGGCGACCGGGTGGAGCGCTGGACCACGCTCAACGAGCCCTGGTGCAGCGCCTTCCTGGGATACGCCTCGGGGGTGCACGCGCCGGGCCGCACCGATCCCGTGGCCTCGCTCCGTGCCGCGCACCATCTGAACCTGGGCCACGGGCTGGCCGCCCAGGCGCTGCGCACGGCTCTGCCCGCCCGCGGCCAGGTGTCCGTGAGCATCAACCCCAGCGCGGTCAGGGCCAGAAGCGGCACGGAGGCCGATCTGGACGCGCGGCGCAGGATCGACGCGCTGGCCAACCGCGTCTTCACCGACCCGATGCTGCACGGCACGTACCCCGCGGACCTCCTCGTGGACACGGAACGCCTCACGGACTGGTCCTTCGTCCACGGTGACGACCTGACCGTCATCCGGCACCCCCTCGACTCGCTGGGCATCAACTACTACTCACCGACCGTTGTATCCGGTGCCACTGACAGTGACGGTGCGCCGGAGCGGAACGACGGTCACGGCGGCGGCGCCCACTCCCCCTGGCCGGGCGCCGAGGCGGTCGCCTTCCACCGGGCGCCGGGCGACGTCACGGACATGGGCTGGCCGGTGGACCCGACGGGCCTCCACGAGCTGCTGACGCGCTACTCCCGCGAAGCCCCGGGGCTGCCGCTCGTCATCACCGAGAACGGCGCCGCGTACCCCGACAAGCCGGGCGCCGACGGAACCGTCCACGACCCCGAGCGGATCCGCTACCTCCACAGCCATCTCTCCGCCGTGCACCGTGCGATGGCGGACGGCGCCGACGTCCGGGGCTACTTCCTGTGGTCCCTGCTGGACAACTTCGAGTGGGCGTACGGCTACGGGAAGCGCTTCGGCGCGGTGTACGTCGACTACGACACCCAGGCCCGCATCCCGAAGTCCAGCGCCCGCTGGTACGGCGAGCTGGCGCGGACGGGGGTGCTCCCCGACTGCTGACCCGCTGCGGCGGACGCGCGCCCCGGCCGGGTGGGGGGTCACCGGCCGGGGCGCGCCGCGTGGGGGGTGGTGGCCGCGGGCCACCGGTGGTGCGGGAGGGGGCTCCACCGGGGGCCCGCGGCCACGGGGCGGGCGGCTACTCGTAGGCGGCGAACGCCTTCGTGAACGCCAGGGGCTCCTGGAGGATCGAACTGCAGGTCGCGTCGGCGGAGTTCCGTGCCCCGCCCGGGCACTGCCTGTCGCGGGTCGAGGACCACATGGCGAGCCACCGGATCCCCTTCGACCGCGCGAAGGCGACCAGTTGCGTCGCGTCGTCGACCGTGAAGATCTCGGTCGTGACGTCGTTCACCCCGATCATCGGGGTGACCGCGACGGTCCTCCACGCGGCGGCGTCGGAGAGTCCGAGAACGCCCTTGATCTGGGCCTGGGTGGCGGTGGCCGCCTGGATCGCGTAGGTGCCCATGTCGCCGCCGTAGGCGGGCCCGTAGTCCATCGCCATGATGTTGACCGCGTCGATCCGCACGCCGTTCCTCCTGGCGTCGGCGAGCAGGTCGACCCCGGGCTGGGTGAGTCCCTCCGGCATGACGGGGAGGGTGAAGGAGACGTCCAGCCCCGGATGCTTCTTCTGGAGCTGTGCGATGGCCTGCGACCGGCGGGTGTTGGCGGCCGCGTCGGGCAGCGCGGCGCCCTCGATGTCGAAGTCGACCTTGGACAGCCGGTACCGGTCGACGACCTTGCCGTAAGCGGCCGAGAGGTCGCCGGGCGACGTGCAGTCGAGGGCGAGCTCACGGCCGGCCGCGCCGCCGAAGGAGATCCGGACGTCGCCGCCTTCGGCGCGCAGCGCGTTGATCTGGGCCGCGACCCCGTCGTTCGCGAGGTCGGTGACGCCGCCCCACAGCGGGGCGCAGCCGCCGCCGGAGGTGACGAAGGCGAGCGTGAAGTCCTTCACCCCGGTCCTGGCCGCCGTGTCGAGCATGTCGTACGCCGGGTGGAGGGATGTGTCGATGTAGGGGGCGAACCTCGCGGCGCCGTCGGGGGACGGGGGGGTGGCGGTGACGGTGGCGGTCGGTGTGGCGCTGGGCGACTGCGGGGCCGTCGCGGTGGGAGCCGTGGGCGCCGTGGTGCCGCTCGCCGTGGGCTGCCCGGTCGGGCGCCCGCCGGGGGTGGACGGGACGCCCGCGTCGGGCGAACAGGCCACCTCGTCGATGAGGCAGCCGGACGGGTCGCCCGCTTCGCCGCTCGCGGAGGTGACGAAGCCGACGGTGACGGACGCGCCCGGCGCGAGCTCCTTGTTCCAGCTCGCCGGCTTCACCGTGACGTGCCGTCCGCTGACGGTGTGGTCGCCGTTCCAGAGGGAGCCGATGCGCGTGCCGGCGGGCAGATCGAACTCGAGCGTCCAGTCGGACCGGGCCTCACCGGTGTCGTTGGTGATGACGTACTGCCCGGTGTAGCCGCCGGCCCAGGAGCTGGTCCTGGTGTACGCGGCTCCCACCGCGGCCGCCTGCGCCGTCCCGGAGAACGCGAACGCCGCGCCGGCGACGAGCGCGGCGGCCACGACCGCACCGATCGCCTGCGCTCTGCCGCTCGCCCTGCGCCGGTGCGTGCTGGTGCCCATCGCGTGTGCCTGCCTCTGCGTGACGGAAGTGGGGGGTGCGGCAGCACGCTAGCGACTCCGGAACGGACAAAGCTCCCCATCCGGACGACCGTTGTGGTTCTTAGGGTGCGCTTAAGGACGGCATCGGAGACGGTTAATCCCTCTGGTCCTCGTCGCGCCCGTGTCCGTGCGCGGCGGGCTCGGCGCTCCCGTCTCCTCCGGCGTCAGACCTCCGCTCCCCTGCGGCTCCCGTACCCGCCCTTCCTGCGCCGCTTGGTGCGGTGGCCGAGCCGGCCCTGCGGACGCTGCGAGGCCCCGGCGAGCCCGATCCAGACGCGGACCTCCGTGCCGCCCAGCACCGAGTGCCCGATGCGCACATCGCCGCCGGTGGACTCGGCGACCCTCCGCACGATGTCCAGGCCGAGCCCCGTGGAGCCGTCCCTGGCTCCGCTGTTGCCGCGGGTCAGGGCCGCCTCCGGGTCGGCTATACCCGGGCCGGCGTCCGAGACGAGCACGATCACGGCGTCCTCACCGTTGTGCACGTCCACCGAGAAGGCCGTGCCCTCCGGCGTGTGGCGGAAGACGTTGCCGAGCAACGCGTCGAGGGCGGCGGCGAGTTCGGGTCTGGCCACGGGAATGCGCACCGGCCGGTCCACGCCCGCGAGACGCACCTTGCGCCCCTCGTCCTCGGCCAGCGCCGACCAGAACTCCATGCGCTCCCGCACGACTTCGGAGACGTCGCAGCCCGCACCCGGCCCGGTCGCCTGGGTCTGCGGCTTGGCCTCGCGAGCCGTGCGGATGATCGTGTCGACCTCGCGTTCCAACTGCTCGACCGCGGCCCTGGTCTGGTCGGCCGCGGGGCCCGTGCCCAGTGAGGCGGCGTTGAGCCGGAGCACGGTCAGCGGGGTGCGCAGCCGGTGCGACAGATCGGCGGCCAGCTCGCGTTCATTGGCGAGCAGCTGGACGACCTGGTCCGCCATGGAGTTGAACGCGACCGCGGCGGAACGCAGTTCGGTGGGCCCCGATTCCGGGACCCGTGCCCCCAGCCGTCCTTCGCCGAGGTCGTGCGCGGCGCCGGCGAGCCGCTGGGCGGGCTGCACCATTCGTACCCCCAGCCGGTCGGCGACGGCGACGGAGCCGACGACCAGCGCCGCACCGACTCCCGCGAGCACCAGCCAGGCAGTGGTCACGCCCCTGCCGACCTCGTCCTCCGGTACGTACACCTCGACGATCGCGATCTTCCCCGAGCTGAGCGCGGTGGGCTGGAGCAGCGCGGAGCCGTCCGTGACCTCCGTGATGGAGGCGCGGCCGATCCGCTGCGTGGTGGCGAGGTCCTTGACCGCGGCCCGCCGGGTGCCGATCTCCAGCTCCTGGCCACCGGTCTCGTCGGAGGCGGGCACGTGCACGGCCATCCGCCCCGCCGCACCCGCCTGCGTGGAGGCGACGGCGCGCTCCAGCTGGCGCCGGTCGGTGGTGATGGACAGCGTCGGTCCGATCGCGGCGGCCTGCCGCTCGGCGTTGGAGAACGCCCGGTCCCTGGCCATCTCCTGGATGACGAGCCCGAGCGGTACGGCGAAGGCCAGCACGACCATGGTGGTGACCGCCAGGGAGACCCTGACCAGGGCCCATCTCATCTCGGCGGCTCCAGTTTCACCCCGACACCGCGGAGGGTGTGCAGATAGCGGGGACGCGCGGCGGTCTCGCCCAACTTCCGCCGCAGCCAGGACAGATGGACGTCGATGGTCTGGTCGTCCCCGTAGGACTGCTGCCACACCTCGGCGAGGAGTTCCCTGCGGGGTACGACCACGCCCGGACGCCCGGCGAGGAAGGCGAGCAGATCGAACTCGCGCCGGGTCAGATCGAGTCGGCCGCCGTCCAGTTCCGCCTGGCGGCGGAGCGGGTCGATGCACAGCCCGCCGACCTGGATGACCCTGCTGGGCGGGGCCTCGTCCGCGGCGGCGCGCGACCGGCGCAGCACGGCCGACATCCGCGCCGACAGGTGTTCCACCGAGAACGGCTTGGTGAGATAGTCGTCCGCACCGTCGTTGAGAAGCCGCACGATCTCCGTCTCGTCGTCCCGCGCGGTCGCGATGATCACGGGTACGTCGGTGATTCCGCGCAGCATCTTCAGTGCCTCGGCCCCGTCGAGATCAGGCAGTCCGAGGTCGAGAATGACCACGTCGAAGCGGAGATGGGCCACTTCGCGCAGCGCCTCCAGGGCAGTCCCGACGCTCCTGACGGTGTGGGATGCCTCGGTCAAGTGCCTGATGAGGGCGGAGCGCACGAACTGGTCGTCCTCGACCACGAGCACACTTGCCATGGGCGGCACCGTACGCCATCCGGAGTAACGAAGTCCCCCCTGGGACAGGGACGGCGGGCGTGGTGCAGTATGGCCCGGATGCGGAGAGGACTCGTACACGCCATGGCGTGGTCGCTCGCCACGGGCGCGGCGGTCACCCTCTCGTGGTGGGGTGTGCACACGGTCATGGCGGGAACGGCCTACGACCGCCCGCGCGCGCTGCCCATCACGGCGGACGCCCGCACTCCGCAGCCCTCCCCGACCCGGTCGTCCCCGACACGGGACCCCGGCACTCCGGCGCCGGCTCCGTCGTCCGGCGACGAGCCGGGAAGAGGCGTGGGTTCTCCAGAGGCGACCCCGCCTGCCGAGAAGCCGAAGGCGCCGCCCAGCAGGAGCAGGAGCCCCTGGTCGCCGCCGCCTGCCGGGAATGTGAAGAGCTACACGGTCGAGGGCGGACGGGTCGCGTTCGACATCGGGCCCAGCTCGGCCGAGCTGGTCTCGGCGACCCCGTCGGGCAGTTGGACGATGCAGATCTGGAAGCAGCCGACCTACATCCGGGTGACGTTCTCGCTGGGCGGCCGGGAGATCGACGTCTTCTGCACCTGGCACGACACGGCGCCGCGCGTCGAGATCGAGGAACGCTGAGGGACGCCGAGGGGCCCTGGGGCTCTGCGCACTTGGCCCCCCGGAACCGGAGCCCGGGCAGCAGTGGTGCCTCGGCGAACGCGGCGGGCGCTCAGCGGAAGACCGAGGACGGCGGCGCCGGCGAGGGCCTGGCCGCCGCGTCGTTCACGGCGACCGCGCCGCCGGTGAAGTCCGTGAGCGCCTTGCCGTGTTCGAGCCGTCCGGCGTGCGGGTCGCTCGCCACCCTGCGGGTCAGTTCGGCGACGGGCAGCGGCCGGTCCGAGGCCACCAGCACGGCGTTCCCGAAGCGCCGGCCGCGCAGCACGGTGGGGTCGGCGGCCAGGGCGAGTTCGGGGAAGACCGTCGCCGCGGTGGCGATCTGCCCGCGCAGATGGGCGAGCGGCGGGCCGTCCGCGAGGTTGGCGGCGTAGGTCCCCCCGGGCTTCAGCACCCGCCGCACCTCCGCGAGGAATTCGGTGCTGGTCAGGTGCGCCGGGGTGCGCGCACCGCTGAAGACGTCGGCGATGACGAGGTCGGCCGAGCCGTCGCGGAGCTTTCCGAGCCCGGCCCGGGCGTCGACGGAGCGGACCCGTATCCGGGCGCCCGGGTCGAGCGGGAGCCGGTCGCGGACCAGGCGGACGAGACGTTCGTCCACCTCGACGATCTGCTGGGTGGAGCGCGGGCGGGTCGCTGCCAGGTAACGCGCGAGGGTGAAGGCGCCGCCGCCGAGGTGGACGGCGTGGAGGGGCCGGCCGGCGGGCGCGGCGAGATCGACGACATGCCCGAGACGGCGCTGGTACTCGAAGGTCAGCAGGGCGGGATCGTCCAGATCGACGTGGGACTGGGGCGCTCCGTCGATCAGCAGCGTCCAGCCGCGGGGCCGGTCGCGGTCGGGTATCAGCTCGGCGAGCCCTCCGTCCACGGGCTCGGCGACCCCGTCCGCCGCCTCCGACCGACCGCGCTGTCTGTTTCTCGCCACCCGGCCATTATCGACGGGCACCGGTGCGACCGCGTACGCCGGTCAGGGCCGGGGCCCGGCCGACCTCACCCGTGCGCGGCCCGGACCGGGGAGCGGGAGCCGGGACAGCACACCTAGATGCTGTCCGCGGCCTCGATCATGCGGGCCGCCTCGCCCAGGGCCTCGCGCAGCATCACCGGGTCGGTGAGCGGAGCCTGGTCGGTGCCGCCGGGCGGCAGCAGCCAGTTCGAGCCCGCCATGGAGGGCTCGGAGGCCGGGCCCACCGGGCAGCCCGCCGAGGCGCCGGGGATCCGGATGCCCCGGCCCGAGGTCTCCGTGCACGCACTGCCCGGCATGTCCCAGCCGGCCGCCGTGCCGGGCGGCACCAGGAAGCCGAGGGTGTCGCAGCTGCCGTCGTGGAGCACCGGCCCGACGACGGGGGCGCCGCCCCGGCGCAGGATGTCCACCGCCTCGAGACCCTGCCGGGCGGGCACCGTCACCAGGTCGCAGGGCTCGACGGCTCCGCCGGGTGCCGGTGCTGCCGGGCCCGGTGCCACGCTGTACTCCTGGGTGGGCAGATGCTGGGCACTCGTCCGTGAGCCGCCACTGGTCTCCACGCCAACCTCCAACAAGGGAACCCTCCTCGCCGAGCAGGGGCACGTACCGCGTCCCCGCATGGTTCAACGCCCGACGGCGTCAAGGGCTACGGCGGCACGCCGCCGCAAAGGGTGGCAGTTCATGGCAGATCGTGGGTGAGATATCCCGTTTGTAGGCAAACGCTGCGTGGCCGACCCCTCACAGCCGGTACGTTCTTCCTCCGCCGGAGCCAGGCGTCCCACATCCGAACGGACCGGGAGGGCTCCGGACGTGGCACAGGAGAGGACTCGCCATGGCATCGTCACGGGCAGTTCCCAACCTCAAGTTCCGGCAGTTGCGCGGACAGCGCTCTCCCGGCGAGTTCGCAGCGCTCGTCCGGCGCGCGGCGCGGGAGATCGGTGAACAGGTGGCGTGCGACGCCCGCTACATCGGGCGGGTCGAGGCGGGCGAGATCCGCTGCCCCAACTACGCCTACGAGCGGGTCTTCCTCCATATGTTCCCGGGCCTGACTCCGGCCGACCTGGGGTTCTCCGCGCGCGAGGCGGTACGGGGCCGAGCGGCCCGCGGGCGAACGCCACGGCTCGGGGATCCGTACTACAGCACCAACGGCACCAACAGCACCTACAGCAACGAGGAGAGCGACGTGCTGCGTCGCGCGTTCATGACCGGCGGCACCGTCACCGTGGCGGCCGCGTCCCTGGGGTTCGGCCCCCTGCCCGGCACCGAGGCCCTGCGTTCCGACCTCCCCCGGCAACGGGTCGGCGCGTCCGAGGTGAACGCCGTCGAGGCCGCGGTGCGGCAGATCCGGCTGCTGGACGACCGCCACGGCGCGGACGGGCTCTACAAGCGGGCCGCGCAGCCGCTGCGCGCCGCCTACGCGCTGCTCGACGCCGGTGCCACCACGCGCGGCTCGACGGCGGACCGGCTGGCCGCGGGCGCGGGCGAACTCGCCATCTCCGTCGGCTGGCTGGCCCATGACTCGGGCCGGCTGGAGGACGCCCGATCCCACTACGCCGAGGCGCTGGCGACCGCACGCGTCGCCGGCGACGCGGCGCTGGAGGCGCACGCCTTCTGCAACACCTCCTTCCTCGCCCGGGACACGGGCCGGCACCGGGAGGCGGTCCGGGCCGCGCAGGCCGGGCAGCGCGCGGCGGGACGGCTCGGTTCGGACCGGCTGCTGGCCCTGCTCACCCTGCGCGAGGCGGGCGCCTGGGCCGGTCTCGGCGACCGCGCCGGCTGCGAGCGCGCGCTGTCCCGCGCCCATACGCTCTTCGGTCGCGGGCCCTCGGACACGGACCCGGAGTGGATGTCGTTCTTCGGCGAGCCGGAACTCCAGGCCCTGGAGGCCCAGTGCTGGTCGGCGCTCGGCGAGTGGCCTCGCGCCGCCCGTCACGCGCACCGCGCGGCCGCGCTGCAGGACCCGCACTTCGCCCGCAACCTCGCCCTCTACCGGACCCAGCTGGCCGCGGACCTCGCCCGCGCCGACGCGCCCGCCGAGGCCGCCGCGGTCGGCGAGCGGGTGCTCGACGCCCTGGAGGGCGACGTCGAGTCCGGCCGCATCCGCGCGATGCTCGCCGACACGGCGCGAGAACTCGGGCCGCGCCGGAGGACGGCCGGGGTGGCGGCGTTCCTGGACCGCCACGCGGCGTCCGAGGCCGTGGCCCGGGTCTGAGCGGGGCTCAGGTGCCGAGGTGCCCGGTGTCGTTCCAGCGGTCGACCGCCGGGGCGCCGTAGGCCCAGCCGAGCACCGAGAGACTGGCCGGGCTCAGCTTGATGCGGGCGGCGAAGGAGACGTCCTCGCCGATCCAGCGGGCACACAGGACCCGCAGGATGTGGCCGTGCGCGAAGGCCAGCACGTCGCGGTCGGCCGAGCGCACGTACTCGATGACCCCGTCGGCGCGGTCGGAGAGCTCGGCGAGGGTCTCCCCGCGCGAGGGCGCTCCGGGCACCCCGACGGGAACGCCGTCCCGCCAGATGAACCAGTCGGGGTCCGTCTCCCGGATCTCGGCCTGCGTCCTGCCCTCGTAGGCGCCGTAGTCCCACTCCATCAGAGCGTCCCAGTCCTGCGCGCGGTCGCCGAATCCGGCCAGGTCGCAGGTCTCGCGGGCGCGGGAGAGCGGGCTGGTGCGGACCTCGACGTCCGGTAGGCCGTCCCAGGGGGACCGGTGCAGCCGCTCCCCCAGCAGCTTCGCCGTGCGGCGGCCCTCGTCGAGGAGAGGGATGTCCGTCCGGCCGGTGTGCCGGCCGAGCAGGGACCATTCGGTCTGGCCGTGCCGGGCCAGGAATATGCGCGGTGCCATGGGTCCATCATCCCCGGCGGTCCCCCCGGGCGCCCGCGCTGGGACGGGGGGCCGGCGCGAGGGGCCCCGCCCTCCCGTACGGGAGAAGCCCTCCCGTACGGCGACAGGCAGCCCTCCCGTGCACCGTACGTGGCACGACGGCCCACGCACCACGGTCCACGAGGGCCCCGCGGCGGCACCCGGCCGGTGGGCGCTGCGGCCCGGTGGCGCGAGGGGACGCGGGGCAGGGCACGAACGGACGTGCGGGTCCGGGCGCGGGGACCTGCCGGGGCAGGCACGGAACGATGTGCGGGCCGGGAGGCGCGACGGTGTGCGGGGCGCCGTCTCCGGCAACCGTTCCCCCGTTGTCGGTGGCGGATGCGAGACTTCCGCGGGTGAGCACATCCCTCGACAGCGGACCTCTCCCACCCGCGCCGGCGACAGCACTCCGGCAGCGACTGGCCGAGCTGCGCGGGCCGTCCACCGCGCCGCATCCGCTCGACGCCCGGGCGCTGGCCGCGCTTGCCGCGAACCCGGGTTGCAAGCGGCGCGCGCTGCTGGACGGCGCGGGAGTGGACAAGGCGGCGCTCGCCCTGGCACTGGGCTCGCCCGCCACCTTCGGCCAGTCCCAGTTCGCCTTCATGCGGGGGAACGCGTTCGAGGCCAGAGTCAAGGCCGACGGCGGCACGGAACTGCTCGGGCTGCTCGGCGTGGCCGATCCGCACGGGGCGCTCGTCCCCGATCTGACGGCGGCCGGTCCGGAGGGCCGCGCGGCGCGCACCGCGCTGGCCCTGCGGGAGGCCACGGCGGCCGGGGCATGGACACTGCTGGACCACCCGATGCTGGCACTGGAGGTCGCGGGCTCGCCGGCGTTCCTCGAGCCGGACGCGGTCGTCGTGCACCCCGACGGCCGGTGGACCGTCGTCGAGATCAAGTCCTTCCCGATGGTCGACGGCGCCGCCGACCCTTCGAAGGTCGGCGCGGCGGCCCGCCAGGCCGCGGTGTACGTACTGGCGCTGGAGCGGGTCGCGGAGCTGACGAAGGACGCGTCCGTGGACCACTCCGTACTGCTGGTGTGCCCCAAGGACTTCTCCAACCTGCCGACCGCTTCGGCCGTCGACGTGCGCAAGCAGCTCTCCGTCACCCGGCGGCAACTGGCGCGGCTGACCCGGATCGAGGAGATCGCCTCGGCGCTGCCGGACGGGGTCGGCTTCGACCTGGAGTCCCGCTCCTCCGGCGAACTGGCCTCGGCGGTCGAGTCGGTCCCCTCCGCCTACGCCCCGGAATGCCTGTCCGCCTGCGAACTCGCCCTGCACTGCCGGGAACGGGCCCGTTCCACCGGCGCGGTCGAGTCGCTCGGCCGGGCCGTGAGGGGCGAGCTGGGAGGGCTGACCGCGGTCGCCGAGGTCCTTTCCGCGGCCCGCGGCGAATCCGGCGACCCGGCGGACCCGGCGGTCGCCGCGCTGCGCCGCGCCGCGCGGCTCCGCACGGACGCCCTCGCCGCGGGTACGCGGGCCCCGGGCGCGGGTGCCGGCGAGGACACGGCCGGAGCAGGGCGGGGGACGGCGTGACGGCGCGCGGCGCGGCCGGCGGTCCGCTGAACCGCCGGCGGGAGCTGCCCGGCGTCGTGCGGCAGCCGCGCGCGGCCGACGCCGGTGCGGGGGCGGGTCCCTCGGCGGACGCCGGCGCGAGGAGGCCGGGATGTCGCTGATCAGTACGCTCGCCCGGCTGGAGGCCGTCGAGAGCGGGCGGGCGCAGCCGCTCGCCACCGTGCGGCACCGCCACCTCTCGCCGCGCCCCATGGTGTTCGTCCCCCTCACCACGGCCGGTGAGGCAGGCGCCCCGCTCGGGGCGCTCGTGGGAACCGACCGGGACGCTCCGCGACTGCTCGCCGTCGCCCAGCCGAGGGACCGTGAGCTGCGGTTCGCCTTCCTCGCCAAGCTGGCGGAGACGCTGCTTCCGTACCTCGACGGATACGCCGACCACGTGGAGCCCGCCGAACGGAGCGAGACGGACCCGGAGACCGGCAGACGGGTCAGGGTCGAGGTGGAGCTGTGCGCGGACGCGCCGCAGCTCATCGTGCCGAGCAGGCCCGGCGTCGATTTCGTGCGCCTCCTCGGGCGGTCGATGCGGTTCCGGCGGACCGCCGAGCAGGACCCCGACGCCCCCTACCCGGCTCCCCCTCGCGTGCCGCTGCTCGGGCGCTGGCTGACGCACTACGGCGAGCGGGCGCGGGTGCCCGGCTCGTCGCTGCTGCTCGCGATGACGGATCTGCTGGGCCGGCACTGGGCGACCGGGCAGTCCCACCTGGAGGACCAGCACCTCGGTGCGCTGCTCGCCTGGATCGCACCGCCGGAGGGGTGGTCCGGCGCCGAGGCGGCGCTCCGGGCCGAGGTGGCACGCGACCGCGAGGGCCAGTTGGTGTGCCCCCCGGCCGGGCCCGCCACGGACCCGGCGTTCGACAACAGGCTCCTCTCGCCCGCGATGGAGCGGTACGACCGCGCCCGCCAGGCCCTCGCCGCCGCCGAGGACGGCGCCGCGGCCGAGGAGCAACTGGCCCGGCTCACCTCGGCCGAGCGGGAGATCCGCGGCCTGCTCGAGGGGGTGCTGCGCCCCACGTGGGACGCGGTGTGGGCCGGTATCAGCCTGCTCCGGGAGCTGCCGGAGGGAGGGCACGTCGCCGACCGGTGGACCCGCGACCGCTGGTCGTTCACGGGTCACCGCGACCGGGTGCGGGCCGGTGAGCCCCCTCAGCCGCGCCGGGACGACGCGGTCACCGCCGCGCGGAAGCTGTCCGCGCGCGAGACGGCCCAGGCTCAGCTGGAGGCCCAGGAGGCGCTGGACGATCCGCTGGTGCTGGCGGCACGGCGGCTCGCGGGCGAGGCGTTCGTCGGCGTGGTCACCGATGTGGTCATGGCCTGGTCCGAGTCGAAACGCCCGTCGCCCCGACCGCTGCTGACGGTGCGTACGGACGACGATCCGCACCTGGGTGCCGGCGCGAAGGCCTACCGCTCGCTGGACGGCAGGCCGCAGTCCGCCGAGTTCGTGCGGTACGAGCAGGACGGCGCGATCGTCCTGCGGCTGCTGGACCGGATGGGCCGCTCCAGGGACCCGGCGGAGGGCTCCGTGCCGGAGGAGGGCGAGCCCGTCGCCTGGACGCTGTTCGAGCACGACCAACGCGGCGGGCCGAAGCTGCCGGAACCGGAGGACACGCCGTGGACCCACGGCGGCCCGCCGCGTACCGACTCCGCCGAGAGCCCCGACGCCGTGACCCCGGAGGACCTGCTGTGACGGGGACCGTGACCCCTTTGTTCGACCCGGGCTCGGAGGCGGCCCGTGCCACCGCCGCCATCCTGGCGGACACCCTCCACGGAGACGCCCGGGGCGTCGTCGTGGACTCCCCGCCGGGCGCCGGGAAGTCGACGCTCGTGGTGCGGGCGGCACGGGAACTCGCCGCGGCCGGGCGCCCGTTGATGGTCGTGGCGCAGACCAACGCCCAGGTCGACGATCTGGTGGTGCGGCTCGCCGAGAAGGAGCCGGAGCTACCGGTCGGCCGGCTGCACAGCAACGACCCCGACCCCTACGACAGGGCGCTCGACGAGCTGCCGAACGTACGGAAGTCGGCGAAGGCGGGCGATCTCACCGGGCTGGACGTGGTGATCTCGACCGCCGCGAAGTGGGCGCACGTCAAGGGCGTCGAACCATGGCGGCACGCGATCGTGGACGAGGCGTACCAGATGCGGTCGGACGCGCTGCTCGCCGTGGCGGGGCTGTTCGAGAGGGCGCTGTTCGTCGGGGACCCGGGGCAGCTCGATCCGTTCTCCGTGGTCGGGGCCGAGCAGTGGGCCGGGCTGTCGTATGACCCGTCGGCGAGCGCGGTGTCCACGCTGCTCGCCCACAACCCGGAGCTGCCGCAGCACCGGCTGCCCGTGTCCTGGCGGCTTCCGGCATCGGCCGCGCCCCTGGTCTCCGGCGCGTTCTACCCGTACACGCCCTTCCGCAGCGGTACCGGACCCGGGGACCGTCGGCTGGCGTTCGGGGTCGCGTCGAACGGCACCGGTCCCGACCGGGTGCTGGACGAGGCGGCCGAGTCCGGCTGGGGCCTGCTGGAACTGCCCGCCCGGCACACCCCGCGCACCGATCCGGAGGCGGTACGGGCCGTGGCCCTCGTGGTCCGTCGGCTGCTCGACCGCGGGGGCGCGTCGGTCTCCGAGCGCTCCCCGGACCCGGTGCCGCTCACCGCTGACCGCGTCGCCGTCGGCACGGCCCACCGGGACCAGGCCGCTGCCGTCCGGGCTGCCCTCGCGGAGCTGGGTGTGTCGGGTGTGACGGTGGACACGGCCAACCGGCTCCAGGGCAGGGAGTTCGATGTCACGGTCGTGCTCCACCCCCTCTCGGGCCGCCCGGACGCGACAGCGTTCCACCTCGAGACCGGCCGCCTCTGCGTACTGGCCTCCCGCCACCGCCAGGCGTGTGTCGTGGTGTGCCGGGCGGGTGTCACCGAGCTCCTGGACGAGCACCCGTCCACGGAGCCGGTGCAGCTCGGCGTCACGGTCAAGTTCCCGGACGGCTGGGAGGCGAACCACGCGGTGCTCTCCCACCTCGGGGAGCACCGGGTCACCTGGACGCCGTAGCGGACTCGGCCCGGGTCCTCGGCCGTGCGCGCGGTGGTGGGCCCGGCCGGCCACAGGTCCGGGTGGCGCCGCCGCCCGGCCCCGCCCCCGCGGGGCAGCCGGGTCGGGTCCCGGGGGCGGGGCCCTCTTGTGCGGGGCGGGACAATAGGGATGGTCCGGAACCACGAGAAGGAGAGACGCATGGCGGAGTCGTCGGGGCGGAGCGAGCGGCGGGTACGGCCCTCACCGCTGCTTTTCGAGCCCGCGGAGGTCGCCTCCGACCCGGAGCACTTCTTCGATCTGGAGTCGATCGAGGATCCCCGGGAGCTGCTCTCACGTGCGACGGAGCTCACACAGGCGTTCCAGGCGGCGACGGACCGCGCCCTGGAGTACCAGGCGGTCGCTGCCGCGCAACTCGCCGACCCGCGCCGCTTCGACCGGCTGACGGCGGAGGAGATCGCACGTCGGGCGGAGTGGAGCGAGGACTACGCGAAGCGCATGATCGATTTCGGCCGCGACCTGCTGCGGGGGCCCGACCCCCGGCCGGCGCCCCGCTCCTAGTCGTACGCCCGGGGCGCCGCCCACCCTCCCGGGACAGCAGGCCCGGCTCGTCGCCCCCCGCGGCGGACGTCCCGGGTCAGGGACCGTTCCCGCACCCCGGATGCCGATCGCATATGACGAGCGGTGATGCCGGGTGGGGCAAGATACTCCTCCCGGCGCTCCCTGTCCCCAATTTCCGCAACTCGCGGAAACCGGCCGATAACTCCGCGTACACGTAATCGTCATGAGTACTCGGCCGCGAGACGACATCAGCGCCGCACCGTGCAGTCCCGCCCGTCACGACGAGCGCCGGCGGGACATCTTCGCCTTCCTCCGAGAGGACGGACGGCATCAGACAGCCCAGATCACCGCGCCCGGCGCGGACTGGCTCGCGTCCGCGAGCACGCACCCGCGGTCCGCGCTGGCGCTCTGGGAGTCGCGGCCCTCCGCGCCGTTCGTCGTGTCGTGCGGCGCGGGCGTCTTCGACGTGGTGAACGTGCCCTCGATGTTCGGGCGCCGGATGCTCGACCGGCTGTGGTCGGAGGGCCCGGGCTCGGGGCCGGTCGCGTACCACCGGGGCCGGATGCTGCTGTTCGTGGCACCGGGCACGGCCCAGCGGCTGCCGAGCCTGCTGGAATGGGAGGAGTGGGGCGGTTCCGTGCCGCCCCTGATCTGCCACGGCACGGGTGACGCGATCACGGCGCCGCCGCTCGCCCCGATGCCCGCCGGCGGGTCCGGGCCGCGCTGGGTGGTGGCCCCCGACACCCGGCACCCCTGGCTCCCGGGGCCGGAGGTGCTGCTCTGGGCCTGTGTGCGGGCGGCCCGTACGACCTCCGCCGCGACGGTGCGTATATCGATTTTTCCTCCCGCCGATCAGGGTGCTAAGGTCTACGACGTCAGCAGGCGCCGCTAGCTCAGTTGGTTAGAGCAGCTGACTCTTAATCAGCGGGTCCGGGGTTCGAGTCCCTGGCGGCGCACAGACGGAAGAAAGCCCCTCGCGGAAGCGGGGGGCTTTCCTCGTGGGCCCGCTGCGCCCCGCTCGCCGGGCCCGCCGGCATCCGCTCACCGCACCGTCGTGATCTTGATCGTCCACGCCCCCGTGCGGGTACGGTCCGCCACCTCGACGCGGACCCGCTCGCCCGGGACGGTGTAGGCCTCCCCCACGCCGAGCGGGGCGTCCGCCAGCTGCGGGTAGACCGAGCGGTCCCAGCACGCCCCGCTCTTGGGATGGGTGTCGATCACCTCGACGGGGCCGGCACCGGACGCCTCCTCGTTCCGCACCCGGTAGAGCAGCACGCCCTCCTTGCAGGTGTCCCGGTCGTTGCCCGTCGCTCCCCGCGCCTCGATGGCCAGCGCACTGTTCTGCCCGGTCCTGACGACCGCGAGCCGGGTTCCCGCGGGGCGTCCGGGCGTGGGAGCGGCCGCGAGAGGCTCCAGGGTGAGGACCCGGTCGGCCGGTCCGGTGACGCACCGGACCTGGTTCCGGTCCAGCCATCCCAGCTTCCACTTGTGCCAGCCGAGCAGCTCCGGGGCGAGGCCGAACTGGCTGCCCATCACGTCCCAGTCCCCCACATGGGTGTCCCAGTCGCCCTTGCCGTCCGTGGGCCGGTGGTAGAGGTCCGGCAGGTCGAAGACGTGACCGGTCTCGTGCGCCAGTACATGGCGGTCCGGCGGATGTCGTTCGAACACGGTGACGGCCCGTTTCAGCTCGATTCCGTCGGCCTTCGTCGCCGGCTCGAAATTGACCACCTTCGTCGCGTCGGAGTCCACCCCGGGGGCGTCCGGGTCGGCGACCAGATAGATGACGTCGTAGCGGGAGAAGTCCACGAGCGGGTCCGCGACGGAGACCGCGTCCCGCAGGTAGGCGGCGCGCCGCCCGGCGTCCCAGTCCCGCTTTGTGCGGTACTCGGTCGACGCCTTCGGCATCCGGATCCACTGGCGCACGGGGTGCGGCCGCAGCTGGAACTTCCCGTACGAGGCGTTGCGGAAGAAGTCTCCGGTCGCGGGGAAGTGGTCGGCGACCAGGTCGTCCGGTGTCGTGAGGGGGGTGGAGTCCGGGAAGGAGAGGAAGACCATGACGGCGTCGACGGCCCGGTCGGGCCGCGGGTAGGCGGAGTTCCAGCTGTCCAGTCCCAGCGAGTGGTGTGCCGCGGTCCGGGGCAGGGCGCAGGGGTGCGGAGAGGTCGCGGCCGAGGCGGGACCGGCCGCGAGGGTGGTCGCGACGAGGGCCACCAGGGAGGTGAACACAGCGGCGCCGGCTCGCAGGGTCGGCCGCTGCACTCCCTCGGGTGGATCCTCGAGCGTCTGCTGACCCTCCACGTGGACCTCCGGCTGCGGAATGCGGGACATCCAACCCAGCTTGTGCGTTTTTATGATGATTCGCACTGTTCCGCTGCACCGGTCGGGTGAGCAGACCACGACACCCCGGTGATACACGGAAAGTCACAACCGATCACGAGAGCCCTGGCCCGGTCCTCACCCGGGCAGAAACGATCGGTCTGGACCTTCCGGTCCCCCTGATCGCCGTCCGAAAGCTGGAACGCCCACCCGGCCGGCCTCTATGATCGGCACACTTTCCTGAGATTCCGGCCCTGGCCCGGCCTGAACGACACGACTGCACCGCGGGAGCGAGAGGTGAGCGGACACACGGAAGGACGGGGAAGCGCGACCGTCGCGGCACCCGACAGCGACCATCCTCCCGTCACGGAGGGTGAGATCCCCACGCCCCCTCCCGGCCCCGCCGGGCCGGTCCGCGGCCGGGCGGCCGAGACGCAACTCGCCGACTACCGCGCCGCGTTCAACGCCTCCCGGCTCGCCATGGCCCTCGTCGACCGCGAGGGCCTCGTCGTATCCGCGAACGACGCGCTCGCCGCCCTCCTCGGCGCCGAGCCGGACGCCCTCCGCTCGCGGCCCGCCGCCGATCTCGTCGACCTCGGCTCCGACGGCCGCTCCCTGCTCGCCTACGGCGAGGTGCTGAACGGGCGGAGCTCATGCTTCCGCTGCACCCGCCGCCTCAAACACGCGGACGGCCACCCCGTCTGGGCCGAGGTGACGGTCGCTCCCGTCCCCGGCGGAGAGCGCGTACTGCTCTCGGTCGCGGACATCAGCGACCGCCGTGAACTCCAGGCACGGCTGCGCCATCTCCAGATGCACGACCCGGTGACCCGGCTGCCCAACCGCGCCCTGTTCTTCGAACGCCTCAGCACCGCCCTCGACTCCTCGTCCTACGAGCACGGCGGCACGGGCCGGATCGGGCTCTGCTACCTCGACCTCGACGGCTTCAAGGCGGTCAACGACACCCTCGGCCACCGGGTGGGCGACCGGCTGCTCACGGCGGTGGCCTCCCGGCTGACCGAGTGCGCGGACCGCGACGGCCAGTCGCGCGGCGGTTCCCATCTCGTGGCCCGGCTCGGCGGCGACGAGTTCGCGATCCTGGTCGAGGACTCCACCGGCACGGAGCAGCTCGCCGATCTGGCCCGGTCCGTCCTGGCCGCGCTCCAGCAGCCGTTCGACCTGTCGGGGCAGCGGCTGTCGGTGTCCGCGTCCATCGGGGTGGTGGAGCGCGCGGCCGGCGGCACCACCGCCACCGGGCTGATGCAGGACGCGGACACGACGCTGTACTGGGCCAAGGCGGACGGCAAGGCCCGCTGGACGTTCTTCGACCCCGAGCGCAACGCGCACCGGATGACCCGTCAGGCCCTGTCCTCGTCGCTCAGACCGGCGGTGGAGCGCGGGGAGTTCACGCTGGAGTACCAGCCGCTGGTGTGCATGGCGGACGGAGCGGTCCGGGGTGTGGAGGCCCTGGTGCGCTGGAGGCACCCGCAGTTCGGCACGCTCGCGCCGAATCGGTTCATCGGAATCGCCGAGGAGGACGGGTCGATCGTCCAGCTGGGCCGCTGGATCCTGCGCACCGCGTGCCGGCAGGCCCGTCGGTGGGAGCTCCAACACCCGGCGGAACCGCCGCTCTTCGTCAGCGTCAACGTCGCCGTGCGCCAGCTGTGGGACTCCGACCTGGTCGCCGATGTGGCCGGGATCCTCGACGAGACGGGCCTTGCGCCCCAACTGCTGCAGCTGGAGCTCACCGAGTCCGCGGTGATGGGCTCGGCCGGGCGGCCGCTGCAGGTGCTCCAGGCACTGAGCGACATGGGCGTACGGATCGCGATCGACGACTTCGGGACGGGCTACTCGAACCTGGCCTACCTGAGCCGTCTTCCGGTGTCGGTGCTGAAGCTCGACGGTTCGTTCGTGCGCGGCTTCCGCTACGACGACGGCACGCATCCGAACCCCGCGGACGAGACGATCGTCGAGGCGATGGTCGAGCTCGCCCACCGGCTCGGTCTCACGGTCACCGCCGAGTGTGTCGAGACCGCGGGCCAGGCGGAACGGCTGCGTCGCATCGGCTGCGACACCGGCCAGGGCTGGCTGTACTCGCGCGCGGTGGCACCGGACCGGATCGCCGGGATGATCGGGATCAGTCCCCTCGCCGTCTGACCCCGGACAGGGCCTCCCCCACCGACGCGGACGGTCGTGGAAAAGCCGCCGTGCGGGCAACGCGTCGACGGCCCGACCGGATCGGTGACCGGACCGATCCGGTCCTCCTCGCCGCTGGGGCCCTTGTCGGCAGGCGGTCGGGGGCTTCCTTCGGGAACCCCGCGGCCGGGCCTTCCGCGAGGTCCCACGCCCGGCGCCGGGTCCTACCCGGGCAGCCCGTACGCGTCCGCGATCAGCTCGTAGGAGCGCAGCCGGGCCTCCCCGCCGTGGGCGTTGGTCGTGATCATCAGTTCGTCGGCGCCCGTGCGCTTCACGAGCGCGTCCAGGCCGGCGCGCACCTCGTCGGGCGTGCCGTGGACGATGTCGGCCAGCCTGCCGTCCACGAACTCCCGCTCCATCGGGCCGAAGTCGTACGCCTCGGCCTCCTCGGGCGCCGGGATCAGCCCCGGCCGGCCCGTGCGCAGCCGCAGCATCGAGAGCACCCCGGTCATCACCTGGCGGCGCGCCTCGCGTGCGTCGTCCGAGGCGAGCGCGGCCACGCCGATCAGTGCGTAGGGGGCGTCCAGGACCTTCGACGGGCGGAAGGAGTCCCGGTAGAGGTCGAGCGCCGGGACGGTGTTCCGCGCGGAGAAGTGGTGGGCGAAGGCGAACGGCAGCCCGAGCACCCCGGCGAGCCGGGCGCTGAAGCCGGAGGAACCGAGCAGCCAGACGGGGGGCCGGGCGGCGGTCTGGACCCCGCCGGCGGCAGTCGCCTGTACCGGACCGGGGACGGCGTGGACACGGGCGTACGGGTGGCCGTCCGGGAAGTCGTCGTCCAGGAAGCGCGTCAGCTCGGCGAGCTGCTGCGGGAAGTCGTCGGCACCCTCTCCCCCGGCCTCCCGCGCGGAGGCCCCCAGCCCGTCGGTGCGGCGCAGCGCGGCGGCGGTGGCGCCGTCGGTCCCCGGCGCGCGCCCGAGGCCGAGATCGACTCTGCCCGGCGCCAGCGCCTCGAGCGTGCCGAACTGTTCGGCGATCACCAGCGGAGCGTGGTTGGGCAGCATGACGCCGCCGGAGCCGAGGCGGATGCGCTCGGTGTGGGCGGCGAGGTGGGCGAGGATCACAGCCGGGGAGGACGAGGCGACGCCGGGCATCGAGTGGTGCTCGGCGACCCAGTGCCGGTGGTAGCCGCGCCGTTCCGCGAGCCGGGCGAGGTCCACGCTGGTGCGCAGCGCCCGGCCGGCGGTGCTGCCGCTGCCCACGGTGACCAGGTCCAGTACCGAGAGCGGCACGGGCGCTCCGCCCTGCGCCGTTGCCCGGATCTCGTCGGCGGCGCGCGCTGGGTCCGGTGTGTCCACGGAGGTGCCTCCTGCGTTGTCGTACATGTCCCAGCCACTAACAGGAGGGCATCTCCGTTTATTCCGCCCCATCGGCCCCGGCGGCGGGCCCTACTCCTCTTCCGGCCCTTGGTCCGGGCGGGCGAACAAGGCCCCCAGGCCGTCCGCCCACGCCCTCCGCTCGGCCAGCCGCAGGCCCTCCCACACGGTCACCTGGTTCGCCGTGAGGACCGGCTTGCCGAGGGCCTCCTCAAGTTCCTGGAGGTGGGCGGCGGTGTGCAGCGCGGTGTCCGGCATGAGCACCGCCTCCGCCCTCGGGTCGTCCCCGGCCCGGGCCAGCTCCAGCACCTGCTCGCGCTCCCAGGTGCCGACCTCGGCGGCCGTGACGATCCCGCTCGCCCGGGCCGCGACCACCCCGATGCCCGCCGACTCCAGGAACTTCTCGAAGAGCCCGGTCACGTCGTCCGGGTAGGTGGCCGCGACCGCCACCCGGCCGACGCCCAGCGCCTGCGCGGCGTGGACGAAGGCGAACGACGTGCTGGACGCCGGCAGCCCGGCGGCCTGCGCCAACTCGCGGATCTGCTGCTGGGCGCCGTCCCGGCCCCGGACGAAGCTGCCGCTCGTACAGGCCCACACCAGGGACTCCGCTCCGGCCAGCCGTAGTTCCTCCACCCCCGCGGCCAGCCGGTCCGCGGCCCCCATCTCGATCAGCGCGTCCTCACGGTGCGCGTCCTCGCCGATGTCGGTGTGGAAGACGGGAAGCCTGATGTCGCTTCCGAGCAGGACCGCGATCCTGGGGTAGTCGTCCTCGGCGGAGTGCCCCGGGTAGAGGAGTCCGACTGTCGTCATGTCCATCCTTCCTTTTCCTCCGGCTGGGCGACGGGGGGCACGACCGGCGGCACGGGCGGGGCCGGCGGGGGCGGCGGCTCCTCGTGCGGACCGGCGGTCCGCATCAGGAGGGCCTGGTAGGGACCGACGGCGTACACGCCGATCCTGCGCAGCGCCGCCCACATCGTGACCTGGTTCGCGGAGAGCACCGGCATGCGCAGCTCCGCCTCCAGCTGGGGTATCGCGTCATACGTCGGCAGGTTCGTGCAGCTGATGAAGAGGGCGTCCGCCGCACCCACCACCGCCTGGCGTGCCATGTCCACCACCGACCGGTAGGGCACCCTCCAGATGTGCCGGGTCAGTCCGAGGAAGGCGCGGCCCGTGACCGATACCCCGCCCTCGGCCAGGTAGTCCTCCAGCGACCGGGTCACCGACTCCGTGTACGGCGTGACGACGGCGATCCGGCGGGTGCCCAGCTCCTCCAGGGCCTCCAGCAGCGCGCCCGAGGTGGTCACCGAGGCGACCTCCCCCGCCGTGGTCATCGCCTCGCACATCGCCCGCTCGCCCGCCACACCGCCGACGAAGCTGCCGCTGGTGCAGGCGTAGGCGACGACCTCGGGCTCGGAGGCGGCCAGTGCCCGGACCGCCTCGCGCAGGGTCTCGTGCTCACTGACGATCCGCGCGAGGTCGAGCGAGACCTCGACCGGCACGAACGGGGTCCGGGTCAGACGCAGCGAGACGCTGTCGGGCACCCAGCGCCACAGCTCCCGGTCGAGTGCGAAGTCGAACGGGGCGACCACCCCGATCCCGCGCTGCGGGTCGGGACCGCCCAGAAACGAAACTTCGAGGGACACATCCATCACAGGCCCCCTCATTCACGCCTTGTTGACGACGGTAGGTTCGAGTGCGAGCGTGGGTCAATCCGTACATGTCAGACGTTCAGAAACGGTTTCCGCGCGATGTCCCTACCGGTTCTCCTCGTACTGGAAGCAGACCCTCCGCCGCGGCTCGGAAGTCTCACCGGGCGCGCCGACGTCCGGTACGCGGACGCCGGCTCCCTCGCCGCCGAACTGCCCGGGGCCGACGCCCTCCTGGTGTGGGACTTCACCTCCGACGCGGTGCGGCTGGCCTGGCCCGGGGGCGGTTCGCGGCCCCGCTGGGTGCACACCCCGAGCGCCGGCGTCGACCGGCTGCTCTGCCCCGAGTTCTCGGCCTCCGACACGGTCCTGACCAACGCCCGCGGAATCTTCGAGCAGCCCATCGCCGAGTACGTGGCCGCACTGGTGCTCACGATGGCCAAGGACCTGCCGGGGACGCTGGAGCTCCAGCGGCAACGGCGGTGGCGGCACCGCGAGTCACTGCCGGTGGCGGGCGGCCGGGCGGTGGTGGTCGGCGCCGGCCCGATCGGACTGGCGATCGCACGCACGCTGCGGGCGCTGGGCCTCGACGTCGCCGTCACCGGACGCACGGCCCGCCCCGGGGTGCACGGCGCCGAGGAGCTGGACGGGCTTCTCGCACGCGCCGACTGGGTCGTGTGCGCGGCCCCGCTGACGGAGGCCACCCGGGGCATGTTCGACGCCCGGCGGTTCTCGCTGATGCGCCCCTCGGCCCGCTTCGTCAACGTCGGACGTGGCGCGCTGGTGGTGGAGGACGACCTGGTCCCGGCACTGACCGGGCGGAGGATCGCGGGCGCCGCCCTGGACGTCTTCGAGGAGGAGCCGCTGCCGCCCGACAGCCGGCTGTGGGACGTGCCGGGGCTGATCGTCTCGCCGCACATGAGCGGGGACACCGTCGGCTGGCGCGATCGGCTGGGCGAACAGTTCGTCGGGCTGTTCGACCTCTGGGCGGCCGGAAAGCCGCTGCCGAACGTGGTCGACAAGAAACGTGGGTACGTCCCCTCCCATGACTCCTGAGCCGAACGACCTGAGTGCCCTGACCGCACGTCACCTCATCGCCGGCTACGAGCGCGGCGACTTCTCCCCGCTGGAGGCGGTACGCGCGGTGCTCGACCGGGCCGAGGCGGCGCAGCGCCTCACGAACGCGTTCGTCCGGATCGACGGCGATCGGGCGCTGGCGCAGGCGGAGGCGGCCACCGAGCGCCGCCGGAGGAAGGAGCCACTGGGGCCCCTCGACGGCGTACCGGTCACGGTCAAGGACATCCTGCTGCAGGCGGGCGGGCCGACGCTCCGGGGCTCCAGGACGGTGCGCCCGGACGGCCCGGCCTGGGACGAGGACGCCCCTGCCGTGGCACGGCTGCGCGAGCAGGGCGCGGTGTTCGTCGGCAAGACCACGACGCCGGAGTTCGGCTGGAAGGGCGTCACGGACTCCCCGCTGACCGGGGTCACCCGGAATCCGTACGACGTCTCCCGCACGGCCGGCGGATCCAGCGGCGGGAGCGCGGCGGCCGTGGCGCTGGGCGCGGCCCCGCTGTCGATCGGCACGGACGGCGGCGGCTCGGTCCGCATCCCGGCGTCGTTCTGCGGGATCTTCGGGCTGAAGCCGACGTACGGCCGGATCCCGCTCTATCCGTCGAGTCCGTTCGGCACGCTGGCCCATGCCGGGCCGATGACCCGGGACGCGGCGGACGCGGCACTGCTGCTGGACGCGCTCAGCGGCCCCGACTGGCGGGACTGGTCACAACTGGCTCCCGCGCCGAGGACGGGCGAGGGCCTCGCCGAGGGCGTGAAGGGACTGCGGGTCGCGTACTCGCCTTCCTTCGGCGGTCAGGTGGCGGTCCGCCCGGCCGTCGCCTCGGCGGTGCGCGGCGCGGTGGAGCGGCTGGCCGGGCTGGGCGCCTGGGTCGAGGAGGCGGACCCGGACATCACCGACCCGGTGGAGGCCTTCCACACCCTGTGGTTCACCGGTGCGGCACGCGTGGTGCAGCACTTCGGCCGGGAGCAGCGGGATTTGCTGGACCCGGGGCTGCGGGAGATCTGCTCGGAGGGCGAGCGGGCCTCGGCCCTCGACTACCTCGCCGCCGTGGACGCCCGGATGGAGCTCGGGCGCCGGCTCGGGCGGTTCCACACGGCGTACGACCTGCTGATCACGCCGACGCTGCCGATCACCGCCTTCGAGGCGGGCGTGGAGGTGCCGAAGGGCTCCGGCCACCGGCGCTGGACGGGGTGGACCCCGTTCACGTACCCGTTCAACCTCACCCAGCAGCCGGCGGCGACGGTGCCGTGCGGGGTGGACGGGGACGGGCTGCCGGTGGGGGTCCAGCTGGTCGGTCCCCGCCACGCGGACGCCCTGGTCCTTCGCGCGGCGCACGCCCTCTACGCCTCGGGCGCGGCGGCGCTGCCGGCACCGCCCGCCGCCGGCTGAGGGCTTGCGGATCACCGACACGGCGTTCGGTCCGCACGCCCCCGGTGCCGCACCGGACGGCGTTCACTCCGGCGCGGCACCGGGAAGCGGGCGCCCCGGCCCTCCGGGGGCCCTGGCGCGCCCCGGTCAGGCGCGGCGGAACGACAGCGTCTCGCCGAGTGCCCCGGCGCGCCACAGGTCCTGGCAGGCGTCGGCCATCCGGTCGAGGCCCTCGACCACCTGGCCCCACACGATGCCCGGCACCCAGCCGGTGTCGCCGTTGAGCAGCAGGTTGTTGCGCTCGTAGAAGAGCGCGAGGTCGACGGTCACCGGCCGGGACAGGTCCCGGTCGTAGCCGTACGCGGCGGTCCCCAGCTCCGTACCGCTGAAGGTGAAGTAGCAGAGGTCGCCCGGGATCGGGGTCACCGTCGGGTTCTCCAGCGGTGGCTCCCGGTCGGCGAAGGCGGGGAACAGGGCGTAGATCTCGTTGCGCGCGTACTTCGCGTGGTACACGTCGCCGCCGAGCGGCAGCGCCTCCCACACGGCCTGGCAGGTCAGCGGCGCCCGGTCGTCCAGGAGCCGCGCGGTGCAGCGCACTCCGCGCTTGGTGAGCGAAACTTCGATGAATCGATCGGCCATTGCCGACGCATACCCCGTCTGAGGCCGGGTAGCCGCGCCGCCATGGCTCCAGACACCAGACATCCGATACGCAGGCGCAGCCTGCTCCTGGGGACCGCTGGTGCACTCGGCGCGGCCGGCGTTGCCGGCGCGACCGGTTGCGCACGGGTCCCCTCCGGCGACAGCCTGGCCAGGCTGAGATCCCAGGGCACGGTGCGGCTCGGCATCGCGGGCGAGGTGCCGTACGGATACATAGACGAACAGGGCGAGTTCACCGGGGAGGCCCCGGAACTGGCGAAGGCGGTCTTCAAACGGCTCGGGGTGGCGAACGTGCAGCCGGTGGCGACCGACTTCGCCTCACTCATCCCCGGCCTCAACTCCCAGCAGTTCGATGTCGTTTCAGCCGGAATGTACATCAACAAGGAGCGCTGCGCGCAGGTCATCTTCTCCGATCCCGAATACCAGATGCTCGACTCCTTCATCGTGCGCAAGGGGAATCCGAAGAACCTGCACAGTTACGAGGATGTCGTGCGGACGAAGGCGAAGTTCGCAACGGGCACCGGATACGCCGAGATCGGCTACGCAGTGGCGGCCGGGTACCCCGAGAAGGACATCGTCATCCTCCAGGACCAGGTGGCCGGACTGAACGCCGTCGAGTCCGGGCGCGTCGACGTCTTCGCCGGGACCGCGCTCACGACCCGCGAAGTGGTCCGCAAGAGCAGGAAGGCCGAGGCGACGAAGCCGTTCGCGGCGATCGTCGACGGCAAGAAGAAGATCGACGGCGGGGGCTTCGCCTTCCGGCCGACCGACACCGAGCTGCGGGACGCCTTCAACGCCGAGATCCACAAGATGAAGAGGAGCGGCGAGCTCTTCCGCATCCTGAGCCGGTTCGGCTTCACCAAGGCCGAGATGACCGAGCTCACGGCGAAGGAGCTGTGCCGATGACCTCCGGACTCTGGCAGAACTGGGTGCTTCCCGGGATCTGGATCACCGTCCAGCTCACCCTCTACAGCGCCGCGCTGGCCACCGCCGTCGCGTTCGGTGTCGGTATGGCCAGAACTCATCGCTCCAAGGCGGTCCGCTTCGTCGCGGCCTTCTACACCGAGGTGTTCCGCGGGACCTCGGCCCTGGTCCTGATGTTCTGGCTGTTCTTCGTCCTCCCGCCGCTGCTGGGCTGGCAGTTGGTACCGATGTGGGCGGCCGTGCTGGCCCTCGGCCTGTCCTACGGCGCGTACGGCGCGGAGATCGTGCGCGGTGCGCTGAACGCCGTCACCCCGGCCCAGCGGGAGGCCGGCGTCGCGCTGAGCTTCACGCCCTGGCAGCGGATGCGGCTGATCCTGCTGCCGCAGGCCGTGCCCGAGATGATCCCGTCCTTCTGCAACCTGGCGGTCGAGCTGCTGAAGGGCACGGCGCTGGTCTCGCTGCTGGGTGTGGGCGACGTGTCGTTCGCGGCCTACCTGGTGCGGCTGGCGACCCAGGAGAGCGCGCAGATCTACACGGTCACGCTGGTGATCTACTTCGTGCTCGCGTTCCTCATCACCCGCTCGATGAAGGCCCTGGAACGGAAGACCAAGGCGAACCTGGGGGTGGTGGTCAAGTGACCTGGGACTGGTCCGCGGTCGCGGACTTCATGCCGCGTTTCTGGGAGGGCGTGCTCGTCACGCTGCAGATCCTGGTGCTGGGCTCGCTGCTGTCCTTCACGCTCGGCCTGGTCTGGGCGCTGGGACTGCGCTCCGGCTCGCGCTTCGTGCGCTGGCCGGTGGGGATGGTCACCGAGTTCATCCGCAACACCCCGCTACTGGTGCAGCTGTTCTTCCTGTTCTTCGTGCTGCCGGAGTGGGGGGTGCAGTTCTCCGCGCTCACCACGGGCACGATCGCCATCGGCCTGCACTACTCGACGTACACCGCGCAGGTCTACCGGGCCGGCATCGACGCCGTACCGGCCGGGCAGTGGGAGGCGGCGACGGCCCTGAGCCTGCCCGCCCACCGGACCTGGTCCGCCGTGATCCTGCCGCAGGCGGTCCGCCGGATCGCGCCCGCCCTCGGCAACTACGTCATCGCGATGCTCAAGGACACTCCGCTCCTCGCCGGGATCAGCGTGCTGGAGATGCTCCAGCAGTCCCGGCTGGAGAGCGCGGCGACCTTCCAGTACACGGAGCCGCTGACGGTCGTCGGCATCGCCTTCATCCTCATCGCCTACCCGGCATCCCTGCTCGTACGGACCCTGGAGCGCCGCCTTGCCCGCTGACACCGACCTCACCAAGCAGAACGACGAGCTCATCCGTTTCACGAACGTCACCAAGCGCTTCGGGGACAACACCGTCCTGGACGACCTGTGCTTCTCGGTCCGCCCCGGCAAGCACGTCACGCTGATCGGGCCCTCCGGGTCCGGGAAGACCACCATCCTGCGGCTGCTGATGACGCTGGCGAGCCCCGACTCGGGCACCATCGACGTCAACGGCGGCCGGCTGTTCCCCGCCGGCGAGAAGGAACGCAGAGAGGTGCGCAAGAAGATCGGCATGGTCTTCCAGCAGTTCAACCTGTTCCCCAACATGACCGTGCTGCGGAACATCACCGAGGCCCCGGTGCGGGTGCTCGGGCTCTCCAAGGACGAGGCCGAGGAACGCGCCCGCGAGCTGCTGGACCTGGTCGGCCTCGCCGACCGCGTCGACGCGCGGCCCTCCCAGCTGTCGGGCGGCCAGCAGCAGCGGGTGGCCATCGCCCGGGCGCTCGCGATGCGGCCGCAGGTGCTGCTGCTGGACGAGGTGACCTCGGCACTCGATCCGGAGCTGGTCGCGGGAGTGCTCGACGTCCTCAGGGACATCGCCCACACCACCGACATCACGATGCTCTGCGTGACCCACGAGATGAACTTCGCCCGGGACATCTCCGACGAGGTCCTGATGTTCGACGCCGGGAAGGTGATCGAGTCCGGACCCCCGGAGAAAATCTTCTCGGAACCCGAGCACGACCGTACTCGTGAGTTCCTCGGAGCGGTGCTCTGACCTCTCCCTCCAGGCACCACTCGTGACTCTGGCATATGCCAAAGTCGTGCGCCCCAGGATATGAGCCTGGGGCGCCCTGCATTTCTCGCCAACAGCCGCCCACTAAACGGTTCTTGGCGGCTATCGTGGTACGGAAGCTTGCGGTCACAACCTGGTAGGGGGAAACCGTGGCGCTGAAGCCCGAGCCGACCGCGCCGTTCCACTCGGTGCAGTACGCACTGCGTGTCCTGGAGACGATCTCCAGGCACAGCGGCGGGGTGACCGACGTCCAGATCGCGCGCGAGACCGGACTGCCGACCGGCCATCTCACGTCCCTGCTGCTCATGCTCCGCCGCGAGGGCTACGTGGAGCAGGTCGCGGACGGGGCGTATGTGATCGGCGACTCCCTGGTCCTGCTGGGCTCCGGCGTCACCCGGCGGGAGGCCCTGGAGCGCAAGCTCCAGGAGACGCTGAGCGAACTGCGCGACTCGGTCGGCGCGGCGGTCTACATCAGCCGGTACATCGACGGCGAGGTCAAGATCACCCAGTTCGCCGACGGTCCCCGCACTCCCAAGGTCAACGAGTGGGTCGACTTCCGCTCGGCGGCACACGCCAGCGCGGTCGGCAAGTGCCTGCTGACCCAGCTCGACCAGAACGGCCGCCGCGACCATCTCGCACGGCACAAGATCGCCCGGCTCACCTCCCGGACGATCACCAACGAGAAGATCCTCTTCTCCAAGCTGGACGCCCAGCCGCCCACCGTCCCGGTGCTGGACCTCCAGGAGTACGCGGTGGGCACGGTCTGCGCGGCGGTGCCGCTGACGGCCGGCTCCTCCGTGGGCTGCCTGGCGCTTTCGCTCCCGATCGAGCACGCCCACCGGCTGCGCGCCGCGGCCGACACCCTGAATCGCCGGGCGGCTCCGGTGGTGCTGTCACTGGCCCTGTGACCGGCCGGGCCCGCGAGGCCCCGAGGGCCCACGACCGTGGCGCCGGCGGCCTGCGTCCGGTGGTCGGGAGCACCCCTGCGGACCGGGTAGTATTACTTCTGTCGTCAGCCGCCGAGAGCGGTGAGTACGGCAGCCCGCGCCGCTAGCTCAGTTGGTTAGAGCAGCTGACTCTTAATCAGCGGGTCCGGGGTTCGAGTCCCTGGCGGCGCACAACCTCACGAGGGGCCCTCGCAGTTGCGAGGGCCCCTCGTGGTTTCCCGGAGCCCCGGCGCCCTCCCCGCGTGAGCCGAGGGCAGCCGTCCCCGCGCAACCGCCCGGTCACCGCGGGCCGACCCGGCCGGAGGCCCGCACCCGGGAGCCGCGCCGGCCGCGGACACGGCCGTGCCCACCCCTTGCTGGTCCTCGCGGGCAGGAACGGCAGGCTCCGGAGGTGACATCCATCACGTTCGCGGCCTCGATGCGTGCCACAGCGCCCAGCGGCCGGTGCGGGCGGGGGCCGGGGCCGGATTCCGCCGGCCCGAGCGAGGTCTCCGCGCCCGGACCGGGGTCTCTCCGGGCCGGCGGATCCCGTCGGCCCGGAGCGGAGTCCCGTCCGCCGACCGGCGACCGCCCGGCACGACCGGGACCCACCGCAGGACCACCCCGCCCGTCGGCCGGCGGTGAACCCGGAGCCCCCGCCCCGCCGGCCGCACCGGGGAGACCCGTCCGTCGGAACGACGGCCGGACTCACCGATCCAGGAGCCGGCCCTGCCCCTGCCGTTCACAGGAGCGGCGCAGCCGGGCGGCGTCGGCCGCCGTCAGCGGGCGGTGACCGTCCGTGCCGGGCTCCCGCCACCAGCCGGGCCCGGGCCCCGGAGCGGCAGCTCCGTGAGCGGTACGGCCGGTCCGGCGGCACCGGGGGCGACCTGGTGGTGGCTGGGCACGAGCCTCGTGGACCAGCCCCAACCGGTGACCACCCGCCGGCGCCTGACCGGCTCCGCGAAGGTCGTACCGCTCCAGGTGGCACCCGTACCGCGGCACGCGACTGACGAGACGTCAGAACTGTACGTCGGAGCAGGCGTAGAACGCGTTCGGGGTGTCGGCGATGGTCCACACCGCCAGGATCAGATGGCGGCCCGACTTCGACGGCAACGTGCCCGAGTGACTGAGCGTCCCCGGGGGGCGCTGGCCGTTGTACGGGATGGTCAGGAAGGGCTGCGGATCGAGTGCGGCCCTGGTGAGCGGCCGGCCGGGGTTCCAGCCGTTCCTGGTGATGTAGTACTTGAAGTCGGTCGTGGCGTGCATGGCGGTGAACTGCCACCGGAAGGTGTGGTTCTGGCCCGACGACACCCTGGTGGTGGGCCAGGCACCGCCGCGCGGGTCGTCGAGCTGCGCGAAGCGGCTGTTGCCGCCGGCGCAGATCTTCCCGTCCGCCGGACCCGCGCCGGGGAAGCCCTTGGGCCCCTCGACGCTCTGGGGCTCCCACTGGATCTCGCCGCAGTTGCCCACGGTGCCGTTGGCACACAGCTTCTGACGGCTGATCGGGGAGTCGGTGTAGCCGTGGCTGCCGGCGCTCCCGGTGGCGAGCAGGGTCGCCCCCGCCACCGCGAGGCCGACGACGCCCGCGCCTATTCGCTTTCGCATGCTGTCGCTCCTTGAGAACGTGGGGGAGTTCTGTGAGCCGTACCGTGCAGCTGCGCTTGTGCGGTCGTGCGGATTCCGGTCTAGACCAAGTCCCAAGCTATTGACGAATTTTGAACATGTCCAGACCAATCACCAATCCCCCGTCACGGGGTCTCCGCGCCGCCCGTCCTCGCCGTGCAGAACGCCACCGTCAGATCGCGCACGAGGGCCTTGCGCTCGTAGTCGTCGAACTCCACCAGCCCGCGCATCGTGAGCCGTTGCACCGTGTCGTCCACCGCGTCGACCACCGAGCTCAACACGGTGTCGCGGCGCTCGGCCTCCAGGGCGGCGACCCGACGGCGGCGCATCGCCGCGGCCACCTCGGGTGCGTACTCGATGCGCGTCGGCTGCGCAGAGAAGACGTCGATCCCGATGGGGGCGCACTCCGCCGCGAGCGTCTTCGTCAGGGCGTCGCCGACGGCCTCGGCGTTGCGGAGCGTCGGACGCAGTTCGAGGGCGGGACCGCCGCCGGCGGCCGGCGCCGAGGCATCGGCCGGGATCTGGGACAGCACCCGTGCCAGGGCCGCCTCCACCTGCTCCCTCAGGTACGACTCATGGTTCGCGACCCCGAGCACGGCCCGGGCCGTGTCCCGGACCCGCCACACGACGAGGACGACGGCCTCGAGCGCGGTGCCGTCGGCGTCGACCGACGGCATGGGGTCGCTGCGCCAGTGCCGCAGCCGTACGTCCACCCGGCGGCGGAGCAGCAGCGGACTCACCCACATGAGACCGCTGCGGCGGACACTGCCGCGGTACTCCCCGTACAGCGTCAGCACCCAGGCGTGGCCGACCCGGCCGCGCGCGAGCCCGCCGAGCGAGAACAGCGCGACGGTAAGGGACACGGCGAGCACGCCCCAGTGCACGAACCCGAGACCGCCGTAGGGCCGTTCGCCCAGCCCGAAGAGCGTCGTCACCTCGGGCGGGAATGCGCCCGCCCAGTGCAGCACGGCCGCGCAGACGACGAGGGAGACGACCCCGGCGAGCAGAGCCGTCCAGCCGGGGAGGACCGGCCCGGGCCGTTCGGTCAGCCGGGGGTCCGGCGGGGGTGCCGGCCGGCAGGTGGCCCGGCCGGCGGCCGGTGTGGACCGCCGTCCGGTGGCGGAGGTCACCGGGGGCATGGCGATGGTGTCGGGGCCGCTGTCGCCGTCGGCGTCCTTGGTCAGCCCGTACACGCCGAAGGCGCTCCCGCGGTCCTTGGGCTGTGCGCCGCCGTCCGGCCCCTTGCGGGCGGACGTCCCGTTGAGAGGGCGGGTGGCGTCCGCACCGCCGGCCGGCTCCGTCCGCAGGTCCTCCGCGGTCTTCCCGGCCGGGCCCCGGGTGGTCGCTCCGGCGGACGCGACGGCGTCCCGGTAGAGCAGGTGGACGGGGATGGCCCCGGTCGTATCGGTGCCGATGACGACCGTCCGACGACCGCCGGCGCCGCTGAACTGCCGCTCGGCCCGTTCGGTCGCGGGCGGGGTGTCGCGCGTGCCGCCGGACTGCTTCCCGCCCGCCTCGGACAGGACGCCCGGGTGGCAGCGGGCGTCGGTGACCCCGTCCGCGGAACCGCTCGGCTCGGGCGGGAAGGCGGTTCCGGGCCCCGTCCCGGACCCGCCCCCCGGAGCGGGCTCATGGGCGGGCGCGGGCAGTCCGGCCTCCGCGGGCACGCCGCCACGCCCGGCGGTGCCGTGCACGTCCGGTGTGCCGTGCGGAGCCAAGGTGCGGTGCCCGTCCGGACCGCCGTGCACCGCGGGGGCGTTGTACGGGTCCGCAAAGCCGTGCCCGTCAGGAGTGCCGTGCGCGTCCGGGCCGCCGTCGAACGACGTCGGCGCCTCCGGGCCCGACATGACCTCGGGTTCGGGCCCGCCGGAGGCCGTGCTGCCCGCGACGGGGAGCCCCGCGCTGTGGACGGCGACCGACGCAGAGGTCAGCCGGCCGAGCGGAAGAGAGGGACCCGGAGGGTCCTCGGAGTAAGGGGTCGTCGGGGTCACCGCGGTCGCCTCCTCGCGGGTTCGGTGCACATCGGAGTTGTGAATCATGAGAAGAGCCGCCGCCAGGTCTCGGGGCCGGGGTAGCCGTCGGCCGCCGCGCCGTGCCAGCCCTGCGCGCGCTGGAACGCCTCGACGCTGCGACGGTCCGCGTCGCCCCAGCGCGGACCGGGGCGGGTGGAGTAGTGCCTGGCGAAGCCCCGCTTCACCAGCTGCCGGCGGAGAGTGTCCAGATGCCTTCCGGAGCTGCCGGGGCGGAAATGTCCGTGACCCGGGAAACCCGGCGCGGAAGCGGCGGCTCCGGACGCCTGCCTCCGGGAACCGGCCGGAGCCGCCGTCGCGGCGCCCGGCCGGCGGGGTGCAGCCGCGGCGGGCGGTTGTCTGCGGGGAGCGGCAGGGACGGATCGGACGGTGGAAGCGGGCCGGGCCGGAGCGGCCGCTGCACGACCGCCGGACGGCGTCCCGGTCACGGGGGTCGGCGCGGGGACCGCCTGCCGGGCCCCCGCGGAAACGGATCCCGCAGCCGTGGCACCCGACCCGGCGGGGGCCCGCGCGGCGGAGGACGGCACCTGTTCCGGACCGGTCGCGGTCGGGCCCGCCGCCGGCGCGGGTGCCCCCGCCACCGAACCCACCTGCCGCCCGGGCCCGTTCGGCGCGGCCGCGTCGGCGCCGGCCGCCGCCTTCCTGCCCGTGCCGTTCACCAGCAGGCGCCAGGTGTCCGGCCCCGGCACCCCGTCCGCCTCCCTGCCCCTCCAGCCCTGGGCGTGCTGGAACGCCTGGGTGGCACGCCGGTGCGCCTCCCCCCAGCGCGACCCCGGACCGGCCGTGTCGTCGCTTCCGAAGCCCTGCTCCGCCAGCAACCTCGCGAGCCGGGCGACGTGCGCGTTGTCCTCGCCGGGCGCGAAGACCCCCACACCGGGGAACCCGATCTCCCCGATCTCCCCGAGCCCCTCGATCCCCTCGATCGTCCCGCCCGCGGTGCCGACGCCCTTCACCGCCTTGTAGCGGTAGGCCACGTACTGGTCGGAGTTGCTCCAGTAGGCCAGGGGCGTGGTCTGCCTGCGGGTGTTCGGCCTGGCCTGCTCGTACGCGATGTACTTCGTGCGGGCACTGTCCGCCCAGCCGCCGAAGATCGTGACATGGGAGCCCTTGGACGGATTGCTCAGGTTGTGGAAGAGCAGGATGTCGCCGGGCTGCAGGTCCTTGCGTTCGATGCGCGTGCCGAACTGGGCGAGGCTGCCCGTCCATTCGTTGCCCGGGAGGTGCCAGGCCATGGAGACGTAGCCGGAGCAGTCCTGCCGGTAGCCGTCCGCCCAGTACCTGCTCATGGAGTACGGGACCTTGGCGTTCACCCAGCGCTTCGCCCGGTTCATGATGTCGGCACGGGCCATCTTGCGCAGACCGGCCGTCCCGGCGGGGCCGGCGATCGGGCCGCCGTGCAGCGGTTCCTGACCGCCCTGCGGGGTCTCCGGGTCGGGGCGGGGATCGCGCCCGGACCCGGCGGGGCCCACCGCGCGGACACGATCGGCACGGGGGCGGTCCGTACCGCCGGGGCCCACCGGGGCACTGTCCGTTCCTGCACGCTCCACCGGGGCCGGGGCCGGGGCCGGGTCCCGTTCCGGCCGGTCGCGCCCCGGTCCGGCGCGCCCGGCCCGGGCGGTGTGGACCCTGGCCGCCCGCTCCCCGACCGGTCGCCGTGGCGGAGCCGCCGCTTGCGCCGCGACGGCAGGCGCCCCGGACCGTGCGGTCCGGGGCGCGGCCGCTTCCGGTTCGGGCACCGGGGGACGCCCCGCTCCGGGGTCGGCCAGGGCCCCCGCGTTCCCGCCACTCAGCACCGCTCCCGCCGCGGTGACCAGTACGAGAGCGCGGCGGGCGCCGTGCGCGGCCGGGTGACCGCCGGCACGCACCGGCAGGGCACGGGCCCGCTCCCGCCGCTGCTGGGCGCAGCCGGGGCAGACGCAGTCGCCGGCCGGCTCGTACTCCTCGAACACCGGAACGGTCATCCCTTACCTCTCCAGATCCACCACGCACTTTCGTAACGACAAATCGCATTTTGACGGAGCAAAGCGAAAAAACGACCATCCGACAGGCCGGAACGCGCAAGGAAATGGTCAGGAGCATCGCAGGGGGTCCGGTAAAGTTCTCCGGGTCAGCAGGCGCCGCTAGCTCAGTTGGTTAGAGCAGCTGACTCTTAATCAGCGGGTCCGGGGTTCGAGTCCCTGGCGGCGCACCGGCGATCAGTTCGCTGACCTGGGCGTCCTCGGCCTCCGAGGGCGCCCTTTCGCATGCGCGCGCAAGCCCGCCCGGCGCTGGGCGCCCACCGCCGGGAGACCTCCGGACGGCGGGCGGCAAGGGAGGGACACCCCGCCTGCGGCATACACTCGGACTCACCCGTACGCGTCACTCCGTCCCACGGCAGGAAGAATCCCTCGCGTGGCCAACGCACTGCAGGAATTGGTGAAGAGCCGGCTGGAGCAGCAGGGCTGGTCCTACGGCGACGTGGCCCGGCGCGGGGGCGTCCCGCGTTCCACCGTGCACCACCTGGCCACCGCCGAACGCGTCACCCGCATGCCGCAGCAGGCCACGCTGGAGGGCCTGGCCAGAGGGCTGGAACTACCCCTGGACTCCGTCCGCAGAGCCGCTGCCGAAGCCTGCGGGATCCACCTGTACTTCGAGGAGACCCCCGGCGCACCCGCCGACCCCGAGGTCGCCACCCTCATCGCCAGCGTCCAACAGCTCTCCCCCGCCGACCGCCGCCACGTCACCGCACTCGTCGAATCCCTCCTGCGCAACACCCACCGACCCGACACCGACACACCCGCACGTACCGACACCGGCACAGGTACCGACACCGGCACAGGTACCGGCGTCGGCGCAGACACCGGCACAGGACCCCGCACGGGCCACCGCACCGACCCCCACCCCACCGGCGACTGAACCGCGCCCCACCGGCACCCAACCGGCCCACAGGGGTCAGCGCTCGCTCAGCGTCCGCAGCCAGCCGATCACGGCGTTCACCGTGTGGAAGTCGAGTTCGGCGATCCGGGCGACGGCACGGGTGTCGGTCAGCCGCACCGGGACGCATGCCGCGTCCAGGGCGCAGTGCAGCATCACCTGGTGGGCCTGGGTTGCCGGTAGGTCCTCCCCCACCCGCAGATGAGGGCGCAGACACGCGGAAATGGGCAGCGGCGGTGTCGGGAACGACGGGTATTCCATGCTCATGGTCGGATCGCTCTCTCGTTCAGGCCGGCAACCTCTTGGGAGTCGGCCGGGGACGGCGCCGTTCGCCGACGGAGAGACCCCGGAGTCCGGCGCGGCGCATCAGGAGCTGCACCGTGCCGTGGCTGACCGCGATGCCGTGGCGCGAGGTCAGTTCGTCGTGGATGCGCCGGTATCCATAGGTCCCGTGCGAAGCGGCGTGGATGGCGGAGATGACTTCGGTGAGCCAGGAGTGACGGACGGAACGTGCGGAGGGAGGACGGGAACGCCAGGTGAAGTACCCGGACTCGGTCACCCCCAGGACGCGCGTGGTGATCCGCACGGGCAAGCCCTCGTGAGCCATCACGCGTACTGCCTCGAATCGTCTTTTGGGGACATCGCGTCCCGCAGCAGTTCGGTCGCGCGCCGGAGGACGGCGACCTCGGTCTCCAGTTCCGTGATGCGTCTGCGCGCGGCCGTGAGTTCCGTCCCGGCGTCGGGGAAGTACCGCTGGTGCCGCAGTTGCGGCAGGTATCTGCGCCGCCACTGGTAGAGCGTCCGCTCGCTGAGGCCGAGGTCGACCGCGACCTTCTTCACGGGCTCGCCGACGGCCAGCAGGTCGAGGGCCCGACGACGCACCTCGGGTGGGTAACTCATGGATGGTGGTCCTCCGGAGGACTGGAGACGGGTTCACCTGCCGGCTCGGGGAGGGGGCCCCGAGCCGGCAGGCGGGTGGGGTACGGCGCGGAGCGGCGGGCAGACCCCGTCTGCCGCACGTGTGCCGCAACACGCCCTAGTCGATGTGGCGCCGCAGGGTGACGGTGGGCCGGAAGCTCTGCAGCGGGTTGACGGTCTCGCCGCGAGGTGCGGCCGCCACCGCCCCCCTGAGCAGGTTCACGACCTCGGAGGCCAGGGAGTCGGCGCGGGTCCTGACGGTGCTGATCGGCTCGCGGCTGCGCTCCAGTTCGCCCAGTCGCCTTTCGAGCCGGGCGAGTTCGTTCCTGACCGGGCGGCTCAGCGTGAACGAGTACGGGGTGGAGACGATGAACTGGTAGGCGCCGGCGAACGTCTGGCAGCCGTCGCAGTGGTCGTTGACCGCGCGGCTGTTGTTCGCGGCGTTGAGGCGCGTGATCGTGCCGGTGACGGTGACGACCTGGAACGACAGGGCGACCGAGCGGCACGGGTTGTCGAGCGAGCAGCCCGTGGAACGGGCGACCGCCCTGTTGCGCGCACCGACGCCGAGGCGTGTTCCGAGTTCATGGACCGCGAACTCGTCGTCGTAGTCGAAGCGGTGCCTGGGTCCGGCGTTCGCGTGTGCTTCGTCCACCGCGACGCCGACATGGCGGTTGCCGGTCGACACGGACGATGCCGCCCCGGCCGGGCTCGCCGTGGCGAAGCCGGCCGTGCAGGCGGCGACGAGCATGCCGAACCGTGCGGCTCTGCGGCCGCCGTGGCCGGTGCGTGGTTTTCGGTGTGTCATCGGGATGCTCCTTTGCGGATGTACGGGGAATCGGAAGGGGCTCTCGGGGCCGGAGAGGTGGATGGGGCGATCCGGCCTACGGCTCCTCCGTCGCGCTCTGCGACTCCGAGGGGGTCACCGAGGGCGAAGGGGATCCGGACGGCGTTGTGCTCGGCGACGGCGAGGCGCTGGGGCCGGCCGTAGGCGACGCCGAGGTACGGCTCGGACTCGGCGTCGGGCTCGCCGGGCCCGGTGTCGGCGCGTTCGTGACGGGGCTCGCGGACGGGGAACCGCTGGTGGTGGCGGTCGGGCCGGCGAGGGCGGCGCCGGAAGTCGCCCTGGGTGCGGGGGCCTCGGGCGGTGGGCCGTCGAGGACGGTCGGGGCCGGGGTGACAGGGGTGGGCCGCTCCCCGGCGGGGGCCGCGGCCGTCGGGCGGACCGTGGGCACACCGGGCTGGAGGATGGGGGCGATGGGCGGCTGCCTCGGCAGCGGCTCCGGGGTCATGCCGGTAAGCCACGCCGTGCAGAGCGCGCCCGACCCCACCAGCACCCCACCCCAGACGGCCACCCGCAGCCGGGTGTTGCCCTCCGTGGCCCGGCCGACGACCTTCACCAGCCGGCCCACCAGCCGTACGGCGAGGTAGGTCGCACCGGCCAGGGGGCAGATGAGCATGAAGCTCCCGACGAGACCGACGAGACCGGCGGAGATCTGGCCGTCGGCGAAGGCCGACCAGGTCCCCGCCACCTGTTCCGCAAGTGAGCGCAGGCTGGTGGTCAACAGGCGGGGGAGGTTCCACAGGACGTAGCCGAGTTCGGCGGCGATCAGCGGCACCATGGTCACGACCCATGCGGTGACCATGATCCTGGCGGGCCGCTTCAGCCCGGCCACCTCCGGGGACGGCGAACGTCCCGGCAGCATGGAGCGCAGGATGGGCTTGATCTTCCCGAAGAGGTCGGGGATTCCCGCGAGGTCCCCGAGGATGTAGTAGCCGTCCAGCCTGACAACCGGCAGCAACTGCTCCAGGATCTCGAAGTGCACGAGGTAGATCGCTGCGAGGAAGAGGGGCTGGCCCGTGAGGGCGTACGCCAGGGCGAGCCCCAGCACGAAGACCACGTTGAAGTAGATCCCGCCCAGGTCGGTCCGGATCCGGCCGGCCCGCCCGATGCGGTAGACATCGGTGACCTCCGTGTACATCGAGGGCCAGATCAGGAAGAGGCCGCAGCCGATGCTCCCGGGGCGCGCGCCGCCGTATCTGCACGCCGAGGCGTGGCCGAACTCGTGGAAGACCAGCGATGCCACGATCAGCGCGAAGACGGCGAGCATCAGCACGGGCTGTTCCAGCACCTGCAGCACCGGCGCGATCGCTCCGTGGACGGCGAACAGCCAGACGTCCACGCAGAGCGCCGCGGACAGCACCAGGACCACGACCGGCGGCCGGTGCAGCCAGGCGAGCGCCGCTGCGATACGGGCCACCTGCCGCTCACGGAAGATCACCCGATGGCCCTTGAGGACCAGGAGGAGGTCGGTGGTGGGACCGGCGACCTGGTCGCCCTCCTGTCCGAAGGGGACGGTGATGCCGAGCGGTTCGAGCTTCTGCTCGATGAGGTACTCGATGTTGTCGGCGCTGACCTCCCGTCCGTAGCGCCCACTGACCCGGTGCGAGACGGTCTCGGTGTCTCGTACGCCGTCGATGGCCTCGGCCACCAGGTAGAGCAGCCGGGAGAGCTGGACCACCTGTCCGTCCCCTCGGCGGACCAGGTACTTGCGCTCCGTGAAGCCGGATCCCTGGTACTCGCCGAGAAACTGGAGTCCCGCACCGAGGCGCGGAACGGGGAACAGCGTCTCCGTGTATTCGTACGGGTGAGCCACCTCGCCCGTACCGCAGGCCGCCGCCCCCACGGGACCGGGGTGGACCTTATGGCTTTCGGTCACCGTCCTGCTCTTCCTCCCGGTGCGGGCCGCGCCCCCAAGAACGCGGCCCGCACACGACCGGGCTCGTTACTGACTGATCGAGATGGACTGGGTCGCCTCGGAGGCCGCGACGGCGTCCGGGGAGTCGATGTTGGCGGCGAGCGACTCGTTGTGGGCGCTGACGTAGGCGATGCGCTCGCTCACGTTCGTGGTCCTGACGAAGTTGAACCGCAGCCGGCCCAGGGCCTCGCGCCCGGGCAGCAGTTCGGCGGCGGCCTCGGCGTTGAGCTGGTCGTTGTTCATGGTGGAAACCCCTCTCGGGAGGAAGCGCCGGCTACTGGCTGACGCTGATGGACTGGGCGGCGGACGAGGCCGCGATGGCGTACGGGGAGTCGATGTTGGTCGCGAGCGACTCGTTGTGGGCGCTGACGTAGGCGATGCGCTCGCTCACGCTCGTGGTCCTGACGAAGTTGAACCGCAGCCGGCCCAGGGCCTCGCGCCCGGGCAGCAGTTCGGCGGCGGCCTCGGCGTTGAGCTCTTCGACGTTCATGGTGGAAACCCCTCTGGGAAGGAAGCGCCGCTACTGGCGGACGCTGATGGACTGGGAGGCGTCGGAGGCCGCGACGGCGTCCGGCGAGCAGACGTTGGCCGCGAGCGACTCGTTGTGGGCGTCGACGTAGGCGATGCGCTCGCTCACGCTCGTGGTCCTGACGAAGTTGAACCGCAGCCGGCCCAGGGCCTCGCGCCCGGGCAGCAGCTCCGCGGCGGCCTCGGCGTCCAGTTCTCGCATGCCAAGCATGGGTGGGTCCTTTGCACGAAGGGCATGGGCGGGCCGCGCCCGTTCCCGAACGCGTCCATCCATGCCGGACGATCTGTCTGACGAGATTGGACAGTAGGACTCCGCGAAGCCGCCGACAAGGGACCGGAACATTCCGCCCGCCACGGCGAAGACCCCCATGTCCGCCAAAGCCGCAGGCAGGAGAGGCGGCGGGCAGGGACGGACTCGACGCCCGCCCACACGGAGCCTCACCCGATCGGCTCAATTCCGGCCGATCCCCACCGGCAACGGCAGGGCTCCTCATGGCTATCCTCTCGTGCCTCAAGACGGGTGAACCACCCGAAACCTCCGCGAGAGGGGTGCACGTGCTTGTCGTCACCAAGGCGTCCGCGACCGCCGTTGTCCGCGATCGGACGGGAGAGCCGGTGGTGCTGCTGTCCGGCGAACTCCCCTCCGCCCTCACCCCGTCCGGCGTGGACGAGCTGCTGAACCTGGCCGCCGCCGTGCTCGGGGCGGAGGAACTGGAACTCTTCCGGGCCTGCCTCGCGGCACTCCGCTGCGGCGAGAGGCTCCGGGAAACCCGTATCGAGGTGAGCGGAGCCGTACTGACCATCTACCGCAGCTGAGCGACGGGGCCGGCGCCCCTGCACATCCCGGCGCGGAATTCCGCGCGACGGCCAGGCGTTCCGGCAGCCCACGATTCCGGCCACCCGCGCCGCCGGAATTCTTCAACCCAGGACCCGGTGCAGCCGAGTTGCAATTTCCGCAATTTCCCGACCACACCCAAACCGCCCGCGAAACGCCGCAGTTGAGTCACCCTCGCGAGTGTTCTCAGGGATCACCGCCACATTTCACGGAAAGCTCACGAAGCAAAGCTCAGCCCCGGTTCGACCAGGTTTCGACACAAGGCCGGCAATGCGCCGAAAAGACCTCTCGGCGGACATGCGCGAAGCAATCCGGACACGGGATCCGCGTATGGTCCGGAGGGCCACCAGAAATCCCTAGAACAGGAGAAAAATGGTGAGAACATTCGCACGTGTCATTGCGACCGCGGCCCTGACCGCGACCGCGGCCGCCATTCCCCTGACGGGCACGGCCATCGCCGCACCGGCCCATTCCCCCGTCGCAGCACAGCAGTTCCGCGCCGTGGAACTCTGCACCGACCTCGACCTGCGGCACGTCGGGCACCGCACCCGGGACCGCCACCGGAACCGGTGGGACCGCGACTGCCACCGCCTGTGGGAACGCCGTGCCGCACACCGGGCGCACTGGTACGACGCCTACGGGAGGTACCGCAACCACGCCGGATACGGCTGGGATTGCGGTCGCCGGTTCTGATCCGGCCTGATGCGCCGCCCGAACCGACGGGCGGTCGGCGTGGGCTCCCGGAGACGGCTCCCGGGAGCCCGCTGCCGTTCGCGGATCAGTCGCGGTAGATGGTCAGTACGGCTCCGCTCACCTCGATACGGGTTTCCCGGAGCCTCTCGCCGCAGCGGAGTGCCGCGAGGCAGGCCCGGAAGAGTTCCAGTTCCTCCGCCCCGAGCACGGCGGCGGCCAGGTTCAGCAGCTCGTCCACGCCGGACGGGGTGAGGGCGGAGGGGAGTTCGCCGGACAGCAGCACCACCGGCTCTCCCGTCCGATCGCGGACAACGGCGGTCGTGAGCGCTCCCGGAACGACAAGCACGTCCACCCCTCTCCCGGAGGCATCGGGCGGTTCACCGCCCCGCGGGGCGAGAATAGACCCCCAATCGCCCGCATTTCCGGGCTATCCGATACTTCGCCAGCAAATGCATCAAACAGATGCGCCATACACGCCACCGGCCCGAAGTCCCCGATCCCCCATCGAAATCACACGCCCCCGCACTTCGCCGGCGCGCTCCGGAATCCGAGGTCCGACCCGTCGGCGCGCCCTGTGGGCCGGTTCAGTCGCCGGTGGGGCGCGGTTCAGTCGCCGGTGGGGTGGGGGTCGGTGCCTTGGTGGGTGGTGGGGCGGGTGTCGGTGCCGTGGCCCGTGCGGGGTCCTGTGCCGGTGTCTGCGCCGACGCCGGTACCTGTGCCGGTGTCGGTACGTGCGGGTGTGTCGGTGTCGGGTCGGTGGGTGTTGCGCAGGAGGGATTCGACGAGTGCGGTGACGTGGCGGCGGTCGGCGGGGGAGAGCTGTTGGACGCTGGCGATGAGGGTGGCGACCTCGGGGTCGGCGGGTGCGCCGGGGGTCTCCTCGAAGTACAGGTGGATCCCGCAGGCTTCGGCAGCGGCTCTGCGGACGGAGTCCAGGGGTAGTTCCAGCCCTCTGGCCAGGCCCTCCAGCGTGGCCTGCTGCGGCATGCGGGTGACGCGTTCGGCGGTGGCCAGGTGGTGCACGGTGGAACGCGGGACGCCCCCGCGCCGGGCCACGTCGCCGTAGGACCAGCCCTGCTGCTCCAGCCGGCTCTTCACCAATTCCTGCAGTGCGTTGGCCACGCGAGGGATTCTTCCCGCTCGGACGCCGGTTGACCAAACCGCCGTCAACGACTGCGCGGGGAGGCACCGGAAAGCCCGACGTCCAACGTGATCGGACAACCCATCCAGAGCGATTGGACATGCCCCCGGCGGCACGCCTCCGCAGCGGCACCCGCCCGAAGGTCCCGCCCGCACACGCCCACCCACCACCTCGCGGCGGCGCGGCGCGCCGGTTCCCGGACAGCGCGCCTCCCGGCGACCCCGGATCCGCTTGCGATCACGTCCCCGCTCCGAGACCCTGTCCTGAGAGTCCGCGGCCCCAAGGGGTCAGCGGGCTCAAACAGTTGCGACTTGGGGTGATTCGAGGGGATTCTCCCGTCGCTACTGGCCCGGCGTGGGGGTCCCGTTCCCGGAGGAACGCGGAGACGGGCATCATGCAACCGGAAGACCATCGTCTTATGTCTACGGATACGGTGGCCTGCCACTGATGCGTCCGGTACCGGCTGGCCCAGGGGAGCCCCGGTCCGGACACGACCGAACGATCACGCAGCCAGCAGGCGTGCGGGGGGATGAAAGATGACGTCGACGCCCAACGGCGCCCGGCAGCAGGACGACGACCCTTCCCGGACCACGCAGCTTCGGGTTCCCCCGCAGCTCAGGACGGGAGGCCACCGGTTGCGCCCCAAGAAGGCGCTGCCGAGGTACGACTACGAGCACTACAGCCGGCTGGCCGGTCCCCTGACCCAGCCGGACCCGTCGAAACCGTACAAGGTGCAGTACCGCTCGCTGCTGTCGCAGGAGCCGCACCGCGTCCGGGCCGCTCTGCTCCTCGGGGCCGCGCCGCTGGTCTCGCTGGGCCTGTTCGCCTGGCTGATGCAGCCGCAGCACTGGACCGAGCGCGATCCCAACCTGGACAACGAGCTGCTGCTGTGGCTCGACGTCGTCATGCTCGTCTCGATCGGCCTGATCGAGCTCTTCCGGACGATGAACGTCCTGTCGAACGCGCACGCGACACTCGTCGCCCGCGACCCGATACCCGTCGTGCCGGAGTCCGGCACCCGCGTCGCCTTCCTCACCTCCTTCGTGCCGGGCAAGGAACCCCTGGAGATGGTCACGAAGACGCTCGAGGCGGCAGTGAAGATCCGGCACCGCGGGCTGATGCACGTGTGGCTGCTCGACGAGGGCGACGACCCGGCCGTCAAGGAGGTCTGCGCACGGCTCGGCGTCCACCACTTCTCCCGCAAGGGCATAGCCAAGTGGAACCAGGAGAAGGGCGCCCACCGGGCCAAGACCAAGCACGGCAACTACAACGCCTGGCTCGAGGCGCACGGCGGGGACTACGACTTCTTCGCCTCCGTCGACACCGACCACGTACCGCTGCCGAACTACCTGGAGCGGATGCTCGGGTACTTCCGCGACCCGGACGTCGGGTTCGTCATCGGCCCGCAGGTCTACGGCAACTACGACACCTTCGTCACCAAGGCCGCGGAGTCCCAGCAGTTCCTCTTCCACGCCCTGATCCAGCGCGCCGGCAACCGCTACGGCGCCCCCATGTTCGTCGGCACCTCCAACGCGGTGCGCATCAGCGCCATCAAGCAGATCGGCGGCCTGTACGACTCGATCACCGAGGACATGGCCACCGGCTTTGAGATGCACCGGGCCAAGAACCCGGGCACCGGCAACAAGTGGCGGTCCGTCTACACCCCGGACGTCCTGGCCGTCGGTGAGGGCCCGTCCGCCTGGACCGACTTCTTCACCCAGCAGCTGCGCTGGTCCCGCGGCACGTACGAGACGATCCTCAAGCAGTACTGGAAGGGCTTCGGCACACTGCCGGCCGGCAAGCTCTTCAACTACACGATGATGATCATCTTCTACCCGATGTCGGCCCTCAACTGGATCCTGGCGGCCCTCAGCTGCGCGCTGTTCCTGGGCATGGGCGCCTCCGGCGTGCAGATCGACCCGGCCATCTGGATGATGCTGTACGGCAACGCCTCGGCCCTGCAGATCGGTCTCTACATCTGGAACCGCCGCCACAACGTGTCGCCCCACGAGCCCGAGGGCTCCGGCGGTCTGGCCGGCATGGTGATGTCCGCGCTCTCCGCGCCGATCTACGCACGCTCCCTGATGGACGCCGCGCTGCGCCGCAAGAGCAAGTTCGTGGTGACGCCCAAGGGCGACTCCTCCAGCCCGGACACGCTCTTCGGCACGTTCCGGATCCACCTCTTCTTCATCCTGATCTTCGGCGGCTCGCTCGTCTCCTCGTTCTGGTTCGGGCACGACCATCCGGCGATGATCACCTGGGCCGGCCTGGCCCTGCTGATCACGGCGGCGCCCATCTTCGCCTGGCGGCACGCGATCCGCGAGGAGAAGAAGAAGCGGAGGGGGCGGCGCCGTGCGAAGCCGGGGACGGACGGCGAGGCCTCCGGGACCGTGCCGCCGGCCGCCCATGAGCAGCAGCACCAGTGGGCCCCCGCGGACCAGACCATGCAGATCGCCCTTGGGGGACGTAAGAAATGAGCACAATTCCCGTCCGGCCGAACCACCGCAAGAACCGGGCCCGGCGGATCCTGATCGGCGCGGCGGTCGTGGCGGCGATCGCCGGGTTCAACGGACCGGCGATGTACCGGTACGGCTCGGAGCAGTACCACGAGTACAAGATCAACCGGCCCGAGTACAAGGCGGCGAACGGCCACTGGGACTTCCTCGACGTCCCGGAGAAGTACAAGATCAACACGATCCACGCGGCCCTGCTCCACACCGGCAAGGTGCTGCTGATCGCGGGCTCCGGCAACAACCAGAAGAACTTCGACGCCAAGAAGTTCGAGTCGGTGCTCTGGGATCCGACGACGAACGACTTCAAGCACATACCCACGCCCAAGGACATGTTCTGCGCCGGGCACACCCAGCTGCCCGACGGCAAGCTGCTGGTCGCGGGCGGCACCAAGCGGTACGAGAAGCTCCAGGGTGACGTCACCAAGGCCGGCGGCCTGATGATCGTCCACAACGAGGACCCGGACAAGCCGATCACCCTGCCCGCGGGCACCAAGTTCACCGGCAAGAAGAACGGCAAGACGTTCATCTCCAAGGACCCGGTCCTGGTCGAGAAGGCGAAGAAGGTCTTCGACAAGGAGACCGGGCGCTTCCTGCGCACCGAGGCGGGCCTCGGCCGGATCTACGTCGAGGCCGCGAAGTCCGGGAAGTCGTACGAGACCGGCACCGAGGACAACTACCGGGTGCACGGCCTCAAGGGCACGGACAACCGGAACGTCTACGGCATCGCGCAGAAGCTCGCCCTCGACAAGAAGGACTTCCAGGGCATCAAGGAGGCCTACGAGTTCGACCCGGTCGCGGAGAAGTACATCACCGTCGACCCGATGAACGAGGCCCGCTGGTATCCCACGCTCACCACGCTCGAGGACGGCAAGGTCCTGTCCCTGTCCGGCCTGGACGAGATCGGCCAGATCGTCCCGGGCAAGGACGAGATCTACGACCCGAAGACGAAGAAGTGGGAGTACACCGGCTTCGAGCGGCGTTTCCCGACCTACCCGGCGATCTTCCTGATGGACAACGGGAAGCTCTTCTACTCCGGCTCCAACGCCGGATACGGTCCCGCGGACGTCGGCCGTGACCCCGGGATCTGGGACCTGGACACCAACAAGTTCACCAAGGTGCCTGGGCTGAGCGACCCGGACCTGATGGAGACCTCGGCGACGGTGATGCTGCCGCCGGCCCAGGACCAGCGGTTCATGGTCATCGGCGGTGGCGGGGTCGGCGAGTCCGAGAAGTCCAGCGAGAAGTCCCGGCTGGTCGATCTGAAGGACCCGCAGCCCCGCTTCAAGGACGGCGCCTCCCTCGACAAGGGCACCCGCTACCCGAGCGCCTCGCTGATGCCGGACGACAGCGTCCTGGTCACCGGCGGCTCCGAGGACTACCGGGGCCGCAGCGGCTCCAATGTGCTGGAGGCGCGCACGTACGACCCGAAGACGGGCGAGTACGCCCGGGTCGCCGACCCCAGGGTCGGGCGCAACTACCACTCGGGTTCGGTGCTGCTGCCCGACGGCCGGGTGATGATCTTCGGCTCGGACTCGCTCTTCGGCGACGACGCCAACACCAAGCCCGGTGTCTTCGAGCAGCGGATCGAGATCTACACACCGCCCTACCTCTTCCGGGACTCCCGGCCGGAGATCGGCGCCGGCCCGAAGAAGATCGCGCGTGGCGGCTCGGCGACGTTCAAGAGCACGGACGCGGCGAAGCTGAAGTCGGCGAAGCTGATGCGGCCCAGCGCGGTGACGCATGTGACCGACGTCGACCAGCGGTCCATCGCGCTGGAGATGACGAAGACGGCGGGCGGTTTCGAGGTCACGGTGCCGAAGAACCGCTCCCTGGTCCCGTCCGGCTGGTACATGCTGTTCGTGACGGACGACAAGGGCACCCCGTCGGAGGCCGTCTGGGTCGAGGTCCCCTAGTCCGGGACGACGAACGGCCGCGACGGCGAGGGGGCTCCCGCGGCGGGAGCCCCCTCGCCGTCGTGTGCGCGGCTACTCGGTGTTGCGGGCCAGTTCGAGCGCGTACTCCGGGTACCAGTCGCCGGCCTTGGGACCGCCCTTGCAGTCGCCGTCGGACTCGCCCGGGCGCTTCACCCACAGATAGGCGTCGACCAGCGGATCACCGGTCTTCGTCGTGGGCTCCTCGCCGAGGGCGCGGCCCGGCGGGTTGCACCAGTTCTCCTTGGGATCGCCCTGGGTGTACGGCCCGTTGCCGTTGCGGCTGGTGTCGATCACGAAGTGCTTCCCGCCGACCTTGGCGGAGAGCTTGCGACCGAAGTCCTTGCTGGCCTCGGTCGTCTGGAAGTTGGAGACATTGACCGCGAAGCCGTCGGCCTGGTCGATGCCGGCCCGGCGCAGCGGGTCCGGGAGAGAGCCCGGGTCCGCCCAGCCGGCGTTGCCCGCGTCCAGGTAGACCTTGGTGGCGGGGAGTCGACCGAGCCGTTCGATGGCCCCCTTCAGCAGGTCGTACCGCTCCTGGTGGTGCTCCTGCGGGGTGCAGCCGTCCACCAGGTGCAGCACGGCGTCCGGTTCGAGGACGACGGTGGCCCGGCGGTCCCCGATGCCCTCGGCGACCTTGTCCACCCAGGCCCGGTAGGCGTCGCCGTCCGAGGCACCGCCCCTGGAGAACTGACCGCAGTCCCGGTGCGGGATGTTGTAGAGGACCAGCAGGGCGTCGCGGTCCGCCTTCGCGGCGGCCTCGGTGTACCGCCGCGCCTCGCCCTCCGGGTCGTCGGGGCCGATCCACTCCCCCACCGGCTGAGCCGCGATCTTCTTGATCAGCTCGGCGCTCGCGCTGTCGCCGTCGTCGAGGTACGAGGCCACCTGCTTCGCCGCGTTCCCCTCGGGGTTCACCCAGTACGGGTCCGTCCCCTTGGGCTGCTGCGCAGCGGGCTTGTCGCCGTCGCCGTCCGAGGAGGAACATCCCGCCACCAGCAGGACGGCCCCCATCGCGGCCGCCGTCCATCGGGCGCGCCCGACTCGACTGCCGTACATCCACTCCCCCTTGGTGCACCGTGGTACGTGCCGGGCCACCCCCCAGGCGCCCCGCTGCCGGAACGAGCCCGGCCGGATCCATCCTGACACACGCGGTCCGCCGACCACGAGGCAACCGAGGCCGCCGCTGCCCCGGCAGGACGCGGCCTCGGACGACAGCCGCGCTCCCGTCGGTGCGGACCCCGGCCGCCACCGGCGGAGCGGGCCCGGCTGCCCCGAACGCCGCCTCCGGCGGGCCTCAGATGCCGCGCGCGTCCGTGAGGTACGCCGACACCACGACGTTCGCCGTGTACGAAGCGGTCTTCTTGTCGTAGGTGCCACCGCAGGTGATGAGCCGGAGTTCGGCCCGGCCCGGATGGTGCGCCCCGTACACCTTCCGGGCGTCGAACCGGTCCCGGCCGACGACCTGGACGTCCTCGATGGTGAAGACGGCGACCGAGCCGTCGGTCCGGGTCACCTTGACCGTCTCGCCGGGGCGGGCCGCGCTGAGGCCGTAGAAGACCGCCGGCTCGGTCCTGGTGTCGACGTGGCCGACGAACAGCGCGGCGCCCTCGGCACCGGGCCGGGTTCCGGTGCCGAACCAGCCGACGGCGTCCGGGGTGGCGAACGGCGGCGGTTCGACCGCGCCCGTGGTGTCCAGGCCGCGGGCGACGACGGGGGCCGAGACCCCTATCGAGGGAATGTCCACCTTGGTGGGTCCGACGGGTGCCAGCGGCTCCCGGGCGGGCGGCAGCGGTACGCCGAGCGGGCGGCCCACCGCCGCCACGTCACCCGTGGTGGGGGCCGAGGAGCCCCCGGCACCGTCGCTGGCCTCACGGCCCCAGAACCACAGGCCCGTCAGCAGGATCGCCCAGGCCACCCCGGTGAGCAGCCGGCCGCTGCCCGGAGGCGCCTCGTCGCCGGAGGACACGGCGGGTCAGTCCCGGTCCGGGGAGCCGACACGCCGGCGGCGGGCACTGCGGAAGGCCACGGCGACCGCCGCCGCTCCGGCCAGAAGCAACCCGATCACCGTGTGCGGCGTGCCGGGGCCCTGGCTGTCGGCGGACTTGGCGCTCTGCGCGGCCAATCGGTCGGCGGCGCCCCCACCGCCGGCGCGGACGGGGGCGACGGGGCTCTCGGCCGGGTCGGGGTTCCCGACCAGGTCCTCCGGGCCGTCTCCCTCGTCGGAGCCCTCGTCGGAGCCGTCGTCTGAGCCGTCGTCTGAGCCGTCCCCGCGGTCCCGGGACCCGTTGTCCTTCCTGCCGTCCTGGGACCCCTCGTCCTTCTTGCCGTCGCGAGATCCCTCGTCCTTCTTGCCGTCGTCCTTCTTCCCCTCCTGGCCCCCACGGTCCCTCCTGCCGTTCTCCTCCTCGCCCTGCTTGTCGTCGGGCTCGAGGCGGGAGGGCGGCGTGAGCGTGACGATCTGGAGCCGGTCCACGGCACCGCTCTCCCGGCCGTCCTGCACCTCGCTCCCGGATTCCGCTCTGACGGGGTGGACCGTGTCCGTGGGCCGGGCACCTTCCTCCGCGTGCGCGGCCCCGGGGACGGGCGCCAGGATCAGGAAGCCGGCGGCCACCCCTACGACACGGAGAGCAATCGGAACTGAACGCATTGTGAACCTCCTGGTGTAAAGAGATTCACGCGTTCCGCCCAGTTCCGCATCTCCAGGGGACCCGGACGGGTCAGTGCGGCGGGGCCGCCCGGGCCTCCGACCGGGTCAGATCCGGTCCACCAGGTCCGCGATGGAGTCGACCACCTTGGAGGGTCGGAAGGGGTAGCGGTCGATGTCCGCGGGTGCCGTCAGACCGGTCAGCACGAGGAAGGTCTCCATGCCCGCCTCGAGGCCCGCGAGCACATCGGTGTCCATCCGGTCGCCGATCATCGCGCTGGACTCGGAGTGCGCCCCGATGGCGTTCAGCCCGGCCCGCATCATCAGCGGATTCGGCTTGCCCACGAAGTACGGATCCTTGCCGGTGGCCTTGGTGATCAGTGCCGCGACCGATCCGGTCGCGGGCAGCGGGCCCTCGGCGGACGGCCCGGTCTCGTCCGGGTTGGTACTGATGAAGCGGGCCCCGCCGTTGATCAGCCGGATCGCCTTCGTGAGCGCCTCGAAGCTGTACGTACGGGTCTCGCCTAGGACCACGTAGTCGGGATCCTGGTCGGTGAGGACGTACCCGATCTCGTGCAGGGCGGTGGTCAGCCCCGCCTCGCCGATGGCGTACGCCGTACCGCCGGGGCGCTGGTCGTCCAGGAACTTGGCGGTGGCCAGCGCGGACGTCCAGATGTTCTCGATCGGCACGTCCAGGCCCATCCGCGCCAGCCGGGCGTGCAGGTCGCGCGGGGTGTAGATGGAGTTGTTGGTGAGGACGAGGAACGGTTTCCCGCTCTCCCGGAGCTTCTTGATGAAGGAGTCGGCGCCGGGGATCGGCACGCCCTCGTGGATGAGGACACCGTCCATGTCGGTGAGCCAGGATTCGATCGGCTTGCGATCTGCCATGAAGCGGACTCCTGCCGTACGCGTAGTGCGAGGTGCGGTGAGCTGACGGGGCGCCGCCACGACGATGTACCGGCGCCCTCCAGCCTAGTCAGGAAGTCGTGACCCTGACCCCGTCGATCACCCGGTACCAGTTGTTGGCCCCGGTGTAGTGGAAGCGGAAGCTCACGTTGGCGGCCCCGGCCGGGACGGGGACGGACACGGACTGCGACTGCGACACCACGTCCGAGGTGTAGCTCCTCACCACGGCCGCCGTCCCACCGTTGAAGGAGGCCAGGGTCCGGGCGGTCTGGCCGCCCTCCTGGCGGTAGAGGGTCGTGAAGTCGAGCCGCACGGTGCCGCGGCCGCTCACCTCGTACGCGGGGGCCGAGCCCGGGGACCGGGCGCCGGCGCCCTCCCGGAGCTCGCGGGCGCGCAGGGCCGTCTCCAGTCCCTCACCCCGGCCCGGCAGCTGACCCGGATCTGGCCGAGTTGCGCAGGCCGGCCCCGGTGGCCCCGGCCTCGCGCTCGATCTGCACGACCTCGTGGCCGCGTTCCACTGCCTGCCGGGCGTGCATGCTTCCCACCACGTCTGCTCCCACGACGCTGACTCGCACGCTCGCAGCGCTCGCCGCGGTGGAGGACCCGCCGGGAGTCGGTCGGGAACGGGCCGGGAGTCGGTCGGGGACGGGCCGGGAGTCGGTCGGGGACGGGCCGGTGAACGGGCTCGCAGGGAAGCAACGCCTTGATTCCCTGCCGGCCCTCAGCGGGACCGGCGCCTCAGCATGAGCAGCACCACCGCTCCGGCCAGGAGGACGCCACCGGCCGTGGCCATACCCACCGAGTGCCAGGGACGGGCACCGGTCGCGGCGAGTTCGTGCGCGTCCCGCCGGGCGGCTCCGTCCTCACCTGACCCGTCGCCGGGGGCGCGGGTCCGGGTCGCCTCCGGTTCGGCGGCGGACTCCGAGGGCCGGCCGGTGGGCTCGGGTGCGACGATGGCGAAGCGGTAGTCGTCGGACTCCCCCACCCAGTCCCCGTCCGCCCCCCGGCGCTGGACGACGGCGGCGTTCGCGACGACGGCGTCAGGGGGCGTGGTGCGGTCGGGGAAGGCGAGCCGCACACGTACGGAGAACGTGCCGCCGGCCGGCAGCGACAGGCCCGCGAACCCGCCCGAGCCGGCGCCGAAGGCACCGACGGCCTCCCCCTGGTCCGTCGTCTCGACGGTGACGGGCCTCCACATCCGCGCGGCGCCGTCGAAGAACTCCAACCGGACCCGGTCGGGCGGGATGGCCCGGGCCTGCCCGGCGAGGACGACCACGGGATGGATGTTCAGGCACGGCTGGGCCGTGGTGTTGGAGAGTTCGACGGAGAACTCATGGGCGCCTCCGCCGGCCCGGTACTCCCCCGGGCCCCGCACGATGCGGGTGGCGACCGGGAACTCGACCGCGCTCGGATCGCCGCAGGAAGGCTGCTGCTGGAGGGGCGCTCCGCCGGGTGCCGCCGGCGACGCGGCGTTCGGCGCCCCGGACTGCGGCGCGCTGGGCTGCGGGACGGCGGGCTGCGGAACCGGCGGCACGGACGCCGCCGTCCGGGGTCCAGCAGGCTGCTGGGGTGCCGGGGGCTGGGGCACCAGGGGCTGCGGCACGGTGGACGCGGGCGGCACGGGCTGGGACGGGAGTCGTCGGGGCGGGGTACCCCGGACGGCGGGGGCGGACCGCGGTGCGGCGGGTTGCTGGCGACCGGTGCGGGGCGGTGGGGACGGAGGAGCGCTCGTGCGGGGCGGCGCGGGAGGCGGTGCGGCCGTACCCGGCGCCGACGGTACGGGACGCGGGGTCTGCGGGGGGTGCGCGGGGGCCGGTCCCGCCAGGACGACGGGGACGAGGGCGGCCGTGACGGCTCCGGCGGCGAGGGCGGTGCGCAGGCGCATGGGGAACCTCAGCAGATCGCGGGCGTGGGCGGCGTCGGCAGCGACGCTGCCACGCGCGCCTCCGCCCGCCGGGTACCGACGCCACCCAGCGACCTGAAAATCACACCATTACGCCCGGTTGGCGGATCCCGTCGCCTCCATACGACCGAACAGCGGTCCCAGCACCAGCTGTGCCGCACCCTCCGCCACGGGGTGGGCACCGGTCTCGGCCAGCGCGACGCGCACGGCCCCGTCGCCGACCACCGCGCGAACGCCCCGGACGAACGTCTCCGGGTCGGCGAGGACCGTACGCCCGCCGAGCAGCACCTGGTCGACGTCGAGCAGCCGTACGAGGTTGGCCGCCCCGGTGCCCAGGATCCGGGCCGCTTCGCCGAGCTCACCGCGGGCGACGGCCGCGAGGCACAGGGCCTCGATGCAGCCGTGGTTGCCGCAGGGGCAGACCGGGCCGTCGAGCCGTACGACCTGGTGCCCGAACTCGCCGGCGCCGGTACGCGCTCCCCGGTGCACCACGCCGCCGATCACGAGCCCGGCGCCCAGTCCCGTACCGAGGTGGAGGTAGGCGAACGACCCCGGCGCGGCCGTGGCGGAGGAGGCGGACGTGGCGTAGGCCCCCGGCGCGGCCGTGGCGGAGGCGGCGGCGGGGACGGGACCCCCGTCCACGGGTCCGGTCGCCGTACCGGCGCCCCTGGAGCCCGCCTCCGGCCGCCCCCGCAACGCGAGTGCCAGTGCGGCCGCGTTGGTGTCCTTGTCCAGGACGACCGGCAGGCCGAGCCGTTCCGCGAGTTCGTCGCGGAGCGGGACGCCCGCCCACCCGGGCGCGCCGGTCACCCGGCCCGGGACCCCGCTCCAGTGGTCCAGCGGCCCGGGCATGCCGACCCCGACGCCGAGCACCCGTTCCGGTGCGCCCGCCAGCAGCGCCCGCACCTCGCCCGTCGCCGCCGACATGACGCCGGGCACCGCGCCAGCGAGGTCCAGCGCCCGGGTGCGGGAGGCGACCACGGTGCCGGCGAGGTCGACGAGGACGGCCGTCAGCTCGTCACGGTCCAGGTGGAGCCCCACGGCGTGCGCGGCGGACGGGACGAGTCGCAGAACCGTACGGGGCTTTCCACCGGTGGACGCACGGCGGCCCGCCTCGGTCGCCAGCCCCTCCGCCCGCAACCTCGCCGTGATCTTGCTGACGGCCTGGGGCGTGAGTCCGGTGCGCTCGGCCAGCTCCAGCCGGCTGATCCCGTCCTCGCCGGCCGCCCTCAGCAGATCCAGTACCAGCGCCGCGTTGTGGCTGCGCAGCACCGGAAGATTCGCACCCGCGTTGCTCCACTTCACCCAGCCATTGTGCGCTGCGCTTGCGCTTTGGCAACAGCGTTGCTTAAGTGGGGCCCATGACAGGCAGCACTGGCACCGGCGCCACGCCCGGGAAACCCACCCCGGCCGGGACGCCCTTCCGTGTCGGACTCGTCGGCTACGGCCTGGCGGGTTCCGTCTTCCACGCCCCGCTCGTCGCGGCCACCGAGGGCCTCGCCCTCGACACGATCGTGACGTCGAGCGAGGAGCGCCGGGAGCAAGCCCGTGCCGAGTTCCCCGACGTCCGCTTCGCGGCCACGGCCGACGCGCTGTGGGAACGCGCGGACGAGCTCGATCTGGTCGTCATCGCGTCTCCCAACAAGACGCACGTCCCGATCGCCACCGCCGCCCTCGAGGCCGGGCTCCCCGTCGTCGTGGACAAGCCGCTCGCCGGGACGGCCGCCGAGGCCCGGGCGCTGGCCGGCCTCGCGGAGAAGCACGGACTGCTGCTCTCCGTCTTCCAGAACCGCCGCTGGGACAACGACTTCCTCACCCTCCGCCGCCTGATCGAGGACGGCGAGCTCGGTGAGGTCCAGCGCTTCGAGTCCCGGTTCGAGCGCTGGCGCCCGCAACTCAAGGGCGGCTGGCGCGAGTCGGGGGCCCCCGAGGAGATCGGCGGCCTCCTCTACGACCTGGGCAGCCACGTCGTCGACCAGGCCCTCACCCTCTTCGGGCCGGCGGTGCGTGTGTACGCGGAGTCCGACGTACGCCGCCCGGGCGCCGAGACCGACGACGACACGTTCATCGCCGTCACGCACGCCGGAGGCGTCCGCTCGCACCTCTATGTGAGCGCCACGGCCTCCCAGCTCGGCCCGCGTTTCCGGGTCCTGGGCTCGGCCGCCGGCTATGTGAAGTACGGCCTGGACCCGCAGGAGGCCGCACTGCGCGACGGCGCCCGGCCCGAACCGGGCCGCCCCTGGGGCCAGGAGCCGCGGGAACTGTGGGGGCGCGTGGGCTCCGGAGAGTCGCCGCTGACGGGTGGCGGACACCCCGTCGAGACCCTGCCCGGCGACTACCCGGCCTACTACGCCGGCGTCGCCGCCGCCCTGCGCGACGGCACCGCCCCGCCGGTCACCGCGTACGAGGCGGCCGACGCCCTCGACGTCCTGGAGGCGGCCCGCCGCTCCGCCCGCGACGGCGTCGCCGTGGAGCTCGGCGCATGAGCGGCGGCGACGCACGGGCCGGCTTCCCCGGTATAGCCGTGCTCGAGGCACAGGAAGAGCGTCTGACGCTGCGCCGGTTCACCCACGACGACGCCTGGGCCCTCGGCTCCGCGCTGGCCGAGCTGGCGCGCGAGCGGCAGGCACCGGTCGCGATCGACATCCGTCGCGGCGGACAGCAGCTCTTCCACTGTGCCCTCCCCGGGTCGTCGGCGGACAACGACGCCTGGATCGACCGCAAGCGGCGGGTCGTCGAGCGCTACGGCGAGAGCTCGCTCCTCGTCGGCAGCAGGTTCCGCGCCAAGGGCACGACGTTCGAGGAGTCGTCCCGGCTCGATCCCGACCGGTACGCGGCGCACGGCGGATCGTTCCCGGTCCGCGTCGAGGGCGCCGGCGTCATCGGCACGATCACGGTCTCCGGCCTTCCGCAGGTCGAGGACCACGCGATGGTGGTGGAGGCACTGGAACGCCTCCTCGCCACCTGAGGACCCGCGGAGGGGGTGAATCCCCCGCACCCCCTCCGCGACCCTTCCCCTTTTCTCCTCCTCGCCGCGCGCTTCCCCCTCGCCCTGCCCGCGCGGCGCCTCCCCGACGGCTCCCCTACCGTGCGGCCTACGCGTCCTTCAGCACCTGGCGCTGGCGCCCGAGCCCTTCGATCTCCAACTCGACGACATCACCGGCCCGCAGATACGGCTTGGGCTCCGGCTGCCCCATCGCCACACCGGCGGGCGTACCGGTGTTGATCACGTCCCCCGGGTACAGGGTCATGAACCGGCTGACGTACCGGACGACTTCGGTGACGGGGAAGATCTGGTCGGCGGTGGAGCCGTTCTGCTTCAGCTCACCGTTGACCCATAGCCTCAGGGGCAGCGCCTGAGGGTCCGGCACCTCGTCCCGGGTCACCAGCCAGGGTCCCAGCGGGTTGAACGTCTCGCAGTTCTTGCCCTTGTCCCAGGTGCCGCCGCGCTCGATCTGGAACTCCCGCTCCGAGACGTCGTGCGCGACGGCGTACCCGGCGATGTGCGCCAGCGCCTCCTCGTGGGACTCCAGACAGCGCGCGGTACGCCCGACGACCACCGCGAGCTCGACCTCCCAGTCCGTCTTCACGCTGTTGCGCGGCACGAGGACGGTGTCGTCGGGTCCGACGACCGTGTCCGACGCCTTGAGGAAGACGACGGGCTCGGCCGGGGGCGCCGCGCCGGTCTCCGCCGCGTGGTCGTGGTAGTTCAGCCCGATGCACACGACCTTGCCGACACGGGCGACCGGGGGGCCGATCCGCTCCCCGGCCGCGTCGAGCACCGGGAGTTCCCCGGCCTCCGCGGCCGACCGGATCCGGCCGAGCGCCTCCTCGTCGGCGAGCAGGGCCCCGTCGATGTCCGGCACCAGTCCGGACAGGTCCCGCAGCGTCGTCCCGTCCCGGTCGAGCAGCGCGGGCCGTTCCGAACCCGCTTCACCGACACGCAGCAGCTTCATCTGTTCTCCCTGTGGTCCCTGTCGTCGAGGTGGCCCCGCTTGAGGAGTCCCCGCGTGCGGCGGAGGGGAATGTGCGGCTCATCGGAGGTTTGGCTGATCCTCCAAGAGATCGGAACAGCCCACAAGACCCTGTTCACAACCTGGACCGTTACCCGGCGGTAGCCAGCGCGCCGGCAGCCGGGGCGTCCCGGTACAGGAGCACCCTCTCCACGGCGCTCCACGTCGTGCTGGTCACCACGTAGAGCGCCGCCGCCAGCGGCACCACCGCGACGGTGATCAGCGTCGCGAACGACATCAGCGGCAGCACCCTCGTCATCAAGCCCGCCCCCGGCAGCGCCTGCTCCGGCCCGGCCGGGGCGGCGGCCGCGAGCTGCCGCCTGGTCCGCACATACGTGAACGCGGCCACGACGGCGACGATCCCGAACAGCGCGAGATACACCGAACCCGCCGGCCCGAACACCCCGCCCTGCGCGAGCGCGTCGGCCCACCGGCCCCCCAACTCGGCCCCGAACAGGCCGTGCCCGAGCAGTTCGTTCGCCTCCCCGCCGATCCGGGGGCTGGAGAACAGGTGGTACATGAGGAAGAACGCGGGCAGCTGCAGCAACCCGGGAAGGCAGCCCGCAAGCGGCGAGACCTTCTCCCTCGTGTGCAGTTCCAGGACGGCACGCTGCAGCCGCTCCGGATCCTTGCCGTGCTTCCTGCGCAGCTCGGCCATCTGCGGCGCGAGCCGGGCCCGTTCCTTCTGCCCCCGCGCCGCCGCGCGGGACAGCGGATGGACGGCCAGCCGAACCAGCGCGGTGAACAGGACGATCGCCGCGGCGGTGGCGGAAGCGTGGAACAGCGGCTGGACCAGATCGGCGAGCCGGCCGACCAGGGATGCGAACAGGGACATGAGTGCGGACATGGAGGCCCTCCGGGTCTCGTCGTGCCGGGAAGAACGGATATGTCGGCATGACGACCCGCGAAGGGACGCACGCCCCCGAAGGGGCACGCGCGAGAAAGGCGAGGGGGGTTGGCGTCCCTACGCGATGGTCGTCGAGGGACGACCGGGAGCCCTGGGCCGGCAGCGACCCGCGGAGTCGGGATCGCGCTGCGGCAGGAACGCCGTGCGCTGCTCGCGATCACGCAGCGCGGTACGTATGCGGGTGCGCGGGACCCGCGGCACCGACCGCGAGAGGATCAGCGCACAGGCGACCAGCGCGGCACCGGCCGCCGCGGTGGCGGCGAGGGCCACGGCGGTGGAGAGTCCGATGCCCTCGGCGACGAAGACCTCGACGAGGATGAAGAGCAGCAGCGCGAGCGGCCTCAGCACGCGCCAGGTCTGACCGGCCATGCGTGCCCCTCCCTTGCTTCCCCGCCCCGCTCGCCGCGGTGGCTGTGCTGCCGCACCAGTGATACGAACCTCCATTCGTTATACACGAGCGAAACGCCCTCCGGGTTCCCTGTGGAAAACCTCGGCGACGCACCTCGCACCGCCCGCGGGACCGGCGTCCGGCGACGGCCGTCCGGCGACGGGCGGGTCTCCGCGAGCGCAGCGGCCGGCCGGGCCCGGAGCGAGACGCGCGAGGCGCGCATCACCGGGGCCGCGTCGCGGCGAGCTTTCCCCACACCACCAGCCGGTACTCGGACGTGTACTCGGGCGTGCACGTCGTCAGCGTCACGTAGCGGCCCGGCTCGCCGTACCCGTGACCGGGCCGGACCACGCTCCTCGGCACGGCCGCGATCACCCCGCCGTCGCGCGCGGACGTCTGCGGCAACTGCTTGTCCACGACATAGGTGAAGACGCCGGTGCGGGTCTCCACCTCGATCCGGTCGCCCCTGCGCAGCCGGTTGATGTACCGGAACGGCTCGCCATGGGAGTTGCGGTGCCCCGCGACCGCGAAATTGCCCACCTGCCCCGGCTGCGCCGTCCGCGGATAGTGCCCGACATAGCCTTCGTCCAGCACACCGCGCCTGGCGACGCCCCGCGCGACGGGCACGACGAGACCGAGCCGGGGGATGCGCAGCACGGCGTACGCCTGTGCCCAGCGGGGCGCGGCCTCCCGCGGGCCCCTGCCACCGCCGACGCCCGGTGCGCGCCGCTCCGGTGCCGCCTGCCCCGCACCGGGGTCCGGCCCCGTGCCGTCGCCCGACGCGGCCCCGGCACCCGCCCCGGGCGTCCGTACCCACTCCCGCTCCAGCGCCTCGACCTGCCGTGCGGCACCCTCCTTGGCCTGCCGGTTGGTCCACCAGAGCTGGTGCGCGACGAGCAGGAGCACCACGACGCCCAGGGTCACGGTGATCTCGGCACCGGCCCAGAGCGCGCGGGCGAGCCCGGCCCGGGCGCCCGCCCGGGTCCGCCGCCCCTGTACCACCACAGGTACCCGCCCGGCTCCCCGCCGCGGCCTCCGCTCCCGCACGGGGCGCACGATAGGGGCAGCCCCTCCAAGTCACCAGGCCCCTGCGAGGCCCCGTACAGCAGTACGGTGTGCTTCATGCGCCCCGACACGCCTGCCGACCACACCGCCGAAGCCGAGCGCCTGCTGCGCACAGCGGAGCAGTACCCGGAGGACCGTGAACCGCTGCTGCTCCAGGCCGCGGCACATCTGGAGCTCTCCGGCGACCGGGCCCGCGCGAGCGGCCTGTACGACAGCCTCCTCGCCGACGATCCGGACGACTCCCACCTGATCAAGGCGCTCCAGGCGGCCAACCTGTGGGAGTACGGCCACGAGGCGGAGGCACGCACGCTCATCGACGGCATCCGCACGGCGGCCCCGGACGACGCGGCACCGTGGGAGATCATCGCCGAGACGCTGGAGGCCCACGACGAACTCGACGCGGCCCACGCCACCTTCACCGAGGCCGTCACCCGACTCATCGTCCCGGACGAGGAGACCTCCTACTCGACCCAGTCCCTCCTGACCGGCCGCCACCGCGTGCGCCGCCTCCTGGCGCTGCCGCACGACGACTGGGACACCCTCGCCGACCGCCTCCACTCGGCGGCCGTCCCCCTGGACGAACTCCACGACCCCAAGCGCCTGTGGGCCCTCGGCTCCTCGGACCCCGCGGAACTCCGCGCCGAGATCGACCGTCTCCGCTCCGAGCTGGGCACCTACCGGGCCGCCCTGTCCCGCCCCTTCCCGGTCGCGGTCCTCCACTGGCCTGCACCCGAACTGACCGAACTCCTCGGCACGTACCCCTCGCTGGCCTCTGAGTACCCGACCCACGACGCCCATCTCACCGCCATCGAGTCCGCCCTCCGCGACCTCGCGGCGACGGGCACGGGCAACCTCGGCATCGTCACGGGCACGGTCCCCTCCTACGAGGCGTTCGCCGCTTCGGAGGCCACCTCCCCCGCGGACGCCTCGCTCCTCCCCCAGTACGCCACGACCCTGGCGGCCCGCGGCAAGGCGATGCCATGGCCCCCGTCGAAGGGGGCACTGTGCTGGTGCGGGTCGAGGGCCGCGTACGGGGGGTGCCACGGGGTGGGCAGGCCCTGATCCCTGCCGGTGGCCGCTGGAGTCTCTGAGAGGTGGGTCGCAGGGGAGGGATTGAGATGACGAGGCCGGTCGACGCCGAGCAGCCAGTTGCTGGACTCTACGAGCAGTTGATCACCTTGCGGCTGGAGAACCGGCTCAAGGACCTGGGAGCGGACGGCCAATGGCACGCGATCGACGACGTCGTGGGGCCCGAATCATCGCCCCACGTGATCGCCCGCCATGTGGCGGAGACGACCAGACTGGTGCTGGAACGGCTGCCCGCCGCAGATCGAGTGCACGCGGCGAACCACATCCTCGAGGCCATGAACACCGTGGACGGGGCTCGTGAGTGGGTCGACCTCGTCGCCGAAGGCCCCCGGCAGTTGCTCGCAGTCGCCGAGAAGGAAGCCGAGGGCGTGTATGCCATCCGCCCGGCGACGCCCCTCTCCGACACGGCACTCATCACCAACTCCCCCGAAGACCCGAGCCTCGGTTTCGAGTTGCGGGCCGAGTTGGCGACGGCTGACGGTGTCGATCTGCTCTGCGCCTTCGTGAAATGGCACGGACTTCGCGTCATCGAGCGTTCCCTGGAAGCCGCCCACGCTCGCGGAGTGCCCATTCGCGTCCTCACGACCACCTACATCGGTGCCACCGAGCGGCGCGCTCTGGACAGGCTGGTTCAGAAGTTCAACGCCCAGATCAAAGTCAACTACGAGCTGCGCTCCACCCGCCTCCATGCCAAGGCCTGGCTCTTCCGCCGGAACAGCGGCTACGACACGGCGTACGTGGGCAGTTCCAACTTGTCGAAGGCCGCCCTCCTCGACGGACTGGAGTGGAACGTCCGGCTCTCCTCCGTCGCCACCCCGGACGTGCTGCGCAAGTTCGAGGCGACATTCGACTCCTATTGGAGCGATTCGGCATTCGAACCGTACGATCCCGTGCGCGACGCCACGCGTCTCGACGACGCGCTCCTGCAGGCGGGCCGCGGTACCCGCAGCCCCGAGGGCCGGCATGTCACACTCTCCGGGCTGGAGGTACGCCCCTACCCGCACCAACGGGACATGCTGGAACGCCTTGAAGCGGAGCGCGAACTCCACGGACGCGACCGCAACCTCTTGGTCGCGGCGACCGGCACCGGCAAGACGGTCATGGCCGCTCTGGACTTCAAGCACCTGCGGGAGAAGTACGGACCAGATCTGCGGCTTCTCTTCGTCGCTCACCGCCAGGAGATCCTCAGACAATCACTCCGTACGTACCAGGACGTGCTCGTCGACGCGAACTTCGGGGAGGAGCTGCACGGCAACCTCGTTCCGGGAGAATGGAACCACGTCTTCGCCAGCGTTCAGTCCCTCAGCACGCGGCGTCTCGAACGCTTCCCACCGGACCACTTCGACGTCATCGTCATCGACGAGTTCCACCACGGAGTGTCGCCGACCTATCGGAAGATCATCGACTATTTCACTCCTCGCCAGCTGCTCGGCTTGACTGCGACGCCGGAGCGGATGGACGGACGCAACGTCCAGGACGAGTTCTTCAACGGCCGCATCGCGGCGGAGATGAGGCTGTGGGAGGCACTGGAGAATGAGCTGCTGAGCCCCTTCCACTACTTCGGCGTGACCGACGGCACCGACTTGAGCGCCGTTGCGTGGAAGCGCGGCTCCTACGACCTGTCGGAGCTGAGCAACCTCTTCACCGGTAACGACGCTCGAGCACGCCTCGTGGTACGGGCCGTCATGGACAAGGTCTCGGACCCGGCGTCCATGCGTGCTCTGGGGTTCTGCGTGTCGGTGTCCCACGCGCGCTTCATGGCCGACTTCTTCTCACGCGCCGGCCTCAGAGCCGTGGCGCTGTCGGGCGAGTCGCCGAGAAGCGACCGAAAGGCCGCGCTGGACGCTCTGAAGTCCGGAGAGCTGCAGGTCATCTTCTCGGTCGACCTGTTCAACGAGGGCCTGGACATCCCGGACGTCGACACGCTCCTCCTCCTGCGCCCCACCTCAAGCGCAACGGTGTTCCTGCAGCAACTCGGGCGGGGACTTCGCCGGACCGAGAGCAAAGCCGTGCTGACCGTTCTCGACTTCATCGGCCAGCACCGCAAGGAGTTCCGCTTCGAGCGGCAGTTCCAGGCGCTGACCAATCTGACGCGCAACCGCCTGCTGGCCGGTATCGAGCGCGATTTCCCGACCCTCCCCTCCGGCTGCCAGATCATTCTTGAGCCCAAGGCCAAGGACACCGTGATCAGCAACATCCGCAGTCAGATCGGCGTCAACGTCACACAACTGGCACGTGAGGTCGGTCAGTACGCGGAGCCCCGTCTCTCCGGCTACCTCAAGCAGAGCGGCCGGGACATCAAGGAGCTGTACCGAGGTAACGGAAGCTCTTGGACGGGCCTCCTGCGCCGCGCCGATCTGCTCTCCACGACGGCGACCGAGGGGGAGGACGCACTCCTCAGAAGGGTGCCCGCGTTTCTTCATGTCGACGACCCGCACCGCGTCGCGGCGTACACGAGCCTCCTCGAGGACGACGCCCCGCCGTACGACGAGCTCGACGACCTCGGCCAGGCATACGCACGCATGTTCTTCTTCTCACTCTGGCCCCTCGGGGGCTTCCGCACGTACCAGGAGGCCTTCGACTCACTGCGGCCCCGCCATGACTTCCGAAGCGAACTCCGGCAGGTTCTGGCCTACGACCTCGACCAGGCGGACCACGTCCCCACCCCCCTCCTCGGCGACCTTGGCGGCCTCCCCCTCACGGTGCACGCTTCCTACAGCCGCGAGGAGATCCTCCCTGCTCTGGACCAGTCCCACATAGGGGGCTCCATGCCGGGCCACTTCCGCGAGGGCGTCAAGTGGTGCGAGAGCATACGAACCGACGCCCTGCTGATCACTCTGGAAAAGGACGAGAAGGACTTCTCCCCACAGACCCGCTACCGGGACTACGCCCTGAACGAGTCACTCTTCCACTGGGAGTCCCAGAACCAGACCTCGGACACATCCCCCACCGGCATCCGCTATCGGAGACACGAGGAGCTGGGGAGCCACGTCCTCCTCTTCGTCCGCCGCTACAAGAAGACGGATATCGGTGGACCTCAGCCCTGGCTGCTCCTCGGCCCCGCGGACTACGTGACGCACAAGGGAAGCAAACCGATGGGCATCACGTGGAGGCTTCGGCATCAGATGCCTGCCGGCGTCTGGACCTACTCGACCGTCGCCGCGAACTGACCGGCGGCCGGCTCCGCGCACGGCGGGTGGGGTCAGGGGTCGATTGCCGCAGCCCGGCCGGCCTGCCCGCGTCTCCCGCCCCTGACCAGCCAGGAGTCGCGAGAGCGCGCGTTCCGCTCCGTGCGGTTGTCACGTCTGTAAGTGGTGGGTCCCCCGGCGCGGTCGTAGCGTCGATACAGGAGCAACCGTTCGAAGGAGGTCGGGAGCGCCTGTCGGGATGCGCCGTCGGGTACGGGGCCGCCCTGGGCGGTACGGGTGCGTGGGAACGGTGGGCCGGGTGGCTCGGGGAGAGACGGCTGGGAGCACACATGCAGACACACAAGCTGAGGACCGCGGCCATGATCCTCGCCGCGATGCCGCTCGCAGTAGGCCTTGTACCGGCGACCGCCTCGGCGTCCACCTCCGTGGCGGCACAGCCCGGCGACCAGGTCGTGGTCGTGGACTGCTTCATGAAGGCGCAGGTGCGCCCGAGCGAGTTCCTGATCGCCTGCGGGGACGGCAACAGTGGGCTGACCGAGCTCAAGTGGTCGTCGTGGGGTCCGACGTCCGCCATGGCCACGGGGCTGAACGTGGTCAACGACTGCAAGCCCTACTGCGCCGCGGGCACCTTCCACTCGTACCCCGTGAACGTCAGGTTCGAGCGCCCGGAGGCATGGGAGAAGAACCCCGATCAGCAGCGGTACGGGCAGCTCCACCTCAGCTTCCCCGGCAGCCGGCCCGAGCACCTGCCGCCCGAGGTGACGTACAAGCTGTGGGACTGACGGCCGCCGGGGCCCGTTCCCTGCCGGCCTGACCGCCCGGTCGCATCCGTGCCGCCGTGCGCGACGCGTCGCCGCCTGGCGCGGCCCACCGGCTCGTACGATCCGGAGGCATGGTGCGAAAGCGCGTAGTGGTCTCCGGGGTCGTCCAGGGCGTCTTCTACCGGGACACGTGCAGGCGGGTCGCCGAGGAGCACGGGGTGTCCGGCTGGGTGCGGAACCTGGCCGACGGACGGGTCGAGGCCGTCTTCGAGGGCGGTCCCGACGCCGTCGAGACGCTCGTGCGGTGGGCACGGTCAGGGCCGCCGTCCGCCGATGTGCACTCGGTGGAGGTGAGCGACGAGGAACCCGAGGGGCTCGCGGGGTTCGAGGTACGTCACAGCTCCGGCGGTGGCGCCTGACCCTCCCGCCGGGGCCGCGCTGGTCCTACCCGGCGGGCGCCCGGTCCCCGGGGCTTGCCGGGGCCGGCGCGAGGCGGGTGGGTACCCCGCGGGCAGGTCATGCGCCGGTGGCCGGGGAGTGTCTCCCCGGCCACCGGCGCATGGTGTCGGCCCGCCGCCGGCCCGCGGGGCCGGTGCGGACCGCCCGCCGTCACATGCCGATGTTCGCCGGGCGGTGGGTGTGGCTCTCGACGTCGGCCGCCGCGCGGCCGACGAGTTCATGGGCCAGTTCGGAGCAGGCGCGGGCAGCCGCCAGTTCCTCGCCTATCTTCGCGTCCGGGCTGTCGCCCGGATTGCGTCGCGCTATGCCCTTGCCCTCGACACCGGGAGCGTTGGGACCGCTGAGAGAGGCCTTGCAGGCCGTCCGCGTCCCGTCCTCCTCGAACGACAAGTCGATGTTCCAGTGCTGCGTCGTCATGACGGGTCACCTTCGCCGTGCGGTTCCGTCGGCCCCGTCCACCGCGGGGCACTGTGCTGGTCAGGTGCGGGGGTGTGCCCGTTCCACCAGGTCCTTGAACTGGTGGAGGTCCGCCCGGACGGTTCTCTCGATCGCGGACGACTGGGCAAATCCCCGGGGCCCCCCGAACGCGTCGTGCGCCTCCGCGGGGTCGTACTCCATGCGTAGCTGCATCCTCGTGTGGGTCGCGTCGATCGGGAGGAGCGAGACGGAGCCGCTGAGGTGCGGGGTCTCCGTCGTCCTCCAGGTCATCGTCTGATTCGGACGGAGATCGTCCGTGGCGGCGTCGAGCCCGAAGGCCCGCCCCGCCGCGGTCTCCACATCCATGTGGACGCCGGAGGCTCCCTCGCGCCGGGCCTCCCGTACGCCTCCGACGAACCGCGGATAGTCCTCGACCTGGTGCAGGTGGTTCCAGACCACGTCACCGGGCGCCGTGATGTCGATCTGTTCTTCGAGAGTGGGCATGACGGTCTCCCTGCCTCTCCCTCCAGGGTGCGTTCCGCGGCGCCTCACCGCAACGGATCCGGCGGGGTGCGCGGGCGGCCGGGGGCGTCTCCCGCGCCGGCCCGTGGGCGGCCAACCGGCCGGTGGGCAACGGGGTCTTCGCCGCCGGCGGGCGGTACGTCCGGGCCGGACGGCCCCGGCCCCGGACCCGGCCCCGCGCGGGGCGTCGGAACCGCTCGACCACGGGCTGCCCGCAGCCCCTGGGGGACAGCCCTTGGCGTCGAGTGCCGATGGGCCGGACCGACCGGCCCGTCGGCGGCCGGAGGTGAGGGCGGACCCGGGGACCGGTCCACCGGCCGTGTCGGCCCGACCTGCAGTTCGGGGGGATCCGCGGAAGAGGGGCGGCACCCATGGCCAGGATTCCCGCAGCGGCAGTCGCGGCGAGCGCCCTCGTCGGCGGTCACGGACTGGCCGGGTGGACCGGGAAGCGGCCGCTCGGCGGGGTGGCGCCGGCGTCCTGGGCCGTCACCGGCCGGGCCCGCTGGACGCGTCCTTCGGGACAGGCCGCCCGAGACCGAGGACGGCCCGGGACACGGCCGAAAGCGGCCCCGAAGGACGTTGAACGGAGACGGCGGCGCATCCGTATTCAAGGGCAACTCCCCCATGGTGGCTGGGTGCGTAACCGGCGGAAAGGGTCCGGTTACGCACCCAGCGCTTCACCCGGCTCGCGGCTCTCCCCGCCGCAGGCCCGCCCGGCACCGGCCCAGCGCCGGCCGCCTGCCCGCCGCCCCCGGCCCGTCCGGCCGCGGCTCATCCACCGAGCGCGTGCGCCACCGTGTAGATCAGCAGGCCGGCGAGCGCACCGACGACCGTGCCGTTGATCCGGATGAACTGCAGATCACGACCGATGTGCGCCTCGATCTTGCGCGAGGTGTGCTCGGCGTCCCAACTCGCCACCGTGTCGCTGATCAGGGACGTGATCTCCTCGCGGTACGTCGTCACCACGTACACCGCGGTGTTCTCGATCCAGCCCTCCAGCTTGCGCTGAAGCCTGCCGTCGGTGGCCAGTCGTGCGCCCAGGGACATCAGGGAGGCACGGGCCCGCAGCCGCAGTTCGCTGCGGTCGTCCTCGGCCGCGGAGATGATCATGGCGCGCACGGACGACCATGCCGACGCGATGATGTCCTGCACCTCGGGACGGGAGAGCATGTCCGACTTCATGCGCTCCACCCGCGTGCGGGTGTCCGTGTCCGCCTGGAGGTCGGAGGCGAAGTCGGCGAGGAACCGGTCGATCGCGGCGCGCGCGGGGTGGTCGGGGGCGTCACGCATCTCGGTGACGAACCGGACCAGCTCCTTGTAGACCCGCTCTCCGACCTTCCGGTCGACGAAGCGCGGCGTCCAGCCCGGGGCTCCGCCCTGAACGGCGTCCATGACGGAATCGCCGTGGGTGACCAACCAGTTCAGGGCGCGGGCGCAGACCAGGTCCACGGCACGGTGGTGGGCACCATCGGCGACGATCTTGTCGAGGGTCTTGCCGATGCCCGGCGCGATCTCGACGGTCTCCGCACGGCGGGTGATGGCCTCGCCGACGACGGCCTGGACGTCGGAGTCCCGCAGGACGGCGAGGGCCCCGCGCAGGGCGGTGGACAGTTCGGCGGTGACGCGGTCGGCGTGTGCGGGCTCGGCGAGCCAGGCGCCGAGCCGGCCGCCGAGGGAGAGGCCGCGCAGTCTGGCCCGTACGACGTCCTCGGAGAGGAAGTTCTCCCCGACGAAGTTCCCGAGGGAGGCGCCGAGCTGGTCCTTCTTGTTGGGGATGATCGCGGTGTGCGGGATGGGGATGCCCAGGGGGTGCCGGAACAGTGCGGTGACGGCGAACCAGTCGGCCAGGGCGCCGACCATCCCTGCCTCGGCTGCGGCGGCCACATAGCCGGGCCAGCCCTCGATGCCGGAGTTCCTGGCCCAGGTGGCGAGCGTGAAGATCACCGCCACGAGGAGCAGCAGCCCCGTGGCCGTGGCCTTCATCCGGCGTACTCCGCGGCGTTTCTCCTCGTCTGCGGCGGTGTACGCGAAGGAGGCGAGCGGTGCCGGCCGCTGCTGACGGGCGCGCCCGGCCGCGGCCCCGGAGCGGCCGTGAGCGGGCGCGGCAACGTCCGGGCCGCCGCCCGGCGCGTCGTATCCCGGTCCGTCGCCGCTCTCGCCACGGGGCCGGGTCCTGGACCCGTCGCGGACCTCCTCGCCGGTCGCCGCGGGGCGGCGCACCGCACCGCCGACGTCGTCACGGCCGCTCCCGCCGCGCCCGTCGTCACCTGATCGGCCCAGCGGTCCCTCGCTTCCGGCGGCGCGGCCCCCGGAGCGGCCGTGAGCGGGCGCGGCAACGTCCGGGCCGCCGCCCGGCGAGGGCGGCGCGGGGGCGCCGGCTGCCGGGCCGTACCCGTCCGGGGCGGCCGCAGTGGGGCCCGGACGGCCGGCGGCCGGATCCTCGCGCTCAGGTCGTTCAGTTCGCTTCATCGACTCCACCCGTCCGCGTACGCGACGTTCCTACCCAACGGCCGTACGCCTTCTCCCTACCTGTGGTACTCCCGGGGCGCACTTCGAGTTCCCACGGCCATATCGGATGATGTGCTCATGAAAACCCAGCGGGCCGGGTACGGCCTGTTCGCCGCACTCGTCGCCCTGACCCTGCTGATCTCCGGCGCGATCATCACCGCCTTCTCCCTCGTCGGTCCGGACGACCGGCGGCGGGCCGCTCCCAGCACCGGAACCGGCGGCCGGCCCGGCAACGCGACGGCGCGGGCCGTGGGCACCGGCGGCTGGACCGGGACCTGGTCCGCCGCGCCCGGGGAGGCCGGAGTCGCCCCCGCCGGAGGGCACTCCGTAAGGAACGTCGTCCACACCAGCCTGGGCGGCAGCGAGGCCAGGATCACCCTGTCGAACCTCTACGGGACCGAGCCCCTGCACATAGGCCGCGCCTCCATCGCCGTCGCCGCCGGGGGCGCGGCCGCCGTCCCCGGCAGCCTGCGGCCGGTGCTCTTCGACGGGCGCCGGTCCGTCTCCGTGCCCCCGGGCGGGCATGTCGTCGGCGACCCGGCCCTCCTCAGCGTCCCCGAGGACGGGCATCTGCTCGTCACCCTCTTCCTCCCGGCGCCCGGCGGGGGCACGGTCACCCTGCACGCGCGGGCGCGCCAGACCTCGTACCTGGCCGAGGGCGACCGCACCCGCGACGCCGGCGCGGCGCGCTACACCCTGCGCACCTCCTCCTGGCACCACCTGACGGCCGTCGACGTCCGCAATCCGGCCGCGCGCGGCACGGTGGTCGCCCTCGGCGACTCGCTCACCGACGGAGCGGGCTCCACGCCCGACACCGACCGCCGCTGGACCGACCACCTGGCCGACCGGCTGCGCTCGGGCCGCTGGGGGTACGGCGTCGTCAACCAGGGCATCAGCGGCAACCGGCTCCTCCTGGACGGCATCGGCCCGAGCGGGCTGTCGCGTTTCGACCGCGACGTGCTCGGCCGACCGGGCGCCCGGGTCGTCGTGATCGCCCTGGGTGTCAACGACCTCCTCCGCCCGGCCGGCACGGCGGACCCCGCGGGGGTCACGGCCGGGCTGCGGAGCCTCGCGGACCGGGCACGGGCGCGCGGACTGCGGGTGGTCGGGGCGACGCTCATGCCGTTCGAGGGGCACCCCCGCTACAGCCCGGCGCTGGAGGCCGCCCGGCAGGAGATCAACGGGGCCGTGCGCGCGGGCACCGTCTTCGACGCCGTCGTCGACTTCGACCGCGCCCTGCGGGATCCGTACGCCCCGGAGCGGCTGCACCCGGCGTACGACTCCGGGGACCATCTGCACCCCAACGACGCGGGATACGCGCGGATGGCGCACAGCGTTGATCTCTCAGGGCTGACGGGCGAACGGTCGTCGGCCCGCCTCTGACGCGGGGGCGGGCGGCGCGGCAGGACCCGGACCGCCCGCGGGGGCCCGGCGGAGCCGCCTCGGCACGCCCTACGGGGTCCGGGCCCGGGCCGGCCTCCTGCCCCGTACGGGGTTGTCCGTGCCCGGGGCCCCGTCCGGCACGGCGCGAGGACGGTCGGGCGAGCGCCCAGCGCCGCCCCCGGCCGGTGCGCCCCACGGCGGTCCTTCCGCGCCGGTACGGGTACGGAGTGGGTCCTCTCGACGGGAGGGGGCGAACCGCCGCACCCGCCTCCGGCGGGCCGCCGGCCGCGGCCCCGGCTTGCGAGGGGACTCCGGCCGACGGCCGCGGCGTCAGAGGCCCAGGTCCTTGATGATCTTCGCGACGTGGCCGGTGGCCTTGACGTTGTACAGCGCCCGCTCGACCTTGCCGTCCTCGTCCACGACGACCGTCGATCGGATGACTCCCGTCACCGTCTTGCCGTAGAGCTTCTTCTCGCCGAACGCGCCGTACGCCTCCAGGACCGCCTTCGACGGGTCGCCGACGAGCGTGACCCCGAGCCCCTCCTTCTCCCGGAACTTCGCGAGCTTCTCCGGCTTGTCCGGGGAGACCCCGATCACGTCGTAGCCGGCCCCCGCCAGCAGGTCCAGGTTGTCGGTGAAGTCGCAGGCCTGCTTGGTGCAGCCCGGGGTCAGGGCCGCCGGGTAGAAGTACACGATGACCTTGCGGCCCTTGTGGTCGGCGAGCGAGACCTCGTTGCCGTCCGCGTCGGGCAGGGTGAAGTCCGGGGCGGTGTCGCCGGGCTGGAGTCGCTCGCTCATTCTCGGTTCTCCTCGGGGAAGTGGGCGTACGGCACCGAGCGTAATAGGGGTGCCGTTGGGTGCGGTCGGCGTCGAGCTGACAGACTGTCGAGGAAGGACTACCGGAAACGACGACGGAGGCGGCGCGGTGTCGGACGCCAGGACCCCTGCGCAGATCGAGGCGGACATCGTCCGCCGGCGCGAGCAGCTCGCCGAGACGCTCGACGAGATCGGGGTGCGGATGCACCCGAAGACGATCATCGGGGACGCGAAGGCCAAGGTCGCCTCGACCGTGGACCAGACCGCCGGGCGGGCGTTCGTGGCCGCGAATCGCGTGGTGATCGACGTGAAGAACCGGTTCGTGCACCCGGACGGCGCGCCCAGGCTGGAGCGCGCGGTGCCGGTGGCGCTGGCCGTCGTGGGCCTGGTCGGTCTGCTGGCGCTGGCCGCCAGGAAGCGGAAGGCGTGACCCCGTTCCACCCCGGAGGCGGCCCGACCGGCGTTCGGCAGGTAGGTTCGATGTCGTGAGCGACAACACCCTCGACAAGCACGACAAGCTGCCCATCAAGATGCTGCACGACCGGGTGCTGGTCCGGTCGGACGCCCCCGAGGGCGAGCGGCGGTCCGGCGGCGGCATCCTGATTCCGGCGACCGCGGCGGTCGGCCGGCGTCTGGCCTGGGCGGAAGTGGTGGCCGTCGGGCAGAACGTCCGTACGGTCGAGGCCGGCGACCGCGTGCTGTACGACCCGGAGGACCGTGCGGAGGTCGAGGTGCGCGGCGTGGCGTACGTACTGATGCGCGAGCGCGATCTGCACGCCGTCGCCGCGGACCGGTTCGAGGGCGCCGAGGACTCGACCGGGCTGTACCTGTAGCGGTCCGCCCCGCGGCGCCGCCCGGCCGGTGCCGGTGAGCACGGTCCGGCCCACTCCCGGACCGACCGCGCGCACTGGCCGCGCAGCGCCCTCAGGGCAGGGAAGAGGCCTGGTGACACCGTCACCGGGCCTTCCTCATGCCTTTGCTACGGTGGGTTCGACCCGACGAGACGCGCCGTACCGGGCAGGCAAAGACGACGCACCCCGCACGAAGTCCGCGTCTCGGAGGTGCCCGTGATGGCCTGGGTCCTGCTCGTTCTCGCCGGTCTGCTCGAGGTCGGCTGGTCGCTCGGCATGAAGTTCACGGAGGGTTTCACCCGGCTCTGGCCCAGCGTGTTCACCGCCGCCGGGATCGTCGCCAGCATGCTGCTGCTGTCCCACGCCGCCAGGACCCTGCCGATCGGCACCGCGTACGGCGTCTGGGTCGGCATCGGGGCGGCCGGTGCCGCGATCGTGGGGATGGCCGTCCTCGGTGAACCGGCGACGGCCGCCCGGATCTTCTTCGTCGTCCTGCTCCTCGTCGCCGTGGTCGGCCTGAAGGCGACCTCGGGCCACTGAACCCGCCCACCACGGCGGCGCCGCTCGATCACAGCCGGTCGGCCCCGGAGCGCGCCTCACAACCGGTCGGGGAGTACACCCCAGTCGTCCGTGCCGACCGTAGCCTGCGGGCCGCCGCCGTCGCCTCCGCCGCCGGTGGTGCCCCGGGTGACTCCGCCCTGTGCCCCGCCGAACTGGCCGGTGCCGCCGTTCGGGCCGCCGGTCGCCGGGCCGCCGGTGCCCCGGCCCGCCGTGGGCGGGCGGCCGCCCGTGGTTCCGCCCGCCGGCGGAGCGCCCCCGTCGCGCGGGATCCCGCCGTCCGCCGCACCGTCGGTGTCCGGCCAGTCCGCCGGTGGCGGCGCGCCGGTGGCGGACCGGCGACCGTCCGTGCGGTCCTCGTCCCCGACCGGCCCGAAGGGGTCGTCGCCGGGCAGGCCCGGCTCGTCGAACGGGTAGAACTCCTCCTCCTCGACGACCGTCAGGTCGAAGTCCTTGGCCTCGCGGCCTGCCAGCGCGGCCGCCGTGAACTCGCCCCAGATCGCCGCAGGCGCCCCGCCGCCGTTGATCCGCGGGAGGCCCAGCGCCCCGTAGAGCGACTTCTGGGCACCGGTGTCGGGATCCTGGCCCATGACGGCGACGACGGTCGCCAGATCGGGGGTGTAGCCGGCGAACCAGGCGGCCCTGTCGCCCTCCGCCGTACCCGTCTTGCCCGCCGCGGGCCGTCCGGAGGACTGCGCCGCCGTGCCCGACCCCTGCCGGACCACGCCCATCAGCACGGACGTCGTGGTGTCCGCCGCCTCGCGGCTGACGGCCTGTCCGACCGGCGCGCTCGGCAGGTCCAGTGCCGCTCCGTCCTTGGTGATGCGCTCGACCAGCGTGTACGTACCGTGCCGGCCGTGGTTGGCGAGCGTCGCGTACGCCTCGGCCATGTCCAGGACGCTCGCGGTGGCCACACCGAGCGCGATGGACGGCGTCGCGGTCAGGTCCGGAGTGCTCTCCGGGATGCCGAGGGCGATGGCGGTGTCCCGCACCCTGCGCGGTCCGACGTCCTGGGCGAGCTGCGCGTACACCGAGTTGACCGAGTGGTCCGTGGCCATCCGCAGGCTCAGCGGGCCGTAGGAGACGTTGTCCTCGTTCTCCGGCGCGTAGCCGGTCGGGCCGTGGCGGCCCTGCACCTGGCGCCGGTCCGTGCCGTCGTAGAGCGTGTCGGGGGTGATCCGCCGGCCGTCCTGGGTCATGGAGCCGTTCTCGACGGCCGCGGCGAGGACGAACGGCTTGAACGTCGAGCCGACCTGGTAGTCGCGGCGGGTGGCGTTGTTGACGTACTGCTTGGTGTAGTCGATGCCGCCGTACATGGCGACGACCTTGCCGCTCGCGGGGTCGATCGACGCCCCGCCCACGCGGACGTTGCGGTCGGCGGCACGGCCGGGATCGCGCCGGGACATCACGTGCCGGTCGACGGCGGCGACGAAGGCGTCCTGCTTCTTCCGCTCCAGGGTGGTGGTGATGCGGTAACCGCCGCGCGCCAGGGTCTTCTCGTCGACGATCCCGTTGCCGGTGATCCAGTCCTCGACGGCCTGGACGACGTAGCCTCGCTGTCCGGAGAGCCCCGTGGCGGGGCCCGCCGTCTGCGGCATCGGGAAGATCATGGTGGCCCGGTCGGAAAGGGGCAGCCACTTCTCCGTCACCATGCCGTCGAGCGTGTAGTTCCAGCGGGCCAGCGCCCGCGGCCGGTTCTCGGGATGAGCGGCCAGGTCGTACGCGCTGGGCGCGTTGAGCAGCGAGGCGAGGTAGGCGCCCTCGGCGGTGTCGACCGCACCGATGTCCTTGCCGTAGTAGGCGTGGGCGGCGGCCTGGATGCCGTACGCGTTGCGGCCGAAGTAGCTGGTGTTGAGGTAGCCCTCCAGGATGTCGGCCTTGCTCTCCTCCCGGTCGAGTTTGATCGCGATGAAGAACTCCTTCACCTTGCGGGTGACCGTCTGCTCCTGGCCCAGGTAGTAGTTCTTGACGTACTGCTGGGTGATGGTGGAGCCGGACTGCCTCCCCTTGCCGGTGACGGTGTTCCAGGCGGCACGGACCATCGCCTGGGGGTCGACGGCCCGTTCGGAGTAGAAGTCGCGGTCCTCGGCGGCGAGCACCGCGCGCTGGACGGAGAGGGGGATCTGGGAGAGCCGGACGCTCTGCCGGTTGACCTCGCCGTCGCGGGCGATCTGCGTGCCGTCCTTGTACAGGTACACATTCGACTGGGCCGTGGCCGTGGCGTTGGCCGGCGGGATACCGACCAGCAGGTAACCGGTGACGAAACCGCCGATGAGCAGGAGCGCGAACAGCAGGGACGCGCCGAGGACCGTCCGCCACGTGGGGACGGCACGCCAAAGGCCGGTACGCCGGCTGCGGGTACGGCCGCGGCCCCGACGGGCGTCGGCAGCCGGCCGCTCCGTGGGGTCCTGGCCGCCCTCGCGGTCCGCGACCACGTCCGGGCCCTCCCGGCCGGGCCCGCCGTCCCGTCCCTCCCCGCCCTCCCCGCCCTCCGCGTGCGACGGGCCGGGCACCGGGGGGCCGACGGCGGTCGGATCCCTCGGGTCCCGGCGCTGCTGTGGCTCGTGACTCATGTCCGTGGAGACTCCTCGGGCCCCGGCCCGGAGGAGCACCTCCAGGCCGGAAGCTGACATTTCGGGCGATTCGCTGTGTGCCCATACTGCACTTCCCACCCCCCTGACCCCCGGACCACCGCACGGAATACGGTCGCGGCGGCCGGTTCCTCCGGGCTAGGGTCATGCGCTTCGGCGCGTCCGAACCGGACGCGCAGTCCTTGCGACGATTCCCACCCAAGGAGGCTGTCCGGTGCGGCTCTACGCGGCCGTCGCGGCAGGTGGCTTCCGGCGCCATGCCACATACCGGGTGGCGACGGCGGCGGGCGTCTTCACCAACACCGTCTTCGGCTTCATCATGGCCCACACCTATATCGCCCTCTGGGACGAACGCCCGCAGCTCGGCGGCTACGACCTGTCCCAGGCCGTCACCTTCGTATGGCTCGGCCAGGCCCTCCTGATGACCAGCGCCATGATGGGCGGCGGCTTCGAGGACGAACTCATCGAACGCATCCGCACCGGCGACATCGCCATCGACCTCTACCGCCCCGCCGACCTCCAACTGTGGTGGCTCGCCGGAGACCTGGGCCGCGCGGCCTTCCACCTCCTCGGCCGAGGCGTCGTCCCCCTGCTGCTCGGCGCCCTCGCCTTCGACCTCGCACTGCCCGCGTCCCCGCTGCCCTGGCTGGCCTTCCTCACCGCCGTGCTCCTCGGCGTCGTCGTCAGCTTCGCCCTCCGCTACCTCGCCGCCCTGTCGGCGTTCTGGTTGATGGACGGCGCCGGCGTCCTCCAGGTCACCCGGCTGGCCGGCCTGTTCTTCTCCGGCATGCTGCTGCCGCTCACCCTCTTCCCCGGCGCCCTCGGCGAACTCGCCCGGCTCCTGCCCTGGTCCTCACTGCTCCAGATCCCCGCCGACGTACTCCTCGGCAAGCGCACGGGCTGGGGGCTCGTCCACGCCTACGCCTTCCAGCTGGGCTGGGCGGCCGCCCTCCTGGCCGCCGGCCGGCTCCTCCAGACGGCCGCCACGAGAAGGGTGGTCGTCCAGGGTGGCTGAGCGACCACGGACTTCCGACGGACGCCCAAAGCCCGTCCAACACCTGCGCACCCTGCGGTCCGGACTGCGCGCCTACGGACTCATCGCCGCCATGTGGATGCGCTCCACCATGACGTACCGCGCGTCCTTCGCCATGACCGCGCTCGCCAACCTCGCCGCCACCTCCTTCGACTTCGTCGTCATCCTGCTGATGTTCGCCCACGTCGACACCCTCGCCGGATATGGCCTGCCGGAGATCGCCCTCCTCTACGGATCGGCCGGAACCGCCTTCGGCCTCGCCGACCTCGCCATGGGCTCCATGGACCGGCTCGGACGACGCGTTCGCGACGGCACCCTCGACACCCTCCTCGTGCGCCCCGCCCCCGTGCTCGCCCAGGTCGCCGCCGACCGCTTCGCCCTCCGCCGCCTCGGCCGCATCACCCAGGGCCTGCTGGTCCTGGGCTACGCACTCCTCGCACTCGACATCGCCTGGACCCCACTCAAGGCCGCCATGGTGCCGATGATGCTGCTCAGCGGGGCGGCGATCTTCGCCGCCGTGTTCGTCGCCGGCGCCGCGTTCCAGTTCGTCGCCCAGGACGCCGCCGAAGTGCAGAACAGCTTCACCGTGCCGCGCGGCGAGATGGTCGGCTACATCGGCCCCAACGGCGCCGGGAAGTCCACCACCATCAAGATGCTGACGGGCATTCTGACCCCCAGCGGCGGACGGCTGCGCGTCGCCGGGATCGACCCGTCACGCGAACGCACCCGGCTCGCCCGGCGCATCGGCGTGGTCTTCGGGCAGCGCACGACACTCTGGTGGGACCTGCCGCTCATCGACTCGTACCGGCTGGTGCACCGCATGTACCGGATCCCGGACTCCCACTACCGGCGGAACCTGGAGCGCTGCGTCGAACTGCTGGACCTCGGCGCCCTGCTGGACGTACCCGTACGGCAGCTCTCCCTCGGTCAGCGCATGCGCGGCGACATCGCCGCGGCCCTGCTGCACGACCCCGAGGTGCTCTACCTCGACGAACCCACCATCGGCCTCGACGTCGTCTCCAAGGCCAAGGTCCGCGAGTTCCTGCGCGACCTCAACGCCGAACGCGCCACGACCGTCCTCCTCACCACCCACGACCTCACCGACATCGAGCAACTGTGCAAGCGCGTCATGGTCATCGACCACGGCCGGCTCGTCTACGACGGCACCCTCGCAGGACTCCACGAGGTCGCGCCGGGCGAACGCACCCTCGTCGTCGACCTCGAACGCCGGCTCCCGCCCATCGAGGTCGCTGGCGCGCGGCCGGTACGGGTCGAGGGCCCGCGCCAGTGGCTCGCCTTCCCCGCCTCGGCGTCGGCGGCACCGATCGTCGCCGCCCTCGCCGCCGACTACCCGCTGGTGGACCTGTCGGTGCGGGAGCCCGACATCGAGTCGGTGATCGCGAGGATGTACGCGGAGCGTTCGACGGCGCCCTGAGCGCCCCGATTGACTAGGCTGAACGCATGACGAGCGACCTTCCGGACATGCGGGCCTCCGACGCCGAGCGGGATCGGATCGCCGAACGGCTGCGGGACGCCGTCGCCGAGGGCCGCCTCGACATGGACGAATTCGAGGAGCGGCTCGACGCCGCCTACAAGGCACGTACGCGCGGGGAGCTGGAACCCCTCGTACGGGACCTCCCGGCCCCTGGCGGAGCCCCGGCACCCCTCGCCGCCCCGCCTGCCCCCGCAACCGGCACCGCGGACTACGCCCGGCGCACCGGCCACCCTCCCACCTCCAAGGGCGCGTTCGCGTTCTGGAGCGGCTTCGGCCGCAAGGGCACCTGGACCGTCGCGCGCAGGTTCACCGCCGTCGTCCTGCAAGGGGGCGGCGAGATCGACCTGCGGGACGCCGACTTCGAGGACCGGGACACCGTCATCCGCTGCTTCACCCTCATGGGCGGCATCCAGGTCACCGTGCCCCCGGACATGCACGTCGACGTCAGGGGCTTCGGCTTCATGGGCGGCTTCGGCGAGGCCGGCTCCGGCGGAGACCCGGACGACATCGCCCCCGGCTCACCCCGTGTGATCGTCACCGGTTTCGCCCTCATGGGTGGCGTCGGCGTCGAACGCAAGCTCCGCAGGGCCGACAAGCAGCGCCTGAAGGAGGCCCGCCGTCGGGAACGCCTGGACAAGCGCGAGGGCGGCGGGGCACGGGGCGAGCTGGAGTAGCCGTCCCTCCTCCGGGGGCGCCGGGCGGCACTGGGGGTGGGGGGACGGCCGCCTCCCAGCGGGGGCCGGCGCCTGCCTTCGGGGCACGGACCCTGCGTGACCGTTCGACGGCCGCTTCGTTACTCCGTGCGAGGAGACGAACACACGACCGGTACGGAGGGGGACGCAACGCATGCCGGTGAGCCCGTACACACGAGAACGCCTGTCGGAGGCGGCGAGCACCTCGCGGACGCTGTCGGAGGCCCTGGAGAAGCTGGGGGCGGGAGCGGCTTCGCGGTCCTACATCCGAGCCCGCATGAAGAAGCTGGGCGTGGACACCTCGCACTTCGAACGCGAGGGGACACGCTGGACGAGGGAGACCCTGGAGGCCGCCGTCGCGGCTTCCTCGAATCTGTGCGACGTGTTGCGTCATCTGGATGTCGACGTGGTGGGTGGTCAGCACACGCACATCGCTCGCCGCATTCGCGCACTTGGGATCGATATCTCGCACTTCACCGCACCGCCCCGCACGGAAAGGACCCGCCGCAACCACCGTCGGCTCACGGCCGAGGAAATCCTCGTCGAGAACCACACCGGGCACGGCGGGCGCACGCCCAACGACAGGCTGCGGAGGGCACTGCTGGAACGGGGGGCCTGCGAGCGTTGTGCGCTCTGCGGACTGGATCCGGTGTGGCGGGGCCGCCGACTCCCCCTCGAGATCGACCACATCGACGGAAACTGGCGCAACAACCGCGCCGAGAACCTCCGGTTCCTCTGTCCCAACTGCCACTCGACCACGGACACCTACCGTGGGCGTGCACGAGCTCGGCACCAGAAGGCGCCCTCGTGAACCGTGCGGGCCGTCACAGCGCCGGCCGGCCGGCCGCTGCCGAGCTGGTCGCGGCCGTCGCCGCGTCGGAGTCGCTGGCGGCCGTCCTCAGACGGCTGGGTCGCCCGGACAACGGCGGTCAGCGCCTTCTGTTGAAGCGCTGGATCGCCGAGGCCCGCCTCAACACCTGCCACTTCCTGGGCCAGTCCCACCAGAGGGGCAAGCCTGGCACCACACCTCCCCTGCGCGCCGTGGACGTGCTGGTGAAACACGACGGCAAGCGCCGCAGAAAGGCGGAGCACCTGCGTCGCGCCCTTGCCGAGATCGGGAGAGCCGTGGAGTGCGCCGAATGCGGAGTCGGTGCGGAATGGCTCGGCCGGCCCATGACCCTTGAGGTCGATCACATAAACGGGGACTGGAGTGACGACCGGGCCAGGAATCTCCGGCTCCTCTGCCCCAATTGCCACGCTGTCACCCGCACCTGGTGCAGAGGAGGCCGCCGCCGCTCCGAAGCCTGAGGTCACCCGCGCCACGCATACGGCCGGACCGCTACGATGAGCTGGCGCGAGCGGTCGTTGCTGAATTGGCATAAGCGGGTGTTTTAGGGGCACCTGGGAGCAATCCCATGTGGGTTCGAGTCCCACCGGCCGCACATCTCCACAGTCGAAGGCCAGGCTCAGCCGCTGGTGGGCCCGGCCTTCGACTACCACCTCAGCCCAGCAGCTCCCGCACCACCGGAACCAGCGCCCGGAACGCCTTCCCACGGTGGCTGATCGCGTTCTTCTCCTCCGGGCTCAGCTGCGCGCACGTCCGCGTCTCGCCGTCCGGCTGGAGGACCGGGTCGTAGCCGAAGCCGTTCGTGCCGGCCGGGGCGTGGCGCAGGGTGCCGCGCAGGCGGCCCTCGACCACGCGTTCCGTGCCGTCGGGGAGGGCGAGGGCGGCCGCGCAGGCGAAGTGGGCGGCGCGGTGCTCCTCGGTGATGTCGGAGAGCTGCGCGAGCAGCAGTTCGAGGTTGGCCGTGTCGTCGCCGTGTGTGCCGGACCAGCGGGCGGAGAAGATGCCCGGGGCGCCGCCGAGGACGTCGACGCAGAGGCCGGAGTCGTCGGCGACGGCGGGAAGGCCGGTGGCCTGGGCCAGGGCGTGTGCCTTGAGCAGGGCGTTCTCGGCGAAGGTGACGCCGGTTTCCTTGACGTCGGGGAGATCGGGGTAGGCGTCGGCGCCGACGAGTTCGTGGATGAGTCCGGCGTCGGCGAGGATCGCACGGAGCTCGGTGATCTTTCCGGGGTTGCGGGTGGCGAGGATCAGGCGGGTCATGCGCCCAGTATCTCCGCGTCGGTGGCGGCGCGGGCGCCGCGGGTGGGGTGCACGGCGCCCGGCGGGCCGGGGTTCAGGAGGTGCAGACCTTGCCGAGTTCGGCGGCGGCGTCGGTGACCGGGGTGATGTCCGGGGTGGCGTCGCCGTTCTCCACGGACGTGCGGACGTTCTCGACTCCCTTGGAGAGGTCGTCGACGGCCTTGGAGAGGTCGGCGTTGTCGGTGGTGTCCTTGAGGTTGCCGAGTTCCCTGTCGATGTCGTTGAGGGCTTCGGTCAGCTGTGTCGGGTCCTCTGAGGCGGTGGAGACGGCCCGGGAGAGCCCGTCGACGCTGGTGGCTATGGCGTCGGCGGTCTTGACGCAGTCGAGAGCCTTGTCGACGGCACCGCAGCCGACGACTCCGGTGAGCGCGACGACGGTGACGGCGACGAGTGCGATACGGCGGCTGCGCATGGTGCAGTCCCTCCCCTGGTTCTCGGACGGGCGTACGGTTCGGCCCGTACGCCCGTACCTGCTGTGACGCCGGTGGTGGCGTTCTTGGTTGCTTCTTTGCTCTCCGGAGGGCGGCCCTGCCCGGGGCACCGGCCGAGGAGCGGCTCGGGTGCCGGGCCGGGGGCGAGTCGGGGGGCGAGTCGGGGGGCGGGCGGGGGACGCCCGGGGTCCTTCCGGACGACGCCTCGGGTCACCGGGGCGGGGGCGTGGGGTCGCTCGCTCGGAGCCGTGCTCACTCGCCGATCGCGGTGGCGAGGGCGGCGGTCTGGAGCGCGGCGAGGTCGGCGCAGCCGCCGGTGGCGAGGTCGAGGAGCGCGTTGAGCTCCTTCCGGTCGAACGGCTCGGCCTCGGCGGTGCCCTGGACCTCGACGAAGCGGCCGTCGCCGGTGCAGACGACGTTCATGTCGGTCTCGGCGCGGACGTCCTCCTCGTAGCAGAGGTCAAGCAGGGGCGTGCCGTCGACGATGCCGACGGAGACGGCGGCGACGGTTCCGGTGAGGGGTTTGCGACCGGCCTTGACGAGCTTGTTCGCCTGGGCCCAGGAGACGGCGTCGGCGAGGGCGACGTAGGCGCCGGTGATGGCGGCGGTGCGGGTGCCGCCGTCGGCCTGGAGGACGTCGCAGTCGAGGACGATGGTGTTCTCGCCGAGGGCCTTGTAGTCGATGACGGCGCGCAGGGAGCGGCCGATGAGGCGGGAGATCTCGTGGGTGCGGCCGCCGATCTTGCCGCGGACGGACTCGCGGTCGCCGCGGGTGTTGGTGGAGCGCGGCAGCATGGAGTACTCGGCGGTGACCCAGCCTTCGCCGCTGCCCTTGCGCCAGCGGGGGACGCCTTCGGTGACGGAGGCGGTGCAGAAGACCTTGGTGTCGCCGAAGCCGATGAGGACGGAGCCCTCGGCGTGCTTGCTCCATCCGCGTTCGATGGTGACGGGGCGGAGCTGTTCGGGGGTGCGGCCGTCGATTCGAGACATGTGGTGAGCCTATCCGTACGCGCGTGAGGGGCCCGTTCCCGGTGGGGAACGGGCCCCTCACGGGTGAGACCCCGTCGGGGTCGGACCGGCCCGGACCGGTGTGGAGTCGGGGTGGACCGGAGTGCGCCGTCAACGGTGCGGTCGCGCGCGGACGAGTGGGGAGGCGGCTCGCGCGGCGGTCACATCATGTCTTCGATGTCCGCGGCGATGGGGTCGGCGTCGGTGCCGATGACGACCTGGATGGCGGTGCCCATCTTGACGACGCCGTGGGCGCCGGCGGCCTTCAGCGCGGCCTCGTCGACCTTGCCCGGGTCCACGACCTCGGTACGGAGGCGGGTGATGCAGCCTTCGACCTCTTCGATGTTGTCGATACCGCCGAGCCCGGCGACGATCTTCTCAGCCTTGCTGGCCATGTCTTTCTCCCTGCGTTCGAGAGGCCCGTTCGGGGCGCTCGGAGCTGCCTCGGCCCACCGTCGGTCCGTTTCGTCACGGTAATGCACGGTTGGCCCATCTTCATGAGCGAGGAACCGCCACCTGTCGAATGATGACGATCACCGGCGACCCGCCTCCGCCACGGACCTCGATCGGGCCGCGGGGAATCCGGGACCGGACCGGAGCCGTACGAGGACTGGTCTACACCAGTCTGCGACACCTGCCAAACCAGGCGACTTCCGGGAGGACGCCGATGACCACCGAGAGCGCGGCCGTACCGCGGCAGACGTGGCGGCACAGGTCGTTCCAGGGGCTCCAGAAGATGGGGCGCAGCCTGCAGCTCCCCATCGCCGTGCTGCCCGCGGCCGGCATCCTCAACCGCCTCGGCCAGCCGGACGTCTTCGGCGACCAGGGTCTCGGCTGGACGAACCTCGCCAAGGTGATGGACGGGGCCGGCGGTGCGCTGCTGGACTCGGGCCTGGGACTGCCGATGCTCTTCTGCGTGGGCGTCGCCATCGGCATGGCGAAGAAGGCGGACGGCTCGACGGCGCTGGCCGCGGTGGCGGGTTTCCTCGTGTACTACGGCGTGATCCGGGAGTTCCCCGAGGAGTGCATCGACCCCGCGACCCCGGTGGCCACCGGCTGCCGGGCCGTGGACGGTTCGGTGGCGGCCTTCACGTACCAGAACCCGGGTGTGTTCGGCGGGATCGTGATGGGCCTGATGACCGCCTACATCTGGCAGCGCTACCACCGCACCAGGCTGGTGGACTGGCTCGGCTTCTTCAACGGGCGCCGACTCGTGCCGATCATCATGTCGTTCGTCGCGATCGCGTTCGCGGCGCTGTGCCTGTGGGTCTGGCCGCCGGTCGGCGGAGCACTGGAGAGCTTCAGCAACTGGCTGCAGGACCTGGGCTCGTGGGGCGCCGGCATCTTCGGCGTGGCGAACCGTGCGCTGCTGGTGGTGGGGCTGCACCAGTTCCTGAACGTACCGCTGTGGTTCCAGTTCGGCTCGTACACCAAGCCCGACGGCACGGTGGTGCACGGCGACATCAACATGTTCCTTAACGGGGACCCGAACGCGGGCCTGTTCACCACGGGCTTCTTCCCGATCATGATGTTCGCCCTCCCGGCGGCGGCACTGGCGATCACGCACTGTGCGAAGCCGCACCGGCGGGCCGAGGTGGGCGGGCTGATGATGTCGGCGGCGCTGACGTCGTTCGTCACGGGGATCACGGAGCCGCTGGAGTACTCGTTCATGTTCGTCGCGCCGGTGCTGTACGCGATCCACGCCGTGCTCACGGGCGTCTCGATGGCCGTCACCTGGGCGCTGGGCGTCAAGGACGGCTTCTCGTTCTCGGCGGGTGTCATCGACTACGCGATCAACTGGGGCCTGGCGACGAAGCCGTGGCTGATCGTCCCGATCGGCCTGGCCTTCGCGGCGGTGTACTACGCGATCTTCCGCTTCGCGATCACCAGGTTCGACATCAGGACGCCGGGGCGAGAGCCGGACGAGATCGGCGAGGAGATGGAGCGCAAGGTCACCGAGTAGCGGCAGCCGGCGAGCGACCGCGAGCGGTACCCGCTTGCGCAGGCAGGGTGGCGGCGAGGTCTCCGGGCGGGCGGCCGAGGCCCCCGGGAATCGCAGGTTCCTTATCTTTCCCTCACGTGCTACAACTGGTCTACACCTCTGACTGGTGTAGACCATGCGGTCCATACCACCGCGTTCCCCTAGTCGCCGCCGTCCCCCTCTCCCCCGGTGCCGGGCGGCGCCCTGCCCACTGGAGGAAGTTGTGACCACGGCCACCGTCGACACGGCGCCACCCGCCAAGAAATGGGGCTCCGGCCTGTTCCAGGGCCTGCAGAAGGTGGGCCGCAGCCTGCAGCTGCCCATCGCCGTGCTGCCGGCGGCAGGCATCCTGCTGCGCCTCGGCCAGCAGGATGTCTTCGGCAAGGACGGCCTCGGCTGGGACAAGGTCGCCTCGGTGTTCGCGACCGCCGGCGAGGCCGTCTTCGCCAACCTGCCCCTGCTGTTCTGCATAGGCGTGGCGATCGGTTTCGCGAAGAAGTCGGACGGGTCCACCGCGCTCGCGGCCCTCGTCGGCTTCCTCGTCTACAAGAACGTCCTCACCGCGTTCCCGGTGACCGAGGCCGTGGTCAACACCACCGCCAACAAGGGCGTCGACGTCGCCGCGACGTACAACGACCCCGGCGTCCTCGGCGGCATCATCATGGGTCTGCTGTCCGCGGTCCTGTGGCAGCGCTTCCACCGCACGAGGCTGGTGGACTGGCTCGGCTTCTTCAACGGCCGCCGCCTCGTGCCGATCATCATGGCCTTCGTCGGCGTGGTCGCCGGTGTCTTCTTCGGCCTCGCCTGGGAACCGGTCGGCAGCGTCATCTCCCACTTCGGCGAGTGGATGACGGGGCTGGGCGCCGGCGGCGCGGGACTGTTCGGCCTGATCAACCGCGCACTGATCCCGATCGGTATGCACCAGTTCGTGAACACCGTCGCCTGGTTCCAGATCGGCGACTTCACGAACGCCGCAGGTGAGGTCGTCCACGGCGACCTGCACCGCTTCTTCGCCGGCGACCCGGAGGCCGGACTGTTCATGACGGGCTTCTTCCCGATCATGATGTTCGGTCTCCCCGCCGCAGCCCTGGCCATCGCGCACTCGGCCCGCCCGGAGCGCCGCAAGGCAGTCACCGGCATGATGCTGTCGCTCGCCCTGACGTCGTTCGTCACCGGCGTGACCGAGCCGATCGAGTTCTCCTTCATGTTCATCGCGCCGCTGCTCTACGCGATCCATGCGGTCCTCACCGCCGTCTCGATGGCCGTGACCTGGATGTTCGGCGTCCATGCGGGCTTCACCTTCTCCGCCGGCCTGATCGACCTCGGTCTGGGCTGGAACAAGGCGACGAACCCATGGCTGATCATCCCGATCGGTCTGTGCTTCGCGGTCGTCTACTACGTGGTCTTCCGCTTCGCGATCACCAGGTTCAACCTCCCGACGCCGGGCCGCGAGTCCGACGAGGAACTGGCCGAACTCGAAAGGGCCGAGGCCAAGTAGCAGTCACGACCGCCGTGTGGCAGCCGGGCCACCCGGCGGTCGCGCCGGGACGCACACGGACCCCCGCACTCCCCTACGGAGCGCGGGGGTCCGCACGTGGACTCCGGGTCCGCTCCTCGCCTGCCCACCGGCCCTTCCCGTCGCGCTCCGGGCCCGTCCGCTCGATCAGGACTCCGCGGCCGGTACGCACAGCACCGGGACTCGTGAGATGTGCAGCAGCTTGTGCGGGGTCGAGCCCAGGAGGGCGCCGCGCAGTGGGCTCTCCCCGTAGCTGCCGACGACGATGACGCGCGCGTCGTGGCGGTCGGCGGCGTCGAGCAGCGCCTCCGCCGGTCCCTGGTCGAGGATCTCGACCGCCGTGGGTACGCCCGCGGCGTCGGCCGCGGCGACCGCGTGGGCGAGGGCGGTCCGGCCGGACTGGCGAATGGCCTCCAGATGGGTCCGGTACTCCTCGCCGAGCGTGCCCGGGGGCGCCGCGCCGAAGACCATGACGAGCGGCTCGCCGAAGGCGGCGGCCACCTCGATGGCCACCCGCAGTGCCCGCACGGAGCCGGGCGACTCGTCGTATCCGAGGACGACGGGCATCTCACGGCCCTCCGGATCCGCTCCGGCCGCCGTCCCCTCCGCTGCCCTTGCCGGTGCCGGTGCCGGTGGTGCCGCGTGCGAGGTCGGGGTCGCAGACGCTCGGGCGCTCGTGCCAGAAGCGGTCGCTCGTGAGCCGGCGGCCGAACATGATGAACAGTCCCACCACGACGATGAAGATGCCGATGACGAGCGGCGGGCCGAGCCCGAACCACGAGGCGCCGCTGTAGGAGTTGGCCGGGTCGGACATGTCGACGACGGACTCCACCAGCAGCCACAGCAGCAGCACGGCACCGATCACCGGTCCGAGGCCGATGAGCAGGAAGTTGCGCACGCTCTCGGTGAGATGGCGACGGTAGTAGACGGCGCAGGCGATGCCGGTGAGGGCGTAGTAGAACGCGATGAGCAGTGAGAGGGCCGTGAGCGAGTCGAGCAGGGCGTTCTCGCTGATCTGGCTGACGACGAGGTACCAGACGACGGCGACGACCGCGACGGCCCAGGTGCTGACGTGGGGCGTGCGGAAGCGGGGGTGGATCCGGGCGAGGGCGGCGGGCAGCGCACCGCGCCGTGCCATGGAGAGCCCCGTCCGGGATGCCGGGATGATCGTCGTCTGGGTCGAGGCGAGCGCGGACGTGGACACGGCCAGCAGCACGAGCCAGTCCCAGCCGCCCAGGACCTGCCGGGCGAGGGAGGCGAAGATGAACTCCTCCTCTGCGGCGTTCTCGGCGAGGTAGGCGGGGCCGGCGAAGGCGACGACCGCGATGGTGACCGAGAGGTACGTGCCCAGCAGGATGACCGTCGACCAGATGCCGGCCCTTCCGGGGGCGCTTGCGGAGTTCTTGACCTCCTCGGTGAGGTTGACCGCCGACTCCCAGCCCCAGTACATGAAGACGCCGAGCAGCAGACCGGCGGTCAGTGCGGCACCGCCCGCCGCGAAGGGATCGAGCCAGGTGATCTGCGGTTCGACGGCGCCGAGCGAGCTGGTGCCCGCGTACACGCGGTAGACGGCCACGACGGCGAACGCGAGCAGCGACGCCACCTGGGCGAGGATGAGCACGTTCTGGACGTGTGCCGAGGCCTCGGTGCCGATGACGCAGATGGCGGTCATCACGAGGATGAGCAGCACGGCGAGCAGCTGGCGTACGAGGTCGTTGGCCGCCCAGCTGTCGAGTCCCACGGTGAGCAGCCCGAAGCCGACGGCCACGTCGGCGAGCGAGCCGACGACGAGCACGCCGGTCATCATGATCGCCCAGCCCCCGAACCAGCCGGCCCAGGGCCCCATGGCGCGGGTGACCCAGGAGAAGGTCGTGCCGCAGTCCTGGTCGACCCGGTTGAGGTAGAAGAAGGCCGATGCGATCAGCAGCATCGGCACGAAGGAGGCGAGCACCACGCCGGGCGCGTAGACGCCGACGAGTGCCACCACCGAGCCGATGACCGCGGCCAGCGAGTACGCGGGCGAGGTCGAGTTGATGCCGATGACGAGCGCGTCGAGGAAGCCGATCGCGTTGTGCTTCAGCTCTCCGGGCCCTTCCCGGCTGTGCGAGCTGGGCGGAGGAGGGAGGGTGTCCTTGACGTCATCGGCCATGTTTCCTCGCAGATCAGGACGATGTGTCGCTTCTATGCGAGTTTAACGGGAGGTGTCGCTCCCGGCCTGCGGAGTGGATCTCCGCATCGGGCGGCGGGAACGGTGGTGCCCCGCGGCCCGATGCGCCTCACAGCTCGTAGACCGCGCCCGGGGCCGCCAGTTCCACGGGGCCCCGGAAGACGTCTCGCGCGTCCGCGAGATTGCGCTCGGCGTCCGTCCACGGCGGGATGTGGGTGAGCACGAGGCGCCCGGCCCGCGCACGGGCTGCGTGGGCGCCCGCCTCGCGGCCGTTGAGATGGAGGTCCGGGATGTCCTCCTTGCCGTGGGTGAAGGCCGCCTCGCAGAGAAAGAGGTCCGTGCCGTCGGCGAGGTCGACCAGGGGGTCGCAGACGCCCGTGTCGCCGGAGTACGTCAGGGAGCGGCCGCCGTGCTCGATCCGGATGGCGAAGGTGTCGACGGGGTGCGCGACCTTCTCGGTGCGCACGGAGAAGGGCCCGATCTCGAAGGCGCCCGGCTTGAGGGTGTGGAAGTCGAAGACCTCGCTCATCGACTTGTCGGAGGGGGTGTCGGCGTACGCGGTGGTGAGCCGCTGCTCCGCGCCCTCCGGTGCGTACACCGGGATGGCGTCGCAGCGGCCGCCGTCGTGGCGGTAGTAGCGGGCCACGAAGTACGCGCACATGTCGATGCAGTGGTCCGCGTGCAGATGGCTCAGGAAGACGGCGTCGAGGTCGTAGAGACCGATGTGGCGCTGCAGCTCACCGAGGGCGCCGTTGCCCATGTCGAGGAGCAGCCGGAAGCCGTCGGCCTCTACGAGGTAGCTCGAGCAGGCCGATTCCGCGGACGGGAACGACCCTGAGCAGCCGACGACGGTGAGCTTCATGGAGCTTGAACCTCCGTGGACGGTCGTCCGGTGGACGGGGAACGTGGGCGGGTAACGGGGTGCCGAGGCGTGCGCAGGGGAGGTCGTGCGGTGCGTCGAGCGTAAGGCGCGAAAGGGTTGGGCGCTCCTTCGCACGTACCCGTTGTGGGGGAACTCACCTGCCCTGTCACCGGATAGGACGACGCGTGACGGCGGGCGCACGACGCGCGCGGCCCGGGATGCGCGCCGGTACCGTCTGGGGTATGGACACGTCATGGTGGCTCGCGCTGGGCGCGGTGGTGGCGGTCGCGCTGCTGGCGGCCGTGACCCGGGTGAGGCCGGGCGGCCGGGCGGGGAGGCCCGGCGGAAGACCACCGGGCAGGGTGCCGACGAGGCCGCGGGGGCGCGTCCCTGGCGGACGGCGCGGCGGGCCGGCGGAGGGCGCCGCGCGTCCGGGACCGGAGCGGCGGCCGCAACCGGGCGAGATCTGGTGGGCGGACGTCCCGTTCGAGGACGGGCCCGGATCCAAGGACCGCCCCTGCCTGGTCCTCGCCGTGCACGGCGGCGCGGCACGCGTCGCCAAGATCACCAGTCGCTACCACGACGAGCGTCCGGGCGTGATCCCGCTCCCCCCGGGCACGGTCGGCGACGCGCACGGGCGTCCGAGCTTCCTGGAGACGGACGAACTCCGCGAGGTCCGGGTGCGGGACTTCCGCCGGCGGGTGGGTGCGGTGGACCCGCTGTTGTGGGACCAGCTGCGCCACCTGTGACGCCGTCCGGGCGCCCCGACGCCTCCACGGGGCCGGACCGGCTCCCCGGTACCGGGGGCGTCGGCACCGCGGTGACGTCCGGGCGCGCGCCCGAGCCCTCCGCGCGCCCGGGCGGGTGCCCGACGGCGCGGGGGGCATGCCCGCCGGCCGGGGCGTCAGGCCCAGAGCTGGCCCTGGAGGGCTTCCACCGCCGCCTGGGTCGTCGGGGCCGTGTAGACGCCCGTGGAGAGGTACTTCCAGCCGCCGTCGGCCACGATGAAGACGATGTCCGCGCTCTCCCCCGCCTTCTGCGCCTTCCGGCCCACACCGATCGCCGCGTGCAGCGCCGCACCGGTGGAGACCCCCGCGAAGATGCCCTCCTGCTGGAGGAGCTCGCGGGTACGGGTGACGGCGTCGGCCGAGCCGACCGAGAAGCGGGTGGTGAGGACGGACGCGTCGTACAGCTCGGGGACGAAGCCCTCGTCGAGGTTGCGCAGCCCGTAGACGAGGTCGTCGTACCGGGGCTCCGCGGCGACGATCTTCACATCGGGCTTGTGCTCGCGCAGGAAGCGGCCGACGCCCATGAGGGTGCCGGTGGTGCCGAGACCCGCGACGAAGTGGGTGATCGACGGGAGGTCGGCGAGGATCTCCGGGCCGGTGGTGGCGTAGTGGGCACCCGCGTTGTCCGGGTTGCCGTACTGGTAGAGCATCACCCACGACGGATTCTGCGCGGCGAGTTCCTTGGCCACGCGCACGGCCGTGTTGGAGCCGCCCGCCGCCGGCGACGGGACGATCTCGGCGCCCCACATCGCGAGGAGCTGCCGGCGCTCCTCGCTCGTGTTCTCCGGCATGACGCAGACGATCCGGTAGCCCTTGAGCCTGGCCGCCATCGCCAGCGAGATGCCGGTGTTCCCGCTGGTCGGCTCCAGGATCGTGCAGCCGGGCGTGAGGCGGCCGTCCTTCTCGGCCTGCTCGATCATGTGGAGCGCGGGGCGGTCCTTGACCGAGCCGGTCGGGTTGCGGTCCTCCAGCTTGGCCCAGATGCGGACGTCCTCGGACGGGGACAGCCGGGGCAGCCGGACGAGCGGGGTGTTGCCGACCGCGGCGAGCGGGGAGTCGTAGCGCATGGGGTGATCCGGCCGATCAGGCCATACCGCCGGCGACGGCCGGCAGGATCGTCACGCTGTCGCCGTCGGACAGCTTGGTGGTGATGCCGTCGAGGAAGCGGACGTCCTCGTCGTTCAGGTACACGTTCACGAAGCGGCGCAGCTGCTGGCCGTTCGCCTCGTCCACGATCCGGGCCTGGATTCCGGGGTGCCGGGTCTCGAGGTCGGCGAACAGCTCGGCGAGCGTGTCCCCGCTGCCCTCGACGGCCTTGGCGCCGTCGGTGTAGGTGCGGAGGATGGTCGGGATGCGGACCTCGATGGCCATGGCATGGGCTCCTGTCGGGAGGGGCGTAAGGGGCGTTGCGTAAGGGCGCGCGGCTGGGCCCCCGCGCAGGGGCTGGTGCAGGCTGCTGCGCTCGTGGGCCGTGGGCTCAGGCCGTACGGCTGTCCGCGCAGCGCGTACAGATGGCGCTGGCCAGGCGGCACAGGTCGACGTGCAGTCGCGCCACGAGCAGCGTCGTGCCCGGCGTCTTCTCGCTCACGTCGTGGGAAACCATGCGGTCATCGTAACGATTCCCGATCCGCCCCCCGGCATGTGATCTCGCATCATGGACCTGATCTGTTCGCCTGGTGGAATTTCGGCCTCAGTACGCCTCGACGACCCGGATCTCCTCCTCGGTGACCTCGCCGTCGAGGATCCGGAAGGAGCGGAACTGGAACGGGCCGGCGTCGTCGGCGTCCGCCGTGGAGACGAGCACGTAGTGGGCGCCGGGCTCGTTGGCGTAGGAGATGTCGGTGCGCGACGGGTACGCCTCGGTCGCCGTGTGCGAGTGGTAGATGATCACCGGCTCCTCGTCCCGGTCGTCCATCTCCCGGTAGAGCTTCAGCAGGTCCGACGAGTCGAACTCGTAGAACGTGGGCGAACGGGCGGCGTTGAGCATGGGGACGAAACGCTCGGGCCGCCCCTTCCCGACGGGCCCCGCGACCACGCCGCACGCCTCGTCGGGGTGGTCCTCGCGGGCGTGGGCGACGATCCGGTCGTAGAGGTCCTGGGTGATGGTCAGCATGAGGACGAGAATAGGCGGACGGTTCCCGGATCTGAGATCCGGGACCGATGAGTGAGATCAGGGGGCGGGGGGCGGGCACTGGGCCTGGGCAGGGGGCGGGAACGGACCGTCGTCCGCCACCGGGCCGGGTGCGGGCGGGCGACCGTCCGCGGCGCCCGCCGGGCCTGCCCGGTCCGGCGCGGGTGTGCGGTCGGTCGCGGCGAGCAGCGCGTGCACCGTGGCCTCCATCGTGCGGCGGGCGGCATCCGGGTCGAGCCCGCCGCTGCGCCAGTGGTACCAGGCACCCCATGTGGTCACCGCGTCCAGCCCGTTGAGCAGGTCGGCCCGGCGTTCCCCGGTCAGCCGGTCCAGTTCCTCGGCGAAGACCTCGGTCAGCCGGCTGCGGGCGAAGTCGAGCACCTGGCGGATGGCGGACCCGACCCGCTCGGACGGGTTCTCCAGCCGCATCATCGTCAGCCGGGCCGGCGTGATCCACTCCAGGATGCGGGCACGCTGCTCGACGAGCGCGGCCACCCTCACCTCCCTCGGCCCGTCGGTCGGCAGGGGCCCGATCCGCGCGGCCAGCTGGTCGAGCCGCCGGGCGATGGCCGTGTCCTGGAGCTGCCCCATGTCGGCGAAGTGGTGGAAGACCAGGCGCCGCGACACTCCGGCCCGCTCGGCCACCCGGTCCGCGGGGAACTGCGTCTCCCCTTCGTCGAGCAGCGCGAGCATCGCGTCGGCGATCTTCTCCCTGGTCCGGCGGCCGCGCTCGGTGCGACCGTCCCGCGCCGGCCCGCCACCGGCCCCGGGACGTGCGCCTCCACCTGCACCGGCGTGATCCGGCGCCCGCCGGTCCGACTGGTTCACCTCGGTTCCTCCCATCCTTGCGTTGACATTGTTGCACTCGCGATGCAACCGTGCCGCTTGCACACCGAGTGCAATAACTCCGAGCCCATCCAGGGCCGCCGCACGAGAGGGCCCCGTCGGCCCGACGCACGAGAGGGACGGCTTCCCCCATGCTCCTGGCCACAGGGCGCTGGTGCGCCCGCAGACCGAAACGGACCGTGGCCGCCTGGCTGCTACTGCTCATCGTCCTGGTCTCCGCCGTCGGCACCTTCGGAAGGGTCACCAGTGAGGCCGTGACCATCCCGGGCAGCGACAGCCAGGCGGCGCGCGACACGACCGGGGCCTTCGCCGACGCGGCCTCCGGCCGTCAGCCCGTGGTCCTCCACGCACCGGCCGACGTCGCGCCGCTCACCTCCGCCGCGCAACGCGGAGCCGTCGAGGAGGCGGCGCGGGCCATCGAGGGCGTCGACCACGTCGTGGCCGTGACCACCCCGTACGAACCGGCCGGCGGCGGTCTCGCCGCCGACGGCCGCACGGGACGGCTGACGGTCGAACTCGACGTCGGCGGCCGGGACATCACCCCGGAGACGACCCGTGCCGTCACGGACGCCGCCGCGCCCGCGACCCGCGCGGGGATCGAGGTGACGGCCGGCGGCGACCTCGCAGCGGCGGCGGACAAGGGCTCCACCGGCCACAGCGAGATCATCGGCCTCGCGGCCGCGTTCGTCGTGCTCGCGCTGGGGTTCGGGAGCCTGGTCGCGGCCGGGGTCCCCCTGCTCACGGGAGCGGTCGGGCTGGGCGCGTCCCTCTGCCTGGTCGGCCTGGCCGGCCATCTGATGGACATGCCGTCCTCCGGGGCGACCATCGCGGCGATGATCGGCCTCGGAGTCGGCATCGACTACACGCTCTTCTGCCTGACCCGGTTCCGTGAGCTGCTCGCGGCCGGGGTGGGCGTCGAGGACGCGGCGGCGCGCACCACGGCCGGCTCCGGCAAGGCGGTGGTGTTCGCGGGCGGTGCGGTCGTCGCCGCGCTCGCCGGGCTCGCGCTGGGCGGGCTTCCCCTGCTGCACGCGCTGGCGCTCGCGCCGGGCATCGCCGTGCTGGTCGCCATGGCTGCGACGCTCACCCTGCTGCCCGCCGTGCTGTCGCTGCTCGGCCCTCGTCTCACCCCCCGGGCGCGGAAGGGACGGAAGGCACGGGAGGGACGCCGCGCGCGGGCGGAGCGGGACGCGAGTACGGACGGAGCCGTCCGGGCGGAGCGGCACACCCGGGACACACGGGACACACGGGACACACGGGACACGCGGGACACACGGGAGGACCGGCACGCACGGGAGGAGCGGTCAGCGGGCCGGGGGGAACGCATCGACGCCGGCACCGGGCCCGACGGGGAGCACCTCGAAGCCCCCACGGCCCGACCGCGGCCGCCGCAGGCGCACCCCGGCTCCGGGGGCGCTCCGGCCGGCTGGGGCCGGATCGCCGCGTTCGTCGCGTCCCGGCCGTGGCGCTGCCTGCTGGGCGCACTGGTCCTGACCGGCGTACTCGCCGCCCCGGCAAGTCAGTTGACGTTCGGTCAGCTGGACGCGGGCGACAAGGCCGTCGGCACGGCGAGCCGCACCGCGTACGACCGGCTGGCCGCTGCCTACGGTCCGGGCGCCAACGGGCCGCTCCAGGTCGTGTCCTCACTGCCCTCGCCCGCCTCCGGCCCCGACGACGCCCGGATCACGGCCGTGTCCGCCGCCCTGCGCGCGACGGACGGCGTCGCGTCCGTCGGGCCCGCCCAGCTGGACGCGAGCACCACTCGGGTGCGCTGGCAGGTCACGCCCACCACCGCACCGGCCGACCCGGACACGGTCGCCCTGGTGCACCGGCTGCGCGACGAGACCCTGCCCGGCGCGACCGGGGGCACCGGCCTGGTGACCCATGTGGGCGGGGCCACGGCCGCCCAGGCCGATCTGAACGAACGGCTGTCCGCGCGGATGCCCCTGGTCGTCGGCTTCGTGCTCGCCGTCGCCGCGCTGCTCCTGCTCGTGGCCTTCCGCTCCCCGGTCGTCGCGGTGAAGGCCGCACTGATGAACCTGGTGTCGGTCGCAGCGGCCTACGGCGTGCTCACCGCGCTCTTCCAGTGGGGGTGGGGTGCGACGCTGGTCGGGCTCGAAGGTCCGGTACCGATCCCGGGATACGTCCCGCTGCTGATGTTCGCCGTGCTGTTCGGACTGGCCATGGACTACGAGGTCTTCCTGCTGAGTGCCGTGCGCGCCGCCTATCTGCGCGACGGGGACAACCGGGGCGCGGTGATCTCCGGGCTCTCCGGCACGGGCCGGATCATCACCTCCGCGGCGCTGATCATGGTCAGCGTCTTCCTCGGCTACCTGCTGTCCGACGACCCCGTCGTGAAGATGTTCGGCATCGGCCTGGCCACGGCGGTCGCGTTCGACGCCACCGTCGTGCGCGGCGTGCTCGTGCCGTCCACGATGGTCCTGCTCGGCCGGGCGAACTGGTGGCTGCCCGGCGCCCTGGACCGGCTGCTGCCGCGGCTGGCCATCGAGGACGACGGCCACGCCGGTACCGTGCCGCCACCCTCCGCCCCGGCCGGCGACACGCCGCTCGTGGACGCCCGGAGCGCGTCATGACGCGGCGCCCGGCGGACGGCCGGCGGCGACTTCTGCTGTGGACGGCACTCGTGACGGCGGTGCTGCTCCTGGCGCTGCCGGCCGTCGACCGCCTCTCCGCGACCGTGGCCGAGAAGCGGCTCGCGGAACGGATCGCCGCACGGCAGGAGTCGCTGGTCGGCGCTCCGCGGGTCAGCATCGGCGGTTTCCCCTTTCTGCTGAGCGCGGCGCGGGGAACCTTTCCGGAGATCGCCGTGGAGGCGGACGCCGTGACCAAGGAGGGCCGGGCGGTCCGGGCGTCGGTGGAGCTGCGCGAGGTCACCGGGACCGGCGGCGGATACACGGCCGCGTCCGCGGACGCACGCTTCACCGCGCCCTTCGATTCCCTGGGGGCGGGTCTCGGGGACGGCGCCACGCTCTCGGCGGACGGGGACGGCCGGCTGCGTGTGGACCGCGAGGTCCTGGGCCTTCCGTTGACCGTGGTGGCCGAGCCGCGGCTGACCGGGCGCACCATCACCGTCGTGCCCGTCTCGGCGTCGTTCGCGGGCCAGCCGGTCGATCCGGCCGGCCCCCGGATCTCGGCGGCCTTCGCCGGCCGGGAGCTCGTCGTACCGGAGCTGCCCGCGGGCCTAGCGCCGACGCGGGTGTCGGTCGGCGAGGCCGGGGTGACACTGCACGCAAGGGGGAACGAGGTCCGGCTCGCGTGAGCCGCGGCCGGCCGTCGGCGGTCGGCGGCCGCGCGCCCGACCGGTCTCGTGGGCGCGCG